>DASTMN010000122.1:0-1524 GCA_035714165.1 Rhizomicrobium sp.
CTCGTAAAGCCCCTTGGGGTCGCGCTGCATGCAGACCTCGATGGGGGTATCCACAAAGACCTCAAGGAATTCACCCTCGCCCACCAGCTCCCGCGCCATCCGGCGCTCGGAGCGGAAAGGCGAGATGAAGGCGGTCAGCACGATCAGCCCGGCATCCACGAACAGCTTGGCCGCCTCGGCGACACGGCGGATATTCTCCACCCGGTCGGCATCGGTGAAGCCCAAATCCTTGTTCAGCCCGTGGCGGACATTGTCGCCGTCCAGCAGATAGGTGTGCTTGCCCTCTGCGGCCAGAATCTTTTCCACCAGATTGGCGATGGTGGACTTGCCCGAACCCGACAGGCCGGTGAACCACAAGATGACCGGCTTCTGGCTCTTCATGGTGGCGCGGGCCTGCTTGTTCACATCCAGCGCCTGCCAGTGCACGTTGGTGGCCCGCATCAGCGAGAAATCCACCATGCCCGCACCCACCGTGGCGTTGGTGAAACGGTCGATCAGGATAAATCCGCCGGTGTCGCGATTGTCCTCGTACGGATCAAAGGCCAGCGGCTGGGCCAGCGCGAAATTGCCGTAGCCGACTTCGTTCAGCGCCAGCGTCTTGCCCGCCAGATGATCCAGCGTATTCACATCCACCTTGTGCTTCAGTTCGCTGACCGAGACCGGCACGGTGGCGGTGCCCATCTTGAGCAGGTACTGGCGGCCCGGCAGCAGTTCCTCTTCGGCCATCCAGAGCAGGTGTGCGGCGAACTGGTCCGACACGCTGGGGCGCGAATCCGGTGCGGCCAAGACATCGCCACGGGAGATATCCACCTCATCCGCCAGCGTCAGGGTGACGGCGTCGCCCGCCACCGCCTCAGGCCGGTCACCATCCATGGTGACGATGCGGGTGACGGTGCTGGTCTTGCCCGACTTGGCGACCGTGACGGCATCGCCGGGCTTGATGCGACCGCCCGCGATGGTGCCGGAGAAGCCGCGGAAATCGAGGTTGGGACGGTTGACCCACTGGACCGGCAGGCGGAAGGGCTTGTCGGCCAAGCCGCTATCCACATCCACCGTTTCCAGATGCGCCAGCAGCGCGGGCCCGGTGTACCAGGGCGTCTCGCCGCTCTTTTCCATCACATTGACGCCGAAACGCGCCGACAGCGGAATCGCCACCTGGCTGGCGAAATTCAGCTTGGCCGAGAAGGCGCGGAAATCGGCAACGATCTCGTCAAAGATCGTCTGGCTGTAATCCACCAGGTCAATCTTGTTCACCGCCAGCACGATATGGCGGATGCCCAGCAGGCTGGCGATATAGGCATGGCGGCGGGTCTGGGTCAGCACGCCCTTGCGCGCATCAATCAGGATAACGGCCAGGTCGCTGTTGGACGCGCCGGTCGCCATATTGCGGGTATATTGTTCGTGGCCGGGCGTATCGGCAACGATGAACTTGCGCTTGTCGGTGGCGAAGAAGCGATAGGCGACATCAATGGTGATGCCCTGCTCGCGCTCGGCTTCCAGCCCGTCCACCAGCAGCGCGAAATC
>DASTMN010000123.1:0-11131 GCA_035714165.1 Rhizomicrobium sp.
ATGCGGCATCGGCCATCGCGGCGCCCGGTGCGGGCAGGGCGCCCGCGACGGGCGAGGCATGGGCCAGGGCGGTGGGGCCGCCGGGCTGGGCCGCAGTCTGGGCCGCGAACATGCGGTTGATCAGGGGGCGGGCGACGAACAGGCCGATCAGCAGCGCCGTCAGGCACAGGATGGCGGCCTCGATGATCTTGAACCAGTAGCCGGCATCCAGGCCCAGCAGCGGCGCGGCCGCTTCGGTGCCGTCGCCGGTGGGCAGGCGGGCGAACTGCATGTTGGTGACCTGCACCTGGTCGCCGCGCGCCTGGTCGAAGCCCATCGCCGACTTCACCAGGGCGGTGATCTGGGCCATTTCGGCGGCGCTGCGCGGCATGTAGGTTCCGGCGCCTTCGCCGGTGGTGCTGCCGTCCACCACGACCGCGACCGACAGCTTCTTGATTTCGCCGCCATCCACGGTGGAGGTCTTCACCGTCTTGGAGATTTCGTAATTGACGGTTTCCTCGGTGGAGCCGGAATTGTTGCGGCTGGTTTCGCCGCCGCCCGCCGCCGCGCCGCCCGGCAGGGCGTTGGCGACGGACACGGCATTGCCGCCGCCGGAGGTGTCGGAGGCGTTGCGCTCCACCGTCTGGGTCGAGCGCGCCACCTTGCTGTCGGGATCGAAGGTCTCGGAGGTGGTCTGGGTGCGGTTGTAATTGATGTCGGCGGCGACCTGGACCTGCACATGGCCCGCCCCGACCACCGAGGCGACGATGGATTCAATGCGGCCGCGCAGGCTGCTTTCGTAATTGGAGGTATCTTCCTCCTGGTCGCGGGCCATGGAGCCGGACTTGTCGCCACCCGCCAGCAGGTTGCCGCGATCGTCCACGATGGCGACGCGGTCGGCGCCCAGCGAGGCCACGGCGGCGGCCACCATGTGCTGGATGGCCTGGACCTGGCCCTTGTCCATGCGGCGGCGCGTCTTGAGCACCACCGAGGCGGTGGGGGGCTGTTCCTGCTGGGCGAAGACCTGGCGCTCGGGGATCACCAGATGGACGCGGGCGGTTTCCACGCCCTCGATGGTCTGGATCGAACGCGACAGCTCGCCTTCCAGGGCGCGCAGGTGATTGATGTTCTGGACGAAGGCGGTGGTGCCGAAGGTGTCGGTCTTGTCGAAAATCTCGTAGCCGACGCCCGCGGCGGGCAGGTTGTCCTGCGCCAGCGCCATGCGCAGCTTGGTCACCTGGTCGGCGGGGACCAGGATGGTGCCGCCGTCCTTGACGTCATACTTGACCGCCATGGAGTCCAGCTTGGTCGACACGGCGGCGGCATCGCGCGATTCCAGCCCGGAGAACAGGATGGTCTTGGGCGCTTCGGTCAGCGCGCCCGCGATATAGAGGAAGAAGGCGGTGAGAACGGCGGCCACGCCGGCCATCACGCCGAACCGGGCCGCACCAACCGCTTTAAAGAACTCGGGCAAGATGTCCTCCTGGAAGAGACACGGGGAAACCTCCGTGCCGCTGCTAGGCAAACATTGCCGCCCTTACGGTAAAATTTGGCTTAAGGGAAAATGCCCGGACCAGATGTCGCGCAGGCCATCTTGCTTAACCGCCCGTTTACGAATGGCCGGGAAAGGCGGCGGGCGGTTGTGGCGCCCGCGCATTGCGCGGGCGCCCAATCCGTCAGTTGCGATACTGCTGCACGCGGGTGGCGCGAAGCCCGGCCAGGCCGAAGCGGTCGATCGCATGCTGCCAGGCGAGGAATTCCTCCACCGTCAGCGTATAGCGCTTGCAGGCGTCGTCGAGGCTCAAAAGGCCGCCCCGCACCGCGGCCACGACCTCGGCCTTGCGGCGGATGACCCAGCGGCGCGTCGAGGGCGGCGGCAGATCGGCGAGCGTCAGCGGCGACCCATCGGGGCCGATGACATAGCTCACGCGTCCTTTGCGCTCTTCCATGATAAAACTCCCAACACTCTCCACGGCGAAACTACGCGGCCCCGCGTTTAAAAAGGGCCAAGAACCGTGGTAAACGAAGGCATAAAACCGGCCTTCAAATTGCGCGCATGATGCGGGAAAGGCCCGTTTCACGGGCCTTTCCCGTGTCCCGTTTTAGCTCGGCAGACGTTCGAGCTGCTGCAGCATCTGATCGGCGGTGGTGATGATGCGCGCCGAGGCGGAATAGGCGCGCTGCGTGGTGATCAGATTGGTGAACTCGGTCGCCAGATCCACGGTGGAGCCTTCCAGCGACTGGGCGGCGATGCCGCCGGCGCTGCCGGAATTGGCTTCGTTGATATTGGCGCTGCCCGAACCCTTGGTGGCGACATAGGCGTTGCCGTTCACCTGGCCCAGGCCGTCGGGATTGGTGAAGGTCGCCACCGGCACCTTGTAGACATTCTGCGACAGGCCGTTGGAGAACTGCGCCGTCACGGTGCCGTCCTTGGCCACGGTCACGCCGGTGATGCTGCCGAAGGTCGAGCCGTTGACCGAAGTGCCGTCCAGCGAGGAGGCGCGGTCGAACTGCGACAGGCCGGAGGTGCCGCCGATCGCGCCCAGGTCCACCGACACGGTCTGCGATGCCAGGCCGGTCGAGGCCGCCCAGGGCAGGGTGAGGTTGAACTTGCCCGCCGCGGGGGTCGCGCCGTTGACATTGGCCAGCGAGCCGTTGGTGTTGAAGGTGACCGTGCCGCTGGTCAGCGGGTTGGCGGAGGAGATGTCAGCCGCGTCGCCCGCATAGGAGGCTTCATAGGCCCAGGTGTTGGCGCCGGTCTTCACGAAGGACATGGTGATGGGGCGGCTGCCGCCCTGGCTGTCATAGATGTTCAGGGTGCGCTGGAAGGTGGGCTCCACCGTGCCGGACGCCATGTCGCCCGCGGTATAAGCGGGTACCGCCGTGGAACTGGACTGAAGATTGGCGCGGATGCCCATTTCGGTGGTGGCTTCCGCCTTGCCCGCCATGGTGGAGACGTTCACCAGCGACAGGTTGGAGGTGTTGGTCGGGATCTTGCCGTTGGCGTCCAGCTTCCAGCCCAGCAGGTAGAGGCCCGAAGCGTTCTTCAGGTTGCCGTTTTCGTCCGGAATGAAGCTGCCGGCGCGGGTGTACATCTGCTGCGTGGTGGCGGAGGTGCTGGGCGCCACGACGAAGAAGCCGTTGCCGGAAATGCTGAGATCGGTGGCCGAGGAGGTGGCCATCGGCAGGCCCTGGGTGGTGACGTCCTGGCCGATCACCGAGGTGACGCCGGCCGAAGAATTGCCCACCAGGCCGGGCGAATTCAGGAAGGTCGAGAAGTTGACCGTCTGGTTCTTGTAGCCGACGGTGTTGACGTTGGCGATGTTGGACGAGGTGGCGGCCAGCGCGGTGCTGTTTGCGGCAAGGCCGGCGACGCCGATGTTCAGGGCTCCGTAGAGACTCATGTCACATTTCCTTCAGGGCGGACGGAGGGGCGTTCGGCCGGGTCCGCTTGAGGTTGACGGGTGCTTCTGCGCCCATCGGGTTCAATAAAAGGGTCCTGTAATCCGTCAGTTGGCGATCGCGGCGACATCGCCGAGATCAATCTGCATGTTGCCCAGCACCAGCTTGGGCGGAGATGCGGTCATGTCGATCTGGCTCACCACGCCCGCGCTGGCCACGGCGGTTTCGACCGTGTTGCCGGCGGCGTCCCGCGCGGTGACGGTCAGCTTGTAGCTGCCGTCGGAAAGCGCATTGCCGATATTGTCCTTGCCGTCCCAGGTGAACTGGTGGTTTCCGGCGGTCTTTTCGGCGTCACCGACATAGACGATCTTGCCGTTGGCGTCGGTAATGGTCAGCGTGCTGGCGGTGGCCGCGCCGCTCATATTGTAGGTCCAGTTGGCCTCGCCGCCCGACAGCGAAGCCTGGCCGTTGAGGATCGAGACGCGCTTGCCCAGATAGGATGTCGCCATGGTCGCGGCATTGCTGCTGCCCTGCGCGATCAGCGTCTTGAGATTGTCGTTGCTCTGAATCTGCTGCTCGACCTGGCTGTACATCACCAGCTGCTGGGTGAAAGCGTTGGAATCCATCGGGCTGGTGGGATCCTGGTTCTTGAGCTGCGAGGTGAGCAGCGTCAGGAAGGTGTTGAAGTTTCCTGAGAGCTGGCTCATCGCATTGTTGCCGGTGACGGGTGTGGTCATGGTGCTTGGTCCTTAAACCCGGATGTCCAGCCGTCCGTCGGACGGCGCGCGCCAGGCGGCGCTGGTGGCTGTAGCTTCGATGGTGCGGCTGGCGGCCAGCGGCAGGCCGCGCGAACCGCGTCCCTGATCCTGGCCCTGCCCGTGATGGCCCGCGAGATTGTGGCCACTGTCCTGCGCCTGCTGGCGCAGCGAGAAGTTCAGATTGTCCTGCGACACGTCCAGGCCCGCATCGCGCAGGGCGCGGGCCAGCAGCATCGAATCCCGCTGCAGCAGGTCCAGGGTGCGCGGCTGTTCGGCGGTCAGATGGGCGCTGGTCTTGCCGTCATGGTCGATGGACAGGCGGACCTCGACGCGGCCCAGCTCGGGCGGATCGAGGCGGATGTCGAACTGCTTGGCGCCGCCCTGCGACCGGGCGGTGATGTCCACCGCCAGCCGGGGCAGGTCGGGCGCGGCCTCGTCCTGCGCCGTCACCTGCACATGCTGGACGGCTGCCGCTGTTGATGTCTGTACGGGCGTGCCCGCATCCAGGCTGCCGACAAGACCGCTGACGGCCATGTTGGTGGCGGGCGCAGGAGACTGCGGGCGGGGCGCTGTGTCCGGCATCATTTCGGCGCGGGCGGTTTCCAGCAGCGGCTTGATGCCCGCGTCTTTCGTCTCGGCTCGGGCCTGTGCATCGGCCTGGGACCTGGCTTCGCCGGCCTGCGTGGCCTGATCCGGCTTGGGGGCGCTATCGCCATCCCGCTGCGCCTGGTCCTGACCCTGATCGGTCAGGGCCTTAGCCTGTTCCACCGGCCTATCGCCGGGCATGGCATCCGCCGCTGCCGAACGCTGTTCGGCATGGTGTCCGGATGCCTGAACGCCGTTCGTCTTTTTATCGGTGGTGGCATCCGCCGGTGTGGATGCCCTGGAATCGGTGCTGGCCGCCAGCGCGGCCTGCATGGCCTGATCCTGCGGCTGCGTGGCCTGTCCGGCGCCAGCCTGCACAGAAGCAGCGCCTTCAGAAGCGGACAGGGCGGTTGTGACAACCGTCTCCGGCGGCGCAGTCCGCGCCGTCCCATCCAGCGAAGCCGGGGCACGGGGCTTTTCGGCCGCCGCATCCGGTGCGGGGGTGGCCAGCGCGGCATCGCGCAGGTCTGCCGCCGTATCATCCGATCCGGCATCCTCATCCGGCTGGCGTCCGGCTTTTTCCTGCTCAGTCTTGTGCGCCTGAACGGACGGGGACGTGGATTCGGCCTTGCCGTCGTCCCGGCGGGTCTCCATGCGCTCGTCCTGCTGCGCGGAGGTCACCAGCGCCTCGAACGACGCATCGTCCTTCGCTGTCTTGTCCTTGTCGCGCAGGCCGCCGCCCACCGGCGCGGGGCCGGAGACCGAAGACTGGGATGTCGCTATGGCGTGCACAGGCAGGTCCGTGATGATCCGCAAAACCCCATCGCAAGCGCCGGGCCAGTCGCAAAAGCGCGGATTTCACGGGATTTTCCGGCGTGGGCGCGGGGCGCGGCTGCACAAAAGGACAGGCATGGATTGCCGGTGCGGCAAACTCTGCCGCCTGCTGCCGTCCGTGCAGATGATGCGGAAAGCCGCCAAAAGCCCGGAAAAATCGCGCACAAAATATGGCATGGGGCTTGCGACAAGTCTGGCGGAACAAAAGCATTCGGACCACGCCGTGAGCCTGAACGGAATCGCCGGCACTGCCATCAGCGCGCTGAAGACCAACAGCGCCGCGCTGGGCGTGGTCGCCAACAACGTCTCCAATCTCAACACGGCGGGCTATGCGCGCCGCGTCGTGAACCAGCAGACCCTGTCGGTCGGCGGCCAGCTGATGGGCGTGAACATCGCCAGCGTGCAGCGTGTCGCCAGCCAGTTCCTGATGCAGGAGATGCTGTCGGCGGGTGGCGCCAATGCCCAGTACAGCACCATGGGCAGCCTGTTCAGCCAGCTTAACGGCCTGCTGGGCGCGCCGGGCGACAACCAGTCGCTGGCCACCGGCCTGACTAACCTGTCCGCCGCCTTCGCCACCGCCTCGCAGGCGCCGACCTCCTCGGCCAGCCGCACGGCGGTGATGAACGCCCTGAACAACCTGGCGGGCAATTTCTCCTCGGTCTTCTCCACCATCTCGCAGATGCAGGGCCAGACCGACCAGCAGGTGGTGGGCGCCATCAGCTCCACCAACATCCTGCTCAAGCAGGTATTTGAACTGAATCAGCAGATCCGCAATGCCACGGTGAATGGCGATACCGCCTCCGGCCTGCTGGATCAGCGCGACACCGCCCTGGGCACGCTGTCCGAAACGCTGGGCATCCGCACCACCCAGCAGCCGGACGGCAGCGTCATCGTCGCCACCGCCGATGGCGTCAACCTGGTGAGCAACACCTATGCGCAGCTCTCCTATACCGGCGGCGCGCAGAACGGTTCTTATGGCAATATCACGGTGCAGGACATCAATCCGGCGACGGGTGCGGCGCTGGGCGCCCCCCAGGCGCTGGACCCGCACCTGGCGAGCGGTTCGCTCAAGGGCCTGATCGACATGCGCGATCAGGTGCTGGGCGGGCTGTCCCAGACGCTGGGCAACCTGGCCCAGCAGACCGCCCAGGCGTTCAACGCCCAGGCCAATGCCAACGCCGCCTTCCCGCCGCCGACATCGCTGTCGGGCCGCAACACCGGCCTTTTGGGCGGCGACGCCCTGAACTTCACCGGCAAGACCACCATCGCCGTCACCGGCCAGGACGGCACGCTGGTGTCGCGCATTGACGTCAATTTCGGCCCGCCCAGCTTCCTGTCGGTGGATGGCGGCGCGCCCGTCAGCGCCGGCGGCACCGTCGGCGGTTTCGCCGCGGCGCTGAACACGGCGCTGGGCGGCAACGGGTCGGCCAGCTTCGTGGACGGCAAGCTGTCCATCTCGGCCAGCGGCGGCAACGGCATCATCGTACAAGATGACGCCACCACGCCGTCTTCGCGGGGCGGTGCCGGATTCTCGCAGTTCTTCGGGCTGAACGATGTCTTCCAGTCGCAGATGCCGTCGGTCACCGCCACGGGCCTTTCAGCCGGCGACGCCAGCGGCCTGGCGGCGGGCGGCAAGATCACCCTCCAGCTCAAGGGGCCGGACGGCGATATCGTCCGCAATGTCAGCATCACCACCACCACCGGCCAGACGGTCGGCGACATCGTCACCGCGCTGAATACCGCGCTGGGTGGTTCCGCCAGCCTGACGCTGAACGCGGACGGCTCGATCACCAGCCAGAACAGCGCGCTTTATTCGGACTACACGCTGAACGTCACCAACGACACCACCGCGCGCGGCACCACCGGCCAGAGCTTCAGCCAGATCTTCGGCCTGGGCGCGAGCGCGCAGGCGATGCAGGCCCAAGGCTTTTCCGTCACTCCGGCGGTGACGGCCAATCCCGCGCGCATCGGCTTTGCCACACCCGCCATCACCGCCACCAGTGTCGTGGGCGATACCATTCTTTCGGGCGGCGACAATTCCGGCGCCATCGCGCTGCAGAACCTGATCACCAAGAGCATGACCTTCAAGTCGGCGGGCGGCGTGGCGGGCCAGGTGTCCACTTTGTCGGACTATGCGGCCACCTTCTACCAGAATGTCTCGACCCGCTCGAACGCCGTCACCGCCGCCCAGGTGACGCAGAGTGACCGCTATGCCGAGGCGCAGTCGCGCCTGACCTCGCACACCGGCGTCAGCCTCGATGAGGAACTGATGGCGCTGACCTCCTACCAGCAGGCCTATGCCGCAGGCGCGCGCATCCTGACCATGGTGGACAAGATGTACCAGACCCTGCTCGAACTGCCGTAAGGACCCTCGCCATGAGCATTGATCGCGTCGCCACCAGCGCCCAGACCGCCTATTTCCTCAGCCAGATCCAGAATGCGGGCAGCGCGCTGGACAAGACCCAGGAAAAGATCGCCTCGGGCAAGAACGCCAACAGCTATGCCGGTTTCGGCAACCAGACCCAGGTGCTGACCGCCACCATCGCGGCCAATGCCCGCAACAATGCCTATGCCACCGCCACCAAGTTCGCCGTCACCCAGACCGATCTTCAGGACACCCACCTGACCAGCCTGGCCGACCTTGCCGCCAAGCTGAAAAAGGCGGTCAGCGATGCGGTCGCCAACAACGACGCTTCCACCCTGATGGCGCAGGTTCGCAGCATCTTCGACCAGGCCAGCGGCATCCTCAATTCCAAGGACGCCAATGGCGACTATATCTATGCCGGCGGCAAGACCGGCGTTGCGCCCGTCACCGTCACCAGCCTGGCCGATCTTCAGGCGCTGCCCTCCCTCGCGGGCGCCTTCGCCAATGGCGACCTGAAGAAGTCGGTGCAGGTCGCCGACGGCGTCAACGTCTCCTACGGCCTCACCGCCTCGGATGTCGGGGCCGGTCTGATGCAGGCGCTGAAGGACATCGCCGCCTTCGATGTGGGCGGCAGCGGCAACCTGGATGCCGCCACCAGCCTGTCGGCGGCGCAGAACGGTTTTCTCAGCGGGGCCATCGCCACCCTGACCACGACCGCCACCGACCTGCATGCCGTGTCGGCCGCCAACGGTTATGTCTCCAACCGGCTGACCGACTCCCAGACCCACCAGACTTCGATGGACACCCTCTACAAGGGCTTCGTGTCGGGCATCCAGGACACCAACATGGCCGAGGCGGCGACCCAGCTTTCGCTGAACCAGACCCAGCTTCAGGCCTCGCTGGCGGTGACCTCGACCCTGCACCAGCTTTCGCTGCTGAACTACATGCCCCAATAAGGGCGGGAAACCGGGATTTTCCGGGGCTTTCTTGCGGTTTTGGCGGCTTTTCGCCTATATCGCCGCCATGAGCGCCAAGTCCCGCATTGTCGTGGCCATGTCCGGCGGGGTGGATTCCTCCGTCACCGCCGCCCTGCTCAAAAAGCAGGGCCATGAGGTGATCGGCATCACGCTCCAGCTCTATGCCTCCACCGCCCAGCCGCAGCGCAAGGGCGCCTGCTGCGCCGGGTCGGACATCTATGATGCCCGGCGCGTGGCGGAGAATCTGGGCATCCCGCATTATGTGCTGGATTACGAAAGCCGCTTCCGCAAGGCTGTGATCGAGACGTTCGCGGGCAGCTATGCCCAGGGCGAGACGCCCATTCCCTGTGTCTCGTGCAACCAGAAAGTGAAGTTCGCCGACCTGCTGGACACCGCGCGCGAACTGGGCGCGGAGGCGATGGCCACCGGCCATTATGTGCGCCGTGTCGAGGGGGCGGCGCGCGCGGAACTGCATGCCGCGGCCGACGCCGCCCGCGACCAGAGCTATTTTTTGTTCGCCACCACCCAGGCGCAACTGGATTTCCTGCGCTTTCCGCTGGGCGACATGGAAAAGCCGCAGGTGCGGGCCATCGCCGCCGAGCTGGGACTGGTCAATGCCGCCAAGCCCGACAGCCAGGACATCTGCTTCGTGCCGCAGGGGCGCTATACAAACATCGTCAACCGCATCAGGCCCGATGCCGCCCGCGCCGGCGAGATCGTGGACCTGTCGGGCGCGGTGCTGGGCCGCCATGACGGCATCGTCAATTTCACGGTGGGCCAGCGCAAGGGGTTGGGCCTGTCGGGCAATGCCGAGCCGCTGTTCGTGGTGCGGCTGGACCCGGTGAATGCCCGCGTGGTGGTGGGGCCGCGCGAAAGCCTGGGGTCTTCCACCATCACCCTGCGCGATGTGAACTGGCTGGCGGGCAGCGACGCGCCCTTCGCCTGCCGGGTGAAGGTGCGCTCCATGCGCCCGCCGGTGGCCGCCACCGTCACGCCGCTGGCGGATGGCGGGGCGCGGGTGGAACTGGCCGCGCCCGAGGACGCCATCGCGCCCGGCCAGGCCTGCGTCTTTTATGAAGAAGGCGGCAGCCGGGTTCTGGGCGGCGGCTGGATCACGGCACAATCCCTCACCCAGGCGGCCTGATTTCGGGCGGTTTTTGCCCTTATCTTGACAGGGCGGGGCACCCAGCCTACATCCCGCGCCCGGACCGCCCAGGCGGCCGCACCCCGGTTTGGCAGCGTAGCTCAGTGGTAGAGTAGGGGAATCATAATCCTTTGGTCGCAGGTTCAAATCCTGCCGCTGCTACCATTCATAACCGCTTGCGATGCAAGCGGTTATGAATGCCGAGGCCGGGCGCGCGACAGCGCCTTGCGCCCGGCCAAGGCACCGATGATTTATGAGGTGCCACCGTGACCGCCGCCCCCACCCTCGCCGATATCCAGCGCGCTTCCGCCGCCATCCTGCCCGCGCTGGTGCGCACACCGACGCGCCATTCGCGCACCCTGTCGGACATTGCGGGCTGCGAGGTCTGGCTGAAATTCGAGAACCGCCAGTTCACCGCCTCGTTCAAGGAGCGCGGGGCGCTGAACCGGCTGCTGTCGCTGACCGGCGATGAGCGCAAGCGCGGCGTAGCGGCGATGAGCGCGGGCAATCATGCCCAGGGCGTCGCCTATCATGCCGGGCGGCTGGGCATTCCCGCCACCATCGTGATGCCGGAAGCCACGCCCTTCAACAAGGTCAAGCATACCCGCGATTTCGGGGCGACCGTGATCCTGCACGGCAAGGACCTGATCGAGGCCGATGCCGAGGCGCGCCGCATCGCGGGCGAACAGGGCCTGACCTTCATCCATCCCTATGACGATCCGCTGGTGATCGCGGGCCAGGGCACGCTGGCGTTGGAGATGCTGGAGGATGTGCCGCATCTGGATGCGCTGATCGTGCCGATTGGCGGCGGCGGGTTGATTTCCGGCTGCGCCATCGCCGCCAAGGGCATCAAGCCCGGCATCGAAATCTTCGGCGCGCAGACCGAGCTTTATCCGGCGATGTACGACCTGGTGAAGGGCCTGCCGGTGCCCCGGCCGCGCATCGCGCCCCAGACCATCGCCGAGGGCATCGCGGTCAAGCAGCCGGGCGCGCTGACCACCGCCATCGTGCGGGATCTGGTGACCGACATCTTCGTGGTGCCGGAAGCGGCGATCGAACATGCCCTGGCGATGATCCTGGAAATCGA
>DASTMN010000124.1:0-4110 GCA_035714165.1 Rhizomicrobium sp.
GAATAGTCGACGCGCTTGCCCAGCAGGTTCTGGCGGAAGCGGCCCTGCTTGCCCTTCAGCATGTCGGCCAGCGACTTCAGCGGGCGCTTGTTGGCGCCGGTGATGACGCGGCCACGGCGGCCATTGTCGAACAGGGCGTCCACCGACTCCTGCAGCATGCGCTTTTCGTTGCGCACGATGATGTCGGGGGCCTTCAGCTCGATCAGGCGCTTGAGGCGGTTGTTGCGGTTGATGACGCGGCGATACAGGTCATTCAGGTCCGAGGTGGCGAAACGGCCGCCATCCAGCGGCACCAGCGGGCGCAGTTCCGGCGGGATCACCGGGATCACCTGCAGGATCATCCATTCCGGGCGGTTGCCGGAGTCGATGAAGGCCTCGACCACCTTCAGGCGCTTGACCAGCTTCTTCTGCTTTTCGCCGCCGGGGGCTTCGGCCACATCAGCGCGGATTTCGTCGCGCAGTTTTTCCAGGTCGATGGCACCCAGCAGCTTGCGGATGGCTTCGGCGCCGATCTCGGCGGTGAAGCTGTCATTGCCGTATTCGTCCTGGGCCGTATAGAACTCGTCTTCCGTCAGGAGCTGGCGCTCCTTCAGCGGGGTCAGGCCCGGCTCGATGACGATATAGTTCTCGAAATACAGGACGCGTTCGAGATCCTTCAGCGTCATGTCCAGGATCAGGCCGATGCGGCTGGGCAGCGACTTGAGGAACCAGATGTGCGCGACGGGGCTGGCCAGCTCGATATGGCCCATGCGGTCGCGGCGCACCTTCTGCACGGTGACTTCGACGCCGCACTTTTCGCAGACGATGCCCTTGTACTTCATGCGCTTGTACTTGCCGCACAGGCATTCGTAATCCTTCACCGGCCCGAAGATGCGGGCGCAGAACAGGCCGTCGCGTTCCGGCTTGAAGGTGCGGTAGTTGATCGTCTCCGGCTTCTTGATCTCGCCGTGGCTCCAGCGGAGGATCTGGTCCGGGCTGGCCAGCGAAATCTTGATGCGGTCGAAGGCGGGGATTTCCTTCACCTGACCGAAGACATTCATCAGCTCTTGATTCATACGAGCGTCCTTTCGAATCTGCCGGGGGGCGGCCCGGCATTGCATTCCAGAAGCTGTGCCCCCGCTTTCGCGGGGACGGCAGCAAAGATCAGTTCGTGGGACCGTTCACCAGTTCCACGTTGAGCGACAGCGAGCGCATTTCCTTGACCAGCACGTTGAAAGATTCCGGGATACCGGCCTCGAACGTGTCTTCGCCGCGGACGATGGCTTCGTACACCTTGGTGCGGCCCGCCACGTCGTCCGACTTCACGGTCAGGATTTCCTGCAGCGTGTAGGCGGCGCCATAGGCTTCCAGCGCCCAGACTTCCATTTCGCCGAAGCGTTGGCCGCCGAACTGGGCTTTGCCGCCCAGCGGCTGCTGGGTGACCAGGCTGTAGGGGCCGATCGAACGGGCGTGGATCTTGTCGTCCACCAGATGGTTGAGCTTGAGCATGTAGATGTAGCCGACCGTGACCTGGCGGGTGAACGCCTCGCCCGTGCGGCCGTCATACAGCGTCACCTGGCCCGACTGGGTCATGCCCGCCTGGTCCAGCATCTCGACGATGTCGGCTTCCTTGGCGCCGTCGAACACCGGGGTGGCGATCGGAACGCCGAAGCGCAGATTGTCGGCCAGTTCGACCAGGCCGTCCTCGTCGATCTCGCCCAGGCGCTCGTCATTGGCATAGACCGACTTGAGCTGCTTGCGCAGCGCGTCGAACTTGCCGTCGCGCTTGACCTTGTCCAGCGTGTCGCCGATCTGGCGGCCGAGGCCCGAACAGGCCCAGCCCAGATGGGTTTCCAGAATCTGGCCGACATTCATGCGGCTGGGCACACCCAGCGGATTCAGCACCACATCCACGGCGGTGCCGTCTTCCAGGTGCGGCATGTCCTCGATGGGAACGATGCGGCTGATCACGCCCTTGTTGCCGTGACGGCCGGCCATCTTGTCGCCCGGCTGAAGCTTGCGCTTCACCGCCACGAAGACGCGGACCATCTTCATCACGCCCGGCGCCAGTTCGTCGCCGCGGCGCAGCTTTTCCACCTTGTCGGCGAAACGCTTGTCGAGACGCGACTTGGACTCATCATACTGCTGGCGCAGGCCCTCGATCTCGGCCATCGCCTTGTCGTTGCGAAGGCCGATCTGCCACCACTGATGCTTGGCGATGGTATCCAGCACCTGCTGGGTGATCTTGGTGTCGGCGGCCATGCCCTTGGGACCGCTGGCCGCGGTCTTGCCCAGCAGGATTTCCGACAGGCGCGCGAAGATGTTGCGCTCCAGGATCGAAAGTTCGTCGTCGCGGTCTTCCGCCAGACGCTCTTCCTCGGCGCGCTCGATCGACATGGCGCGCTGGTCCTTGTCCACGCCGTGACGGTTGAAGACGCGCACTTCGACGATGGTGCCGGTGACGCCCGGCGGCACGCGCAGGGAGGTGTCGCGGACATCGGCGGCTTTTTCGCCGAAGATGGCGCGCAGCAGCTTTTCTTCCGGGGTCATCGGGGTTTCGCCCTTCGGCGTCACCTTGCCCACCAGAATGTCGCCCGCCTGGACCTCGGCGCCGATATAGACGATGCCGGCCTCGTCCAGGTTCTTGAGGTTTTCCTCGCCGACATTCGGGATGTCGCGGGTGATTTCCTCAGGACCGAGCTTGGTGTCGCGGGCCATCGTCTCGAACTCCTCGATATGGATCGAGGTGAAGACGTCGTCACGGACGATGCGCTCGGAGATGAGGATGGAGTCCTCGAAGTTGTAGCCGTTCCAGGGCATGAAGGCGACCAGCGCATTCTTGCCCAGGGCCAGCTCGCCCAGCTGGGTGCTGGGACCGTCGCAGATGATGTCGCCCTTGCGCAGCACATCGCCCACCTTCACCAACGGCTTCTGGGTGATGCAGGTGGAGGCGTTGGAGCGCTGGAACTTGCGCAGGCGATAGATGTCGATGCCCGGCTTGGTGGGATCGGCTTCTTCCGTGGCGCGGATGACGATACGGGTGGCGTCCACCTGGTCCACCACGCCGGCGCGGCGCGCCGTGATGGCGGAGCCGGAATCGCGGGCGACCACCTCTTCCATGCCGGTGCCGACCAGCGGCGCTTCGGGGCGCAGCAGCGGCACAGCCTGGCGCTGCATGTTCGAGCCCATCAGCGCGCGGTTGGCGTCGTCATTCTCCAGGAACGGCACCAGCGCGGCGGCGACCGAAACCAGCTGCTTGGGCGAGACGTCGATGAACTGCACCATGTCCGGCGTGGTCATCACGAAGTTGCCGCCCTTGCGGCACGACACCAGTTCGTCGGTCAGACGGTTCTTGCTGTCCACCGCCGCGTTGGCCTGGGCGACCATGTACTTGGCCTCCTCCATCGCCGACAGATAGACCACCTCGTCCGTCAGGTGCTTGTTCACCACCTTGCGGTACGGGCTTTCGATGAAGCCGTATTTGTTGACGCGGGCGAAGGTCGCCAGCGAATTGATCAGGCCGATGTTCGGGCCTTCCGGCGTTTCGATCGGGCAGATGCGGCCGTAATGGGTCGGATGCACGTCGCGCACTTCGAAACCGGCGCGCTCGCGGGTCAGGCCGCCCGGTCCAAGGGCCGACATGCGGCGCTTGTGAGTCAGTTCCGACAGCGGATTCTGCTGGTCCATGAACTGCGAGAGCTGGCTGGAGCCGAAGAACTCGCGCACCGCGGCCGCCACCGGCTTGGCGTTGATCAGGTCGTGCGGCATCACGGTGTCGATGTCCACGGCGGACATGCGCTCCTTGATGGCGCGCTCCATGCGCAGCAGGCCGACGCGGAACTGGTTTTCCATCAGTTCGCCGACTGAACGCACGCGGCGGTTGCCCAGATTGTCGATATCGTCGATTTCGCCGCGGCCGTCGCGCAGTTCCACCAGCGCCTTGAGGATCGCCAGGATGTCGTCCTTGCGCAGCACGCGCATCGTGTCGGGCGCATCCAGGCCCATGCGCATGTTCATCTTGACGCGGCCCACCGCCGACAGGTCGTAGCGTTCCGGGTCGAAGAAGAGCTGGCCGAACAGGGTTTCGGCGGTGTCGATGGTCGGCGGTTCGCCGGGGCGCATGACGCGATA
>DASTMN010000125.1:0-6024 GCA_035714165.1 Rhizomicrobium sp.
CTGGGCCGCGACCTGCAACTGCAGCGCCGGGTTCGACAGCACGATCAACGGCTGACCCGCCTTCACCATCGCGCCGTCTTCCACCAGCACCTGCCGCACCGTGCCGCCCTGATCCGTGGTCAGATGCGCGGTAACCAGGGGCGCCACCGCGCCGCGCACGGCGATGTAATCCTCGAACGGCCCGCGCGTGACGCTGCCGATGGTCAGTTGCGCCAGCGGCACGCGGATCACATTGCCGCCAGTCCCGGACAAGGCCCAGATGCCCAATCCCGACAGCACCACCAGCGCCACGCCCGGAACGGCAAAACGGCGCCACAACGGCGTACGGGCCATCAGGCGATCCTGCCCCAGGCTTCCGGCGACCGGACTCCCCGCAGGCGCGGCCGGGCGGCGCAGCAGGCCGGTCAGGCGGTCCTTGAAAGAGGGGGCGAAGCGCGGTGTATCCATGCCCAGGATAGGAGCAATGGCCGTGCCAGAAAAATACCTTTTTAATTCAATGACTTGATTACGACCCTTGGCGATGGAGTGTCCGCCTGCGTACACTTTTGCGGACACCTGCACGCCAGCGAACACATGCCCGACGCCCGCATCATGATCGTCGACGACAATGAGGACATCCTCCATGCCGCGCGGCTGCTGCTGAAACAGCATTTCGCCACGGTGCAGACCCTGTCCGATCCCAGCCAGTTGGCGGCGCTGGCGCGGCGCGGCGCTTTCGACCTGCTGCTGCTGGACATGAACTTCACCCCCGGCGCCGATGACGGCCGCGAGGGCCTGCGCCATCTGGCCCAGGTGCTGGAAATCGATCCAGACGCCATCGTGGTCATGGTCACCGCCCATAGTGATGTCGAGATCGCGGTGGAAGCGATGAAGCAGGGGGCGGCCGATTTCGTCACCAAGCCCTGGCAGAACGAGCGCCTGCTGGCGACGCTGACGGCGGCGCTGAACCTGCGCCGCGCCCGGCAGGAAGCCGCAGACCTGCGCGACCGCAATCGCGGCCTGGCCGCAGCGACGCATGGCGGCAGCGACATGATCGGCACCTCGCCCGCAATGGTGAAGGTATTCGGCGCGGTGCGCCGCACCGCTCCCACCGACGCCAATGTCCTGATCCTGGGCGAGAACGGCACCGGCAAGGAACTGGTGGCGCGCGAAATCCACCGCCTGTCGCCGCGCGCGGGCGAGGTGTTCCTGCGCGTGGACATGGGCGCGCTGTCGCCGCAACTGTTCGAAAGCGAATTGTTCGGCCACCGCAAGGGTGCCTTTACTGACGCGCGCCAGGATCGCACCGGTTATTTCCGCGCCGCCACCGGCGGCACGCTGTTCCTGGACGAGATCGGAAATGTGCCACTGCACCTGCAGGCCAAGCTGCTGACCGCGCTGGAACGGCGCGAGGTGGTGCCGGTAGGCGCGGAGAAACCCGAACCGATAGATGTGCGCCTGATCTGCGCCACCAATGTCAGCCGCGACAGGCTGGGCGACGAAAACCTGTTCCGCCAGGACCTGCTCTACCGCATCAACACGGTGGAAATCCTGCTGCCGCCGCTGCGCGACCGGCGCGAGGACATTCCGCTGCTGCTGGAACATTATGCCGGTTTCTATGCCCAGAAATACAACCTTCCGCCCCGGCGCCTGTCGGCGGCGCTGATGGACCGGCTGCGCGACTGGCATTGGCCCGGCAACATCCGCGCCCTGCGCCATGCGGTGGAACGCGCCGTGATCCTGGGCGACAGCGATCTTCTGGACCTGGGCGATTTCCCGCTGGCGGAAACGCCGGACGCGATTCCGCCAGCCGCCGATGTCACGCGGCTGGATGCGGTGGAAAAGAACACCATCCAGCAGGCGCTTCTGCTGCACCGGAACAATATCAGCCGCGCCGCCCAGTCGCTGGGCCTGACACGCACCTCGCTCTATCGGCGGATGGAGAAATATGGGCTTTAGCCATTTCCGCACCGGCATCGCACTCCGGGTGACGTCCCTTACCGCCACCCTGGCCCTGCTGCTGTGGCTGGCGTTACAGACCCACTGGTATGTCACCATTGCGCTGCTGACGGCGGCGGCGCTGGCACAACTGCTGTTGCTGATGCATTTCGCCAACCGGCCCGGCCGCGAGATCGCCCGCTTCATGGAGGCGGTGGCGCTGGATGACGGCGCCGCCAGCTTCAGCAGCTTCGGCAGCGACAGCGCCTTTTCCGAGCTGGGCGCGGCCATGACCCGCGTCCTGGAACGGCTGCGCCTGGTGCGCAGCGAGCGCGCGGAGCAGGCGCAATATCACCAGGCCCTGGTATCGCACATCCCCGTGGCGCTGATCGCATTGTCGGAAGATGGCGGGGTACAGCTTCTCAACCGGGCGGCGCGGCGGCTGTTCGAAGGCGGCTGCACCCAGGCCGCGCAACTGCCCCGCTTCGGCGCGGAGTTCGCCGCCAACCTGGAATCCCTGCAACCGGGCGAAGCCGCCATCCTGAAAATGGAGCGCAGCGCCGGCGCGCTGCAACTGAAGGCGGCCGCCACCGACCTGACGCTGGGCGGACGGGCGCGGCGGCTGGTGTCGCTCCAGAACATCGAAAGCGAACTGACGGCGCAGGAACTGGCAGCCTGGCAGACCGTGATCCGCATCATGGCGCATGAGGTGACCAATTCCCTGACGCCGATCTCGTCACTTGCCGTCACGGCGCGCGAACTGGTGACGGGCGTCACCCACACCCTGCCGCCCGGCGATCCGCGCCATGCCGCCCTGGCCGATGCCGGCGAGGCGCTGGACACCATGGCCCGGCGCAGCGAGGGGCTGGCCCAGTTCGTCCAGAACCACCGCCGCCTGACGCGGCGCATGATCGCGCAGCCCGAAATGGTGTCGGTGCGCCGCTGCTTTGCGCGCATCAGCCGCCTTCTGGCCTCCGAACTGGCGCTGCGCGACATCCATTTCACCGCCGAAGTCGTGCCGGAAAACCTGGAACTGTCGGTGGACCCGCAATTGCTGGACCAGGCCCTGATCAACCTGATCCGCAACGCCCTGGAAGCCATCCGGGAAGAAGAGACCGGCGCGATCCGCCTGCATGCCGCGCGGGATGGCGGGCGCATCGTGATATCGGTCGCCGATAACGGGCCCGGCATCGCGGCCCAGCAGGCCGAAAAGGTCTTTGTGCCCTTCTACACCACAAAGCGGCAGGGCAGCGGCATCGGCCTGACCCTGGTACGCCAGATCGCCACCCTGCACGACGCCACGGTGACCATCGGGGAAACACCCGGCGGCGGGGCGACGGTCAGCCTGCGCTTCTAGCGGCATCAGGGGCCACGAACAATGACCGAAAAGTAATCCGGCCGGACGCCGGTTCATTCTGTCCGGCACGCCGTTCCAAAAAGATCATCTTCCGCCTGAACCGTGCGACGTTTTTCAGGACTTTCGCCTGAAAATATTCTATCGAGAATCATGTTCCGGGCAGACATGCAAAACAGTGGCACGATCAATGCGCGGGACGAAACGGCATGACGCCATCCCCGCTTCGCCTGGCACCCGGCATTCTGTTCGCCGCAGCGACATTGACCAGCCTCGCCGGGGCGCTGGCTGTGGTGTTTCTGGTGCTGGCGCAACCCTGGCTCGGGATCGGCCTCAGGGTGGATCCCGCGCAGGATGTCGTGCGGATTGATTTTTCCGCCCATGCCAATCTGGAGCCGGGCGCACGCCTTCTTGGCCTCGATGCCGGCGGCGACCGGATCGATATCCGGCCGGGCGACCTGATCGAGGAACCAGACCGCCTTGACAGTTATGGCGCGGTGACGGACTTCCTCGTCCGCCAGACCCGGATCGCCGACATGATCCGTAAGCCGGACCTCGGCTTTTCTATCCAGACGCCGCAAGGCGCATACCAGCACATCGCGGTGACGCCCGCCCCGCATCGCCCGCTTGCCGACCTTCCCTTGCCCTTCTGGATCCAGGTCGCGTCCGGCTGCATCAGCCTTCTCATCGGCGCATGGGTGTTCGCGCTGCGCCGCCGCCAGGTGGGCGCCGCCACCGCCATGTTCGCCCTGACCGGCCTGGGCCTGTTCGTTTCGGCGCTTGCCGCCGCGGTTTACAGCGCGCGCGAACTGGCGCTGGACGGGGCGCTGTTCCGATGGCTTTCGGCGCTCAACCATCTGGGCGTTCACATGTTCGGCGGCGCGATGATCGCGCTCTTCCTGGTCTATCCCCGCCGCCTGGTCCCAAACGCCGCCCTGCTGGCGATTCCAGCGATCCTTCTGCCCTGGTACTGGGGCGACATCACCGGGCGGCTGCCAGATCCGGTGATCGGCATCAGCATGCCGACGCTGATGGAAATGACGGCGATCGCGGTTCTGATCGGTGTGCAATGGTGGTTCGCCCGGCGCAACCCACCGGCCCAGGCCGCGATGCGCTGGCTTGGCCTTTCGGTCCTGGTCGGCGCCGGGAGCTTCGTCCTTATCATTGCCCTGCCGCAGCTGCTGGGACATGCGCCCGCTATGACCCAGGGCCATGCATTCGGACTCTTCCTGATTATCTATGCCGGCATCGCGCTGGGGATCGGCCAGAGCCGGCTTTTCGACCTTGGCGAGTGGGCCTATCGCTTCGCCTTTTATGCCGGCGGCGTGGCGCTGTTGCTGGCGCTCGATGCGGTGTTGCTCTGGACCGTGGATATCGGGCGCACGCCCGCCTTCGGCGTCTCGCTGCTGGTGGTCGGCGTGCTGTACCTGCCGCTGCGCGACCTTCTGCGGCGGCGCTTCCTCGGCCGTGGCGAAATCGAGGAACACGAACTCTTCGCCATGGCCATGAAAGTCGCGTTCGCGCCGACCGCCGCGCTGCGGGCCGAGCGCTGGCGCGGCCTGCTCACCCGGCTGTTCGATCCGCTGGAGATCAAGGCCGTGGCACAGAATGGCGCCGCGCCCTTCGCATCGGACGATGGCCTGGAACTGACGCTGCCGCCGGTCGCGTCGTCACCGGCCTTGCGGCTGCGCTACCCCATGGGCGGCAAGGGCCTGTTCAGCCGCCGCCACCTGTTGCTGGCGCGCCAGCTGGCGACGCTGACAGCCGAGGCCGAGGACAGCCGCGCCGCCTATGAGCGCGGTGTCGCCGAGGAGCGCCAGCGCATCGCCCGCGACCTGCATGATGATGTCGGGGCGCGCCTGCTGACCGGCCTTACCAAGGTGGATGAAGGTGCCCGCCCGCTGCTCCATGCGGCGCTGTCCGACATTCGCACCATCGTCAACGGCCTGGCCGGCGAGGCCCTGCCCCTCGACCAGGCGCTGGCCAATGCACGTCACGAAGCGGCACGGCGGCTGGAAACGGTCGGCATTGCCCTGGACTGGCCCCTGGCCGAAGACGGACCCGAAGGCCCGCTGCTCGACTATCGCCATGTCAAGGCGCTGGCCTCGACGCTGCGGGAGCTTACCACCAATGTCATCCGCCATTCGGGCGCCGGGCGCATGGGAGTCGATGTGCGGTTCGCCGCCGGTATCCTGCGTGTTGATATCGCCGATGACGGCCGCGGCCTGCCCACGGACTCCGGCGAACGCCGTAGCGGCTTCGGCCTGGAAAATGCGCGGCGGCGGATCGAGGAGGCCGGCGGCACCTTTTGCATCGTTCCGGCGCAGGCTGGCGTCCGGATCACCATCAGCCTTCCGGTCCACGCATCCCTCGAAACCGCGCCGGACGCATTCGAGCAGTCGCCGTAGTCCTGCGCACCCAGCGGAGCGCCAGCAAATCGCTGCCGCCCACGCGCACCCTCAACCCATCACCCAATTGATGGGCGGGAGCCGGGCGAAAAAATGAGAAATTGATCCGGAAAATCAATGATGCCTGGCGGACAGGGTGGGTCTGACTCCCGCTCCGTATCAGTCTGGATTTCTAGGGTTTCTGCTGACTTTCTCGGCCTGACTATCCATATCAGTCCGCATCAATCCGTCCCAATCCGTGCCGGATGTTAGGGTAGATTTTAGGGTGAAATTGCACTTAGCTTCCCTTCTTCTTAGCTGCCTTGTCGGCTGCAACCACCCCTATAGCCTTGAGACGTTCCTGCG
>DASTMN010000126.1:0-50109 GCA_035714165.1 Rhizomicrobium sp.
CTGCCAGCCCTGTTTCGCCAGCAGGTTGGCGGCGGAGGCCAGCGCGTCGGCTGGCGAGCGCCACAGGTTGATCTGGTTGTCGCCGTCGCCATCCACCGCGAATTTCAGGAAGGTGCTGGGCATGAACTGGGTCTGGCCGAAGGCGCCCGCCCAGCTCGAGATCATCTCGCTGACCGCATAGCGGCGGTCCTGATAGATGCGCAGCGCCGCCTGGAACTCGGTCTTGCCGAGCTGCGTGCGCGCGCCGTCATAGCCCAGGGTCGCCAGCGCCCCGAACAACGGGAAGCTGCCCATGCCCGCGCCGTAATCGGTTTCCATGCCCCAGATGGCGACCAGGATTTCCCTGGGCACGCCGCTGCGGGCGGCGATGGCGGCCAGCATGTCGGCATGGCGCGACAGCATGATCTGGCCGTCCCGGATGCGGCGCGCCGACACCGCGCTGTCCAGATAGCTCCAGACCGGCCGGGCAAATTCCGGCTGATTGGCGTTGAGGTTGGCGATGGCGGGAATCGGCTTCAGCCCCGCCACGGCGCTGTCGAAGGTGGCCGGGGTGATTCCATTGGCCAGCGCCGTCTGGCGCGCCTCCAGCAGGAAGGCATCGAGGCGGGCATCGCCGGTGCTGGGCGGGGGCGGGGCGATGGGCACCTGCACCGCGGGCGGCACCGGCGGGGTGGGCCGGGGGGCGCTGGCGGCACAGGCCACGGCCAGCAGGGCGCCGCTCAAGGCGGCCAGGCGCTGGAAAGGGGTGAAGGGGCGCGTCATCCCCAACTCTTATACCCGATTGCCGGGCCGGGGCGTGTCATTCGGGCAATTTTTGGCGGAAATCCGCCTTTTTCTGCCGGTTTTTGCGGGTTGACAGGGTTGGGGTGCCCGCATAGTTTCCGCGCCTCTCGCGGAAGACGGCCTTTGGGGCCGATTTGGCTCAAAAAGGCAGTGTCATGAAGGTTCGTAACTCCCTCCGTTCGCTCAAGAAGCGTGACAAGGACTGCCGCGTCATCCGCCGCAAGGGTCGCGTTTACGTGATCAACAAGAAGAACCCGCGCTTCAAGGCGCGCCAGGGCTGATCCACCGGCAATCCGGCCTGTTCGCACACGCAGCATACGCGGCGTGGCCGCGCCTCCGCGCGACAAAAAAACGCCCTTGAATTCCAGAGCATTGCGCCCGCCAGGCGCGTATACAGGCGGCCATGCTTCTGCCCCCGACCGACGCCAGCATCGTTGCCCGCCGCGCCCAGATCATCGCCGCCCTGACGGCGATCGTGCCCGATGGCGTGGTGTCCGATGAATCGGGCCTGGCCACCTTCGACACCGACGGCCTGTCCACCTATCACCAGATGCCGCTGGTCTGCGTGCTGCCCTCCACCCGCGAGCAGGTGTCGGAAATCCTGAAATATGCCGGGGCCGAGGGGATTCCCATCGTGCCGCGCGGCGCGGGCACCTCGCTGTCGGGCGGCGCGCTGCCGCGCGAGGACGGCATCCTGATCGGCATGGGGCGCATGAAGCGCATCCTGGACATCGATTACGAGAATGGCTGCGTGGTGGTGGAGCCGGGCGTCACCAACCTCAACATCACCAAGGCGGTCGAGGCCAACGGCTTCTATTACGCGCCCGATCCGTCCAGCCAGGTCGCCTGCACCATCGGCGGTAATGTCGCCGAGAACAGCGGCGGGCTGCATTGCCTGAAATACGGCCTGACCACCAACAACCTGCTGGGCGTCACCATCGTGGTGCCGGGCGGCGAGATCGTCACCCTGGGCGGCAAGTCCGGCTGCCAGGGCGGGCTGGACCTGCTGGGGCTGGTCACCGGCTCCGAAGGCCTGCTGGGCGTGGTGGTCGAGGTGGTGGTGAAGATCCTGCGCAAGGCGCCGGTCACGCGCACCCTGATGGCGTCCTTCGACACGGTTCCGGCGGCGGGCGAATGCGTCGCCGCCATCATTGCAGACGGCGTGGTGCCCGCGGCGATGGAGTTCATGGACCGCCGCGCCGCCGAGGCGATCGAGGCCTATAACCAGCCCGGCTATCCGGCTGGGGCCGAGGGCATCCTGATCATCGACGCCGACGGCGTGGAAGCCGATGTCACCTGGACCGTCCAGCGCGTCACCGAGATCGTCGCCCAATGCGGCGGCCGCACGGTGGAAGCCACCGACGAGAAGCAGCGCGCCCGCATCTGGTCGGGCCGCAAGGCCGCCTTCGCGGCGATGGGGCGGCTGGCCCCCGACATGATCTGCATGGACGGCTCGATCCCGCGCCATGCCCTGCCGCAGGTGATGGCGGAAATGGAAGTGCTGTCGCAGCAGTATGGCCTGGGCTTCTGCAACGTCTTCCATGCCGGCGACGGCAACCTGCACCCGCTGATCATCTTCGACCTGATGAAGGAAGGTGAGTTCGAGCGGGCCGAGGCCTTTGGCGCCGACATCCTGCGCCTGTGCGTCAAGGTGGGCGGCGTGCTGTCGGGCGAACATGGCGTGGGCGTGGAAAAGCGCGACCTGATGACCGACCAGTTCAGCGAAAGCGACCTGGAGCAGCAGCACCGTGTCAAATGCGCCTTCGATTCCCAGGGCCTGTTCAATCCCGGCAAGGTGTTCCCCACTTTGTCGGCCTGCGTCGAGCAGGGCCATATCCATGTCCATGGGGCGCAGCTTCCCCATCCCCACCTGCCGCGTTTCTGATGAGCAAGATCACCACCCAGGCCCAGGCCGTGGATTTCGTGCGCGCCGCCCGCGCCGACAAGGCCCCGTTCGAGATCGTGGCGGGCGGCACCCGCCGCGCTGTCGGCAGGCCGGTTGGCGATATTGCGATGCTGGATGTCTCCGGCCTCACCGGCGTCATCAAGTATGAGCCGGGCGAACTGATCCTCACCGCCGCGCCTTCCACGCCGCTGGCCGAAATCAACGCCGTGCTGGCGGAAAAGAACCAGCGGCTGGGCTTCGACCCCGCCGACTGGTCGCAGCTTCTTGGGTCCAATGGCGTCGCCACCCTGGCGGGCGCGGCGTCCTGCGATGCGTCCGGCTCCGGCAGGCTGCGCCACGGGCCTGCGCGCGACTCGCTGCTGGGTTTTGCCGGTGTGAACGGATTGGGCGAGGCGTTCCGGGGCGGCGGCAAGGTGGTCAAGAACGTCACCGGCTTCGACCTGCCCAAGCTGGTCTGCGGCGCGCACGGTACGCTCTGCCTGCTGACCGAGATGACCTTCCGGGTTTTTCCGCGCCCCAGCCATGCGGCGATCCTGAAGCTGGAGAATGTCACGCCGGAGACCGGCTTCGCGGCGCTCCGCAAGGTGGCCCTGTCGGCGCTGGAGCCGGGCGGCCTGGCCTATCTGCCCGATGGCGAGGCCGGCACCGCGCTGATCCGGCTGGAAGGCGCCGCGCAGCCGCTGGAAGAAAAGATCGCGCTGGCGCATGGGCTTTTGGGCGACGGGCTGGCGCGCGCCGGGGATGACGGCCTCTTCACCCGCATCGGCAATGGCGCGCTGTTTGCCGATACGCCGGGTGACATCTGGCGGGTGATGATCCCGCAATCCGAAGCGCCGCGCGTGGCCAGGGCGCTGAATGTGCCGCACTGGCTGGGCGACTGGGCGGGCGGGCTGATCTGGCTGGCCGCGCCGTCATCGGAAGCTGCGCGCATCCGCGCCATCGCCGCCGCGCACCAGGGCCAGGCCATGCTGTTGCGCGCCGCGCCCGAAACGCGCGCCCAGTTTGGCCTGTTCGCCGATCCGCCGCCCGCGCTGGCGGCGCTGAACCGCGCCGTCAAGGCCGCCTTCGATCCGCTGCATCTTTTCAATCCGGGCCGTCTTTAATGAAGTACGCCTTCACCCCTGAGCAGCTTGCCGATCCGCAGATCGGTCCCGCCGCCGCCGCGGTGCGCCGCTGTGTTCATTGCGGCATCTGCACCGCCACCTGCCCGACCTATGTGGTGCTGGGCGACGAGCGCGACAGCCCGCGCGGGCGCATCGTGCTGATGAAGGCGATGCTGGAAAAGGGCGGCGCGCCCACGCCCGAAACCGTGCACCACATCGATCGCTGCTTGTCGTGCCTGGGCTGCAAGACGGCCTGCCCGTCCAGCGTCAACTATCAGCGCCTGGTGGATCAGGCCCGTGTCCATATCCAGGATCATTACAGGCGTCCGCTGGGCGACCGGCTGTTGCGTTGGACCATCGCCAAGGTGATGACGCGGCCCCGGCTGGTGCGCGTGGGCCTGCTGCTGGCCCGGATCGGCGCGCCGGTGGCGAAGCTGATCCCCGGCAAGCTGGGCGCGATGGCGAAAATGGGCCTGATGGCCAGCCCGCAGGGGCCGGAACCGTCGGTCTTCCCGAAACCGGCGGTGGTGAAACAGCGCATCGCCATCATGCCCGGCTGCGTGCAGGGCGCGCTGGCGCCGCAGATCGACAATGCGGTGGCGCGGGTGCTGGCGCGGCGCGGCATCGAACTGGTGGCGCTGGAAGGTTCGGGCTGCTGCGGCGCGCTGCCCCATCACATGGGCCGCGAGCATGACAGCCGTGAATGGGCGAAAAAAGCCATCACGGCCTATGAGCAGGGCCAGTATGACGGCGTTCTGATCACCGCCACCGGCTGTTCGGCCCAGCTCAAGGATTATGCCCATCAGTTCGCGGGCGATCCGGTCTGGGAACCGCGCGCTGCGAAGTTCGCCGCCGCCGCCCGCGATTTCGCCGAATTGTGCACGCCGATGGCCGCCACCCCGCCGCTGGCGCTGCGCGTGGCCTATCACCCCGCCTGTTCGTTGCAGAACAGCCTGAAGCTGAACGGCACCGGCGAGGCGATGCTGGGCGCGGCGGGTTTCACCGTCACACCCTTCAACGAAAGCCATCTGTGCTGCGGCTCGGCGGGCACCTATTCCATCCTGCAGCCGGAACTGTCCGGCGCGCTGCGGGAACGCAAGCTGGGCAATATCGCCGCCGCCAATGCCGATGTGCTGGTCAGCGGCAATATCGGCTGCCTGCAGCACCTGGCCAGCGGCGAGGGGCTGACCCAGCCGATCCTGCATATCGCCGAACTGCTGGACTGGGCCGAAGGCGGCCCCAGGCCATTGGCTCTTTCCAGGGCAACCTAGAATTGCCCCATTCTCCGCACTAGGATTGGGCCATGCGCCCGATCCCGCTGGCCCTGTGCGTCCTGCTGATTCCGGCTGTGGCCTTGGCCGCGCCGCCAAAGCCCGCGCCCGCGCAACAGCCCGATCAGAAAGCGGCGCAGAAAAAAGACACCCGCCCGGAGATCGACCGGCTGTTCTCGCAGCTTGCCAGGGCGCAGAGTCCCGAAGACGCCAAGCCCATCGAGGACAAGATCGCGGCGCATTTCCGCGCCTCCGGCAGCGCCAGCGTGGACCTGTTGATGGCCCGCGCCCAGTCGGTGCTGGCCGCCGACAAGAAAGTCGCCAAGCGGCTGCTGGAAGCGGTGACCAAGATCGCGCCCAACTATTCGGAAGGCTGGCGCGCCCGTGCCGCGCTGGAAAGCGTGTCGGGCGAGGATGCCGCCGCCCTGATCAGCCTGCAACGCGCCGTCACCGTCAATCCGCGCCATTTCGTGGCGCTGGGCGAATTGGGCGCGATGCTGGAGGATTATGGCGACAAGGCGGGGGCGCTGAAACTCTATCGCCGCGCGCTGGCGCTGGACCCGCAGATGGAACTGGCAGGCCGCAAGGTGCGCGAACTGACCCAGACAGTGGAAGGCCGCGACATCTGATGCGGCTTTTCTTTCTTGCTCTCCTGCTGGCGGCATCGCCCGCCGCCGCCGCCGATCTGCAGGTCGGCACCTGGTTCGGGCATGGCCAGCCCGGCGACAAGGCGGCCATGTACATAGACCGGATGAATCCCGACGGCAGTTTCCGCGTGCATCACCGCGCCTGCCGCAAGGGCAGGGCCTATGACCAGGTCCAGACCGGGCGCTGGTCGCGCAAGGGCAACATGATGACGATCCGCATCGAGACGGTGAACGGCGAACCCGAATCCCGCACCGACACCTATCGCATCGTGTCGGAATCGCAGACCGCGCAACGTTACGTCTATCTGCCGGAAAACTTTGAATACAATTCCCGCCGCGTCGCGCCCAACTACGAAATGCCCCGGTGCGACTTAGTTAGCTAACCCCCTCCGGTTTCAGCTTACTCTCGGTTCGCTCCGCTCACCTCGAACGCTGAAACCACCTCCCCCTTTGGGTGCGCTGCGCGCACAAGGGGGAGGCGGGTCTCTGGAATTCGCACAAAGGGGACTGGGTGCAGGTCATCCTCCCCCTCGCGTGCGTTAGCACGCTGGAGGGGGAGGTGGTTTCAGCGTGCGAAGCCGACCTCTTGGGAGGCGAGCGAAAGCTGAAACCGGAGGGGGTTAAATCAAACCACTAATGCTCATCATCCACGAACGCCACCCGCAGCATGTTGGTGGCGCCGGTGGTGCCCAGCGGCACGCCCGCGGTGATGACGATGCGCTCGCCGCCCACGGCAAAGCCTTCCTGCCGGGCGATCTGGCTGGCGCGCTTCACCATGTCGTCGAAATCGCGGATGTCGTCGGTGGCGATGCTATGGGTGCCCCAGACCAGGCACAGCCGCCGCGCCGTCTCGATGCTGGGCGTGGGGGCGATGATGGGCGCGCGGGACCGTTCGCGCGCCGCGCGCATGGCGGTGATGCCGGATTTGGTCCAGCAGACGATGGCGCGGGCCTCGATGGTGGCGGTCACTTCATGCACCGCCGCCATGATGGCGTCGGGCGTGGTTTTTTCCGGCGTGCCGCGCTGGGAGTCCAGATACGCCTGGTACAGCTCGTCATCCTCCACCGACATGGCGATGCGGTCCATGGTCTGCACCGCTTCGATGGGGTAGGCACCGGAGGCCGATTCCGCCGACAGCATCACCGCATCGGCGCCGTCGAACACGGCGGTGGCCACGTCCGACACCTCGGCGCGGGTGGGCATCGGCGCCTGGATCATGGATTCCAGCATCTGGGTCGCCACCACCACCGGCTTGCCCGCCTTGCGGGCGGCGCGCGTGATCTGCTTCTGCAGGCCCGGCACCCGTTCCAGCGGCATCTCCACGCCCAGGTCGCCGCGCGCCACCATCAGCGCGTCGGCCAGTTCCAGGATGCCATGCAGGCTGTCCAGCGCCTTGGGCTTTTCGATCTTGGCCAGCACCCCGGCGCGGCCCGCCACGATCTTTTTCAGTTCGGCCACGTCCTCCGGGCGCTGCACAAAGGACAGGGCGATCCAGTCCACGCCCAGTTCCAGCGCCGCATCCAGGTCGGCGCGGTCCTTGGGCGTCATGGCCGACAAAGGCAGCAGCGTGTCGGGCATGTTCACGCCCTTGCGGTCCTTGATTTCGCCCGCCACTTCCACCACCGCCTCGGCATAGGTGTCGGCCTTTTTGAGCAGGCGCAGCCGCACCTTGCCGTCGTCGATCAGCAGCGCATGCTTTTGCTTGATGGCCTGGAAGATTTCCGGGTGCGGAATCGGCACTTCCTCCGGCTTTTCGGTGGTCTCGCCCAGCACCAGCCGGATGCGCTCGTCCTCCTTCAGCATGCGCGGCCCGCCCGGCAGCTTGCCCAGGCGGATTTTCGGCCCCTGGAGATCGCACAGGATGCCGACCGGCCGTCCCACCTCATCGGCCAGCGCGCGCAGGTCGCCATGCATCTGTTTCAGCAGGTCATGGCTGGTATGGCTCATATTGATGCGGAAAACGTCCACGCCCGCCTCGAACAGGGCGCGCATCATGGCCGGGGTGTTGGAGGCCGGTCCCAGCGTGGCGAGGATCTTTGTCTTTCTGCGGCGGCGCATGACTCTCTTTTCTTTCGGTAATCGTCAGTTTGAAAGGGTTTGTGTCCAGTTGGGCTGCTGGCCGGTGTCCACCTGGAAGAAGCCGCGCCGGTCGAAGCCCCGGCGGACGCAGTTGCCGCGTCCCGCCGCCTTGAAGCGCGCCTCGGGCGCGACGCAGAAATGGGTCTTGCCTTCCCAGGTGCCCGCCGCGCCGTCGGTGGCATAGAGATAGTAATAGCGCGCCTGCAACGGCCCGGTCAGCAGCGCCGCGCAGGTCTTGGGCTGCACCGTCCACCAGCCTTCCGAGGTCCATTGGGTGCCGTCGAAGCGGCCGATGGCGACCCGCGCCGCCAGGTTGGATTTGTTGCAGACATGGAACGCCGCCATTGCCGGCGCGGTGGAGGCCAGCAGGGTCACAGCAAGGATCAGGGCCGTGCGACGCATGGGTACCCGGTTTGGCGCGAAAGCGGCTATCCGTCAACGCCCGCAATCCTATATGACAGGCCCATGTCGGAAAGGTCCATGTCGGAAAACGCCTTCGAGGCCATTGCCGGGTCCGGCCCCCTGTTGTTGCTGTGCGACCATGCTTCCAACGCCCTGCCGCCGGGCCTGGGCACGCTGGGCCTGCCGCCGGAGCTGCTGGACACCCACATCGCCCATGACATCGGCGCCGCCACCGTCACTCGCGCCCTGGCGGCGGCCTGGGGCGCGCCCGCCCTGCTGGGGCGCTGGTCGCGCCTGCTGGTGGACCTCAACCGGGGCGCCGACGATCCCACCATCGTGATGAAACTGTCCGACGGCAGCATCATTCCGGGCAACCGCGATGCCGGGCCGGACGCGATGGCGCGCCGCATCGCGCTGTATCATGCGCCGTATCATGCCGCGATCGCCGCGGAGCTGGACCGCATCGGTCCCGGCGCGGTGATCGTCTCGATCCACAGTTTCACGCCGCGCTGGAAAGCGGTCCCGCGCATATGGGAGGTGGGCATTCTGTATGATGCCGATATCCGGCTGGCCCATCCCCTGATGGCGCGGCTGCGCGCGGCGGGATTCACCGTGGGCGACAACGAGCCTTATTCCGGCGCGCTGGAAAACGACACGCTGAACGTCCACGGAACACGGCGCGGATTGCCGCATGTGCTGGTCGAACTGCGGCAGGACTTGATCGCTGATGCGGCCCAGGCACAAGCCTTTGCGGCACGCCTGAAACCCCTGCTGGACGCGGCCCTGGACGACATGCGCGGGGCCGCCCTGCACGGGCCGGACTGAATATTCCGCGTTGCGCCGCGTCGTACCCGCGGGCTAGGGTCCGCCGCTTTTCAGGAATTGAGTTCCCCGACATGTCAAAAGCCGCTTTCGCCAAGGACCAGCTCAAGGCCTTCATCAACCGCATCGAGCGGCTGGAGGAGGAAAAGGCCGCGCTCAGCGCCGACCTCAAGGAGGTCTATGCCGAGGCCAAGGGCACCGGTTTCGATACCAAGATCATGCGCCAGGTGATCCGCATGCGGAAGCTGGACAAGGCCGACTTCCAGGAACAGGAAGCGATGCTCGATCTCTACCTCACCGCCATGGACATGCGATAGCGCTGGTCTTTTGGCCGTCCAGTGCGTCGCGCGTGCTCACGTGCGTCAAGCACGCTCCGCGCGCGCTCCTGCTGGACCGGCCAAAATACTGCGCGCTGAGGGTGTTCTCCAGATAAGAAAAAGGCCCCGGTTTGCCGGGGCCTTTTGCGTTATGGGATGCGGTCAGGCCGTCCTGCGGATATCGCCGCCGCCCATGGGCTCTGCGGTGTCCTGCGCCACCTTGGCCATCGGCTCGTTCGCCAGGTCGGGTTCCAGGCCGAATTCCTTCAGCTTGCGATAGAGGGTGGAGCGGCCGATGCCCAGGCGGCGGGCCACTTCCGACATGTGACCGTCATAGCGGGCGATGGCCATGCGGATGATTTCCGATTCTAGATCCTCGAACTTGCGGACATGGCCGCTGCCGTCCGTGACGCCGAGGCCATAGGCGCTGCCGGTGGGTAGGGCGGGCGCGGCAAGGCCGGGCTGGCCCGGCTGTACCGGCGCGGGATTCTGGCGCGCCAGCGTGTCCACGCCCATCACCGAGGCGATCTGCGGGAAATCGCACACGTCCAGCAGGGCGCCGTCGCACAGCACCACGGCGCGGAAGATGGTGTTTTCAAGCTGGCGCACATTGCCCGGCCAGTTGAATTTTTCCAGCAGGGCCGAAGCCTGCGGGGTCAGGCCCGAAACCGGCTTGTTTTCCTCGGCCGCGAAGCGTTCGATGAAATGGCGCGCCAGCGGGGCGATGTCGCCGGTGCGGTCGCGCAGGGCCGGCAGCATCATCGGGAACACGTTGAGGCGGTAATACAGGTCTTCGCGGAAGCTGCCTTCGCGCGCCATCGCGCCCAGGTCGCGGTTGGTGGCGGCGATGATGCGGACATCCACCTTGACCGGGCGCTTGGAGCCGACCGGATCCACTTCGCCTTCCTGCAGGGCGCGCAGCAGCTTGACCTGCATGTCCAGGCGCAGTTCGCCGATTTCGTCCAGGAACAGGGTGCCGCCATCGGCCTCCTGGAACTTGCCCAGATGCTTGTCGGAGGCGCCGGTGAAGCTGCCCTTTTCATGGCCGAACAGGATGGATTCGATCAGGTTCTCCGGGATCGCGCCGCAGTTCACCGTCACGAAGGGCTTGCCGCTGCGGGCGCTGGTGCCCTGGATGGCGCGGGCGATCAGTTCCTTGCCGGCACCGCTTTCGCCTTCGATCAGCACGGGAATGTCGCTCTGCGCGGCGCGCGCGCCCAGGCGGAAGACCTGCTTCATCTCCGGCGAATTGGCGACCAGGTCGTCGAAGGTCAGCTTGTTGTCCTGCTTCTTCTTGAGCTGTTTGACCTCGCCGGACAGGGTGCCGATCTTGAGCTGGTTGCGGATCGAGACGGCGATGCGCTCCGGGCTGGCCGGCTTGACCAGAAAGTCGTTGGCGCCCGCGCGCATGGCTTCCACCGCGCTGTCGATGCCGCCCTTGGCGGTCAGCACGATCACCGGCAGGTCGGGATTGGTGGGGCGAAGCTGGGCCAGAACCTCCAGGCCGCCCATGTCGGGCATTACCAGGTCCAGCAGCATCAGCGTGATCTGTTCGCCGCGCGGGCCGTTGATCAGGTCCAGGGCGGGGCCACCGCCGGGGGCGGTGACCACCTGCATGCCGCTGCGGGCGATCGCCGTTTCCAGCAGCCTGCGCTGCACGGGATCGTCGTCAACAACCAGAATGGTCTGCGCCATGATGATACGCCTCTTCAAACTCGCGGGCGATTTTGCGCGCCACAGGTAAATGTGGCGTTTAAGCCTGTCTCGCGGCGGTACAGCCAAACCCTTGGAATATCATGCTTAATGAAAGCTGAAGGCCCCGTTTTGGGGACCGGATGCGGGCTTTGTGCACAGGCGGAACAAGCCCGTTGCCGCGGCAGGTTCGTTTGCTATATTCCGGTGCACTTTCAATGGAATACAGCCCGGTAACGGGCGTTATCACGGGGGCCGGTATGGCGCACGAAAACGAACACCAGATCGGGTCCATGGACATCACCGCGCATCGCAAGACCTATGAAGGATTTCTGATCGGGTCGAAATGGACCTTCGGGTTCCTGGCCGTGATCATGGTTCTTCTCGCCATTTTCCGTACATAAGCCCCGTGGCCATGCGCCTCGCGGTCCCGAAGGAAAGCAGAGCGGGTGAAACGCGTGTTGCCGCGACCCCGGAATCCGTCAAGAAGTTCAAGGGGCTGGGACTGGATGTGGTGATCCAGTCGGGCGCGGGCGCAGGCGCCCGCATCGCCGATGCCGATTACCAGGCCGCCGGTGCGGTCATCGCGCCCGATGCCGCCGCCACCCTGGCCGATGCCGATATCGTGCTGATGGTGCGCCCCGAAAGCGCCCAGACAAATGCGATCAAAAAAGGCGCCGTGCTGGCCGCGCTGCTGGCCCCGCACAGCGACCAGGACGCCATCGCCGCCTTGTCGGCGCAGGGCGTCACCGCCTTCGCCATGGAACTGCTGCCGCGAATCTCCCGCGCCCAGGCGATGGACGTGCTGTCCTCCCAGGCCAACCTGGCGGGCTACAAGGCGGTGATCGACGCCGCCGCGCAGTTCGGCCGCGCTATGCCGATGATGATGACGGCGGCGGGCACTATCGCGCCCGCGCGCGTGCTGGTGATGGGCGTCGGTGTTGCGGGCCTTCAGGCCATCGCCACCGCCAAGCGGCTGGGCGCCATCGTCAGTGCCACCGATGTGCGCCCCGCCACCAAGGAACAGGTGGAATCGCTGGGCGGCACCTTCATCGCCGTGATGGATGACGAGTTCAAGAACGCCCAGACGGCGGGCGGCTATGCCAAGGAAATGAGCGCCGAATACCAGGCCAAGCAGGCCGCGCTGATCGCCGAGACCATCAAAAAGCAGGACATCATCATCACCACCGCGCTGATCCCGGGCCGCAAGGCGCCGATCCTGGTCAGCGAGGACATGATCCAGAGCATGAAGCCGGGCAGCGTGATCGTGGACCTGGCGGCGGGCGCGGGCGGCAACACGCCGCTGTCCCGGCCCGACGAGGTGGTGGAAGTGCATGGTGTCACCATCATGGGCCACACCAACCTGCCGGGGCGGCTGGCGACCGACGCCTCCTCGCTCTATGCCCGCAACCTGTTCAATTTCGTGTCGCTGATCGTGGACAAGAAATCGGGCGCGCTGGCGATCGACTGGAACGACGAGATCATCAAGGGCGCGGCGGTGTCCGGCGCGCCGTCCACATGACCCCCTCCGGTTTCAGCTTGTGCTCGGTCGCTTCGCTCCCGTCGCTCGCTGAAATCACTTCTCCCGCCTGCGCGCGCGCAGGGGAGGGCGACCTGAGAAGGATGCAGACATGGAAGTCATAGACCCCTTCGTCTTTCGCCTGTCCATCTTCGTGCTGGCGATCTTTGTCGGCTATTTCGTGGTCTGGGGCGTCACGCCCGCGCTGCATACGCCGCTGATGGCGGTGACCAATGCGATCTCCTCGGTCATCGTGGTGGGGGCGCTGGTGGCGGTGGCCGTACCGGTGATCTCGGATGCGAGCTGGATTTCCAAGGGGCTGGGCTTTGTCGCGCTGGTGCTGGCGTCGGTGAACATCTTTGGCGGCTTCCTCGTCACCAGCCGCATGCTGGCGATGTACAAGAAGAAGGCGAAATAAGATGTCCTCAAGTAGCGAAGCGGTAGGACAAAAATCATGAACGCCAATATCGCCGCGCTTCTCTATCTCGCCGCAGGCGTGCTTTTCATCCTGTCGCTGAAGGGGCTGTCGTCGCCGGCCACCAGCCGGGCGGGCAACCGCAACGGCATGATCGGCATGGCCATCGCCATCGTCACGACCCTGTTCGTCTCCGACGCCTTCGATCCCCTGACGCTGGCGCTGGTGGTGGGCGGCATCGCCCTGGGCGGCGGCATCGGCGCGCTGATGGCCAAGAAGATCGCCATGACCGACATGCCCCAGCTTGTCGCCGCCTTCCATTCGCTGGTCGGCCTGGCGGCGGTGGTGACGGCGGGCGCGGCGCTCTACTCGCCGGATTCCTTCCATATCGCCGTGGACGGCGTCATCCATGTCCAGAGCCTGGTCGAGATGAGCCTGGGCGTCGCCATCGGCGCCATCACCTTTTCCGGTTCGGTGATCGCCTTCGCCAAGCTCAACGGCAATATGAGCGGCGCGCCGATCATCCTGCCCGCCCGCCACCTGCTGAATCTGGTGATCTTCCTGACCATCATCGGACTGGTGGCCTATTTCACCATGAGTCAGGCGATCTGGGTGTTCTGGCTGATCACCGCCCTGTCTCTGCTGTTCGGCATCACGCTCATCATCCCCATCGGCGGCGCCGACATGCCGGTGGTGGTTTCGATGCTGAACTCCTATTCCGGCTGGGCCGCCGCCGCGCTGGGCTTCACGCTGGAAAACACCGCCCTGATCATCACCGGCGCGCTGGTGGGCTCGTCGGGCGCGATCCTGTCCTACATCATGTGCAAGGGCATGAACCGCAGCTTCATCAGCGTGATCGCGGGCGGCTTTGGCGGCGATGCCGGTCCGGCGGCGGGCGGAGCCAAGGATACCCGCCCGGTCAAGCAGGGCAGCGCCGACGACGCGGCCTTTATCATGAAGAACGCCGCCAGTGTCATCATCGTGCCCGGTTACGGCATGGCGGTGGCCCAGGCCCAGCATGCCGTGCGCGAAATGGCCGACAAGCTCAAGGCCGAGGGCGTCAAGGTCTCCTATGCCATTCATCCGGTGGCGGGCCGCATGCCCGGCCACATGAACGTGCTGCTGGCCGAGGCCAATGTGCCCTATGACGAGGTGTTCGAACTGGAAGACATCAACTCCCAGTTCGCCCAGGCCGATGTCGCCTATGTCATCGGCGCCAATGACGTCACCAATCCCAGCGCCAAGACCGATCCCAAATCGCCGATCTTCGGCATGCCGATCCTGGACGTGGAAAAGGCCAAGACCGTGCTGTTCATCAAGCGCGGCATGGGCAGCGGCTATGCCGGGGTGGAGAACGAGCTGTTCTTCCGCGACAACACCATGATGCTGTTCGCCGACGCCAAGAAGATGACGGAAGAAATCGTCAAGGCGCTCGACCACTAACGTAACGGCACTGACGTAACGGCATGGGGGCGCGCATGGGGCACAGGGTTGACCGCAACGACGCCCGCGTGATCGGTGGCGCGTCCGTCGGCACCGTGTTCGAGTGGTACGATTTCTATCTCTACGGTTCGCTCGCCACCTACATCACCCGCCACTTCTTTTCCGGCGTCAACGAGACCACCGGTTATATCTTCGCGCTGCTGGCCTTTGCCGCCGGTTTCGCGGTGCGCCCCTTCGGCGCGCTGGTGTTCGGGCGGCTGGGCGACCTGTGGGGCCGCAAGAACACGTTTCTGGTCACCATGCTGCTGATGGGCCTGTCCACCTTCGCGGTGGGCCTGCTGCCGTCCTATGCCAGCATCGGCGTCGCCGCGCCCATCGCGCTGGTGACCCTGCGGCTGATTCAGGGGCTGGCGCTGGGCGGCGAATATGGCGGTGCGGCGACCTATGTGGCCGAACACGCCCCGCCGGGACGGCGCGGCTTCTATACGAGCTGGATCCAGACCACGGCCACGGTCGGCCTGTTCCTGTCGCTGATCGTGATTCTTTTCACCCGCACCCAGATGGGCGGCGAGGCCTTTGCCGACTGGGGTTGGCGGCTGCCCTTCCTGCTGTCGGGTGTTCTGCTGGGCGTGTCGCTGTGGATCCGCCTCAAGCTCAACGAAAGCCCGGTCTTCCAGAAGCTGGTCAAGGAAGGCAAGACCAGCAAGCGCCCGCTGACCGACGCCTTTGCCGACCGCCGCAACCTGAAACTGGTGATCCTGGCGCTGGTCGGCCTGACGGCGGGCCAGGCGGTGGTCTGGTACACAGGCCAGTTCTACGCGCTGTTCTTCCTGGAAAAGATATTGAAAGTGGACGGCGCGCTGACCAACCAGCTTGTCGCGATGGGGCTGGCGATCGGAACGCCCTTCATCGTGCTGTTCGGCTGGCTGTCGGATAAGGTCGGCCGCAAGCCCATCATCCTGGGCGGCTGCCTGCTGGCCGCGCTGACCTATTTCCCGCTGTTCCATGCGCTGACGGCGGCCGCTAATCCGAGGCTGGCCGCCGCCACGGCGCGCGCCCCCATCATCGTGACCGCCGCGCCCGGCGACTGTTCCTTCCAGTTCGATCCGGTGGGCAAGGCGGCCTTCAATTCCTCCTGCGACATCGCCAAGTCCACCTTCGCCCGTGCCGGGCTGCCCTATCGCAACGAGGCCGCCGCGCCGGGCATGCTGGCCTCGGTCCGTATCGGCGATGCGGTGCTGCAATCCTTTGACGGCCATGCCTTGTCCAAGGCCGATCTCGCCGCCGGCCGCGCCCAGTGGGAGGCCGAAGTCGCCGCCGCGCTGGCCGCCGCCGGCTATCCGGCCGCCTCCGACAGCGCCACGGTGAACCGGCCGATGGTGGTGGCGATCCTGGCGCTGCTGATGATTTACGTCGCGATGGTCTATGGCCCCATCGCCGCCATGCTGGTGGAGATGTTCCCCGCCGCCATCCGCTACACCTCCATGAGCCTGCCCTATCACCTGGGCAATGGCTGGTTCGGCGGCTTCCTGCCCACCACCGCCTTCGCGATGGTGGCGGCCAGCGGCGACATCTATTACGGCCTCTGGTATCCGGTGGTGGTGGCGGGCGCGACTTTCCTGATCGGACTGTTCTTCATCCGCGAAACCCGCAACGCGGACATCCACGCATGACCATTCGCCATGTCCGCCTGCCGCAGGATGAACCGGCCATCCTGGCCTTCATCCAGGGCCTTCAGGACTATGAACTTCAGTTCGAGGCCAATCGCAGCCGCGATCCGGGATTCGTGGCGGCGCACTGGCGCGACGCGCAGGATCGCTGCGCCGAAAAGCACGGCACGATGCTAATGGCCGAGGATGGCGGAAAGCCGGTCGGCTGGGCCTTCGCCTATGAGGAGCATGGTGAACTCTTCATCGCCGAACCGGAGCGCCGCCACGGCTTCCTGGCCGAGATTTTCGTGCTGCCCGAGGCGCGGGGCAAAGGTCTTGGCCGCGCCCTGATCGAGGCGGTGGAGGGCTGGTCGCGCGGCCGGGGCCACAGGCTGCTCACCATCGGCGTGGTCGCGCAGAATGCCCGCGCCATCCGCGCCTATGAGGGCGCGGGCTATGCCCCCTATACGATGACGATGCGCCGCTACCTCTGAAGGAACCCCTGTGCGGTGAGGGCATTGTCCTCTCATGGCCCAGCCGTCCTTTGAACTGCCGTTCCTGCGCGCGTTTCTGGCCAATCCCGCCAAGGTGGCCTCGCCTGTTCCGTCCGGTCCCCGGCTGGCCGCTGCCGTCGCCGCCCAGGTGCCGCTGGATGGTGCGGGGCTGGTGCTGGAGCTGGGGCCCGGCTCCGGTGCGGTCACACAGGCGATCCTGGAGCGTGGCGTGGCCCCCGCCGACCTGATCGCCATCGAATATGACCGGGACTTCTGCGCCCTGCTGCGCCGGCGTTTCCCACACAGCGCCATCCTGGAAGGGGATGCCTATGGCTTCCGCGGCCTGCTGCCGGATGCGCGTTTCCGCGCCATCGTGTCGGGCGTGCCGGTGGTGGGCCTGCCCCAATCGTCCCACCATGCGCTGCTGCGTGACGCAATGGCGGCGCTGCTGCCGGGACGGCCCTTTATCCAGTTCACCTACAGCATGACGCCGCCCCTGGCCGTGCCGCAGGACATGGCTGGGCAGATCGCGGTGGAACGGGCCGCCATCGTCTGGGCCAACCTGCCGCCCATGCATGTCTGGCGTTATCGACAGGTCTCTTGAACCCTTCGCCCGATGTCCTAGATTGGGCGGGTGCGGGCCACGACCCACACTCCCAACAATGTTTGGGCCCAATCATGTCCGGGACGGCCCGGCTCTCTGACCGGAGCCCATCATGGCCTGGATTTATCTTTTCTTCGCGGGACTTCTGGAAATCGCCTGGGCCACCGGCATGAAACAGTCGGCGGGCTTTACCCGGCTGTGGCCCAGCGTCTTCACACTGGTCACCATGACCGGCAGCTTCCTGCTGCTGGCGGCCGCGATGCGGTCTTTGCCGCTAGGCACGGCCTATGCGGTCTGGACCGGCATCGGCACGCTGGGCGCCTTCGTGCTGGGCATCGTCCTGATGGGCGAACCGGCCACCGCATTGCGGCTGGGCGCGGCGGGCCTGATCCTGTCGGGCATCGTGCTGATGAAGGTGGCGACCTGACGTAACGGCGGCGGCTATTTCAGCCCGCCCATCCGGCAGACCTCTTTCCACTCGGCATCCGTCACCGGCTGCACCGAGAGGCGGAAGCTGGTGACCAGCGACATGGCTTTCAGCTTCGGATTGGCCTTGGCGGCGGCCAGGGTCACCGGATGGGGCATGTCCTGCACCGCCTTGACCACGACCAGACCGAACCGGCCTTTTTCGTCGGTGGGATCGGGCTGGTATTCCTCGATCACCTCGACAATGCCGACCACGGCCTTCTGTTCGTTGGAATGATAGAAAAAGCCCCGGTCGCCGGTCTTCATCTTCATCATGTTCTGCTTGGCGGTGTGGTTGCGCACGCCGCTCCAGGGTTCGCCCTTGGCACCCTTTTTCTTCTGCTGGTCCCAGGACCAGGTGTCCGGTTCGCTCTTGAACAGCCAGTAGGCCATCATTCCACCGCCCCTATTCGACCGTCAACTTGCGCCGCATCAGCCGCAGCACGGCTTCGCCCGCCGGCAGCGCGCCGCTGAGAATATCCGCCACGCCCTCGGCGATGGGCATTTCCACGCCCGCCGCCTTCGCGCGCGCCACCAGCGCGGGCGCGGTCGCCACGCCTTCGGCCAGCGGCTTTCCCGGCGCGCTGAGATCGGCGACGGTCTTGCCCGCGCCCAGCGCCATGCCGAAGGAGAAATTGCGCGAACTGGGGCTGGTGGCGGTCAGCACTAGGTCGCCCAGCCCCGAAAGGCCCATCAGCGTTTCGCGCCGCGCGCCCAGCGCTTCGCCCAGCCGGCCGAGTTCGGCAAAGCCGCGCGCCAGAAGCGCGGCGCGGGCATTCTCGCCCAACCCCATGCCCTCCACCACGCCGCAGGCGATGGCATAGACATTCTTGGCCGCGCCGCCCAGCGCCACGCCCGTCAGGTCGTCGCTGGCATAGGGCCGGAAACTGTCCGAACCCAGCGCCTCCTGAAGCCTTGCGGCGACCTCATCTTTGGCCGCGATGGTGACGGCGGTGGGAAGCCCGCGCGCCACATCGCGCGCGAATGATGGCCCGGAGAGGATGGCGGGCACCGCATCGGGCACCGCCGCGTGCAGGATTTCCGTCACCAGCCGTCCGCTGCCCTGTTCGATGCCTTTGGCGCATATCACCAGCGGCGTGCCGGGACGCACCAGCGGCGCCAGGTTCTGCGCGAAGCCGGACAGGACCTGCGCCGGCACCACCAGCAGAATTGCGTCGGCCCCGGCGGCCTGGGCCAGGTCGCCGGTGACGTTCAGGCCGGAGGGCAGGGCGACGCCCGGCAGAAAGCGGTTTTCACCGCCGCCGCGGATGCTGTCCAGCACATCGGCTTCACGCACCCACAGCGTGACCTTGCGGCCCGCCGCATGGGCGGCCAGGGCCAGCGCCGTGCCCCAGGCGCCCGCGCCCAGAACCGCGATATGGGAATAGAAGGAACCGGCCATCAGGAAGCGGAAACTCTTGTTGTTTATTCACCCCCGGACCCTATCTTGGCGTTATCAGCATCTCAATCGCCCGATTTTCTCCTTTTTGCCGTGCGAGTCTCGATCCATGCGCCGTATTGCCCTTGTCCTGACCGCCCTGTTGTCCGTCGCCGCCTTTTCCGGCGCGGGCCAGCAGGCGCCCCAGCGGTTGCGTCCCGCCTATAGCGACGCGCAGATTGCGCTGCTGGACCGGGTCAGCGCCTATCTCAACACCATCCGCACCATGCAGAGCGGTTTCGTCCAGATCGGGCCGGACGGAGCGGTGGACCAGGGCGTCCTGTTCATCGAAAAGCCGGGCCGCATCCGCTTCCAGTACAACCGGCCCAGCCCGGTGCTGATCGTGGCCACCGGCGGCTCGGTCTATGTCCACAATGCGCGCCTCAACACGGTGGACCGCTACAGCCTGTCGGACACGCCGCTGGGCCTGTTGCTGAACGAGAAAATCGACCTGGCCCGCAACCGGGCCGTCATCGGGGTGCAGGAGCGTGACGGCGCCATCATCGTCAATGCCCGCACCAGCACCAACCGCAACACCTCCAACATCACGCTGGTCTTCTCGTCCGGCAATATCGAGCTGCGGCAATGGACGGTGCGCGACAATCAGGGCGGCGACACCACCGTGGCGCTGCAAAATCCGCAATTCGGCCCGGCGCTGGACAGCGCCCTGTTCACCGCGCCGGTGCGGATTTCGCGGTTCAACAAGCGCTGATCCGATGAAGACCGTCGGCATCGTCACCGATCGCCGTATCTTCGACGAACTGCCGGTGCATCAGGCCAATGACGAATATGTCGTGGCGGTGCGGGATGGCGCGGGTGCTCTGCCACTTCTGATCCCCTCCACCGATGCGCCGCTGGAGGCCGCCGCCGTGCTGGCGGCGGTGGATGGGCTGCTGTTCCCCGGCGCGCCGTCGAATGTCGCGCCCGCCCGGTACGGCGCGCGCGGCCCGGCGGATATGCTGCTGGACCCGCACCGCGACGCCACCGCCCTGTCCCTGATCGTGGCCGCCATCGCGGCCGGAAAGCCGGTGCTGGCGATCTGCCGGGGTTTCCAGGAGCTGAATGTGGCGCTGGGTGGCACGCTGCACCAGCGGGTCCATGACATTCCCGGCCGTCTCGATCACCGGGCAAAATCCGACATGCCGGTGGACGTCCAGTATGGCCCGGCCCATGTCGTGACGGTTCGCCCCGGCACATTGCTGGCGCGGCTGGCGGGCGCGGGCGAGCATACCGTCAATTCCCTGCATCATCAGGGCATCGACAGGCTCGCGCCGCCGCTGGCTGTGAATGCTGCCGCGCCGGATTCACAGATCGAAGCGGTTTCGATGCCTGATGCGCCGGGTTTCGTGCTGGGTGTGCAATGGCACCCGGAATGGGGGTGGGCCGGAAATGCGCTGTCTCGCGCGATTTTCGGCGGCTTCGGCGCGGCGCTGTCCTCGCTGTAATGTCACAGACATTTACAGCATCCTAAGCTTTTTCTGACAGCTTCACGGCTTTGTAATTTCGGGGTTGTCATGCCGTCACCCGCCCGCCTGCTGGGCTTTGCTTTCACCAACGCCGATTTCCTGTTCGAGATGAATCCGGAAGGCACCATCCTGTTCGCGGCGGGCGCCGCCAACGACCTGGTGGCTGAAAGCAGCGATACGCTGATAGGCCGTCCCGCCGGGCGCCTGTTCAAGCCTTCGGAAGGCGCGAAATTCTCCACCTTCGCCAAGTCGCTGCGCAGCGGCGATCGTGCCGGTCCCTTCAAGCTGACGCTGGCCACCGGCAACGAGGCCAGCCTGGCCATGTTCCGCCTGCCGGACAATGGCGCCAACATCTCCTGCACCCTGGCCCGCCCGTCCGCGCGTGTGGGCCTGCCCCAGACCGATGCCCGCACCGGTCTCGCCTCGCGCGACGGCTTTTTGGCCGCCGCCGAAAAGGCGGGCGAAAAGGATGCCCTGACGCTGGTGGATATTCCGGGACTGGATTCGCTCTGTGCCGCGCTGGCGCCCGAGGCCGCCGACCGGCTGATGCAGCAGATCGGCGAGGCTTTCACCGGCTCCGGCATTCGCGCCGCGGGGCGTATCTCCGACACATCCTTCGGTGCGCTGTCGCCGGTCACGCGCGGGGGGCTTGGCCTGGCGCAGAAACTGGCCGGCGCCATCAAGGCGGGCGGCCTGACGCCACCCCGGGTTTCGGAAACCCGCATCGGCCTGCAGGGGCCCGGCCTGTCGGCGGAGCAGCGCATTCTCTCGCTGCGCTATGTGGTGGACCGCTTCGCCGAAAAGGGAACATTCGAGTCGGCGGATGGCGACATCGCCTCCGCCTTTGCCGCAATGATGGAAGAAACCCAGGCGCGCCTGTCCGAAATAACCCGCACGGTGGGCGAGGGTGCGTTCGAGATCGCCTATCAGCCCATCGCCGATCTGGCGACCGGAAAGGTTTCACATCACGAGGCGCTGGCCCGCTTCACCAACCCGGAAGGTACGAGTGAAACCGTGAAGTTCATCGAGGCGTTGGGCATTTCCGATGCCTTCGACCTGGCTGTGGCCAACAAGGTGCTGGGCGTGATCGAGCAGATGCCGGAGGTGCATGTCGCCTTCAACGTGTCCGGCGACACCATCGCCTCGCCGGCCAGCTTCGGGCTGCTGGCGGGTATCCTGGCGCGCCGCCGCCATCTGGCGTCCCGCATCCTGATCGAGATTACCGAAACCGCCGCCATCGCCGACCTGGAAAGCGCGGGCAAGGCGGTGGGTGCGCTGCGGGCGATGGGGTACCGTGTGGGACTGGACGATTTCGGTGCCGGGGCCGCCTCCATCAACTATCTGCATGCCTTCCCGGTGGATTTCGTGAAGTTCGACGGCGCGATGATCCAGAAGATCGGCGCATCCAGGCGCGATGACGCCCTGCTGGCGGGCCTGGCCAAGCTGTGCGGCGAGATGGGCGTCACCACCATCGCCGAATGGATCGAAACCGAGGCGATGGCCAAGGCCGCCCGGGCGCTGGGCTTCCATCACGGCCAGGGCCGCTGGCTGGGAGCGCCGGTGCTGGAAATCCCTGTGGTTCAGGCCCCCGGCAAGCGCCAGGGCGTCAAGGAAAGCTGGGGCTGATACGGCGGAACACGAAAAGTGACAAAAAAGCATCTGTCACTCTTAAAATCATATAATCTTCGCCGACGCCGTATTTTCTTGAAACCTGTGTCTTTCGAGCATAGTTTCTATCCCGAAGACGGCTCTGGGCTGTTGGCACTGCCCCCCGCTCGCTTCCGGCCCCCGTCTTCGCTGGAGCCGCCGGTCATCCCCTCCCGGCTTGCTCCTCGCGCAAATCGCGCATCTGGCCCCCGGCTCCCCCGCCGGGGGTCTTTTTTTCAGCCCGCCGCCACATGACGGAGCGTGAGGCTCAGGCGTCCGCCTCCCGGCACCAGCCGCGAGGTGCCGGGCCGGATCCGGTCTATGCCGTGATAGGCCAGCCGGGCAGGGCCGCCAAAGGCGATGACATCGCCGGACGACAGCGGCACGCTGGCGGTCTTGCCGCCACGCTGTGCCCCACCGATACGAAACAGGGCTTCGTCGCCCAGCGACACCCCGATCACCGGGGCGCTGGCGTCCTTTTCGTCACGGTCCTGATGCAGGCCCATTTTCGCGCCGTCCCGGTACAGGTTCACCAGGCAACATTCCGGGTCCGGCAGGGCCGCCAGTTCGCGCCACAGCGCCAGCAGGGCAGACGGGATGGCGGGCCAGGGCTGGCCGGTCACCGGATGGCAGGGCTGATAGCGATAGCATGTTTTGTCGGACACCCAGCCCAGCGCGCCGAAATTGCTTTCCTCCACCGAAAAGGGCCGGGCGCTGCCCGGCATAACCGGCCGGTAGAGCGGCGCGTCTTCCAGCCGCGCCAGCACATCATCCAGCAGGGCTTTCTGTGCCACGGGCGCGAAATAGCCCCGCCACAGATTTACGCCGGGCGCGATGGCGATGGGATGCATCGGGCGCAGCTATACATTGAATGCAGCATATACAAGCCATCCTCCCCCTTCGCGTGCGAAGCACGCCCCAAGGGGGAGGTGGCTTCAACGTGCGACGGGAGCAAAGCGACCGAGCGTAAGTTGAAGCCGGAGGGGGTCATAAGGAGAGGGTCATAAATGACTCACCATTGATAGGGACTTCTTGTGGGCGCGGTGAAGATCGAAGCATAGCTGCCGCCAAGCCCGTGCGCGTCCAGCCAGTCCTTGGCGCGTTCCGGCGTGTAGGCCTGCTCGATCCAGACGGCCAATGGCGCGCCGCCCGCGTCAGCCTGCGCGAAATCCAGAAAAGCCTTCAGCCAGCGTTGATGGGTCTTGGGAAAATGCAGGTAGGGAAAGCGCGCGAACTGCGCCCTGGCGGCATCCATCGCGCCCCAGCCGTCGCGGTGCAGCAGATAAAGCGCGGCCGCGAAGCTGGTGCGGTCCTGGCCGCCGGAGCATTTGAGCATGAAGGGCCGGGGCGCGGCGTCGAAACAGGCGATCAGCCGCACCAGCATGTCGCGGGTCGGCAGCTTGCGCGAATCCAGCATGGCGTCGAAATGGGCGATGCCGCCCGCTTCGGCGATCATGGTCTCGTTCTTCCACCAGGAGAGGTCGGCGTTGCGGCCGCGCAGGTTGATGATGGCCCGGATGCCGCGCCGCCTGAGGAAACCGGCCAGCCCGCCCGCCCAGGCCTGTGCCGCCCGCGCCGCTTCGCCCGGCAGGATCCAGTGAAAATTGTAGAGAATGTCGCCGATTGTTCGGGACGCGGGGGATCGCATAGGATGGATTTAGCACAAATCGGAAAGCCGGAATGAAAATCACCAAACAGGTCCTGGTCCGCCGCTGGGCCATCACCACCCTGCTGGCGCTGGCGGTCTTCGCCGTCCTGTTCTGGTCGGATATGCGGCTGCGGGGCCTGTCGGGCTTCGCCACCGCCGACCTGCAATCCTTCACCAATGCCGCCCAGTACCGGGCCGCCTTCTATGTCTGGACGCCCGCGGCCTTCGCCGCCCGCGCCGGTTTCAATCTGGGCCTGGATTACCTGTTCATCCCGCTTTACGCGCTGGCCTTCTTCTATTCGGGCATCCTGGCGCGCGAGGCCTTTGCGCCCCGTCCCACCCGGTTTCGCCGCCTCCTGACCCTGATGGCGGCGGTTCCCATCGCGGGCGGCGTGCTGGATGCGATCGAGAACGGGCTGCATCTGGCCATGCTGATGGGGGATGCCTCGGACAGTTTCGCGGGCATCGCCTTCACGCTGTCCAGCGCCAAGATGTCGGCCGCCTATGTCGGCCTGATCCTGCTGACGGGCGCGGTGATGGGCCAGGTGTGGGAACGCAAGCAGCGACGTCTCAAGGCGTCGCCGGAAGACTAGAACCGCACCGACAGGTTCACCGCGCCGAAGTCGGAATCGGTGGACTGGGTCTTGTATTCGCGGCTGCGGATCACATGGCTGAAGGCCAGGCGGAAGGCGCGGAAGGTGATCGCCGCTCCCAGCGTGACGTCGCCCACCAGGTTCATCTTGGACACGCTGCGGCTGGCGACGAAGCTGTTGCCGTCCAGGAACAGGTTGCGCCCGATGGCGCGGCCGTCCACCCCGGCAAAGACATAGGCGCCCAGGTCGGCGGTGGGTTCGAAATAGTCGCTGCCGGGCAGGCTGGGCTGAATCCGCATCGGCCCGTAATCCTTGGGCAGGTTGAAGCCGAACCGCGCCATCGCGCCGACATTCACATAGTCATAGACGTTACCCACGGCCACGCCGTAATGCGGCTCGATGTCGAACACGCCGCCCAGCAGCGATTGCGGCGGCACCACCTTCCAGGCGCGTTCATAGTTGATCACCAGGGCCGGCTCGTTGCGAAGCTGCGTCGCCCAGCCCTTGGGATCGCGGGACCCGACGATGCGGTGCACGAAGGCCTGGGTCTGGTCGGCCAGGCTGGCGGGGCCGATCATGCCCAGCGTGAGCTGGAGCTGGTCGAGATGCACGCCGCTGTCGGCCACCACGCCGATCGAGCCGTAGAGGAAGCCCGCATAGGGCCGGTCGGTGAGCGGCGGGTTGGCGAGGGTGATGTCGGGCGGGGTGAACATCTCCTGCCCCAGCGCATAGCGGGTGCGGACATCGCCGCCCTTGGTGAAGAAGGGCAGGGCATGGGCGGCGTCTATCGCCCATTGCGGCGTGTCGGCGGGGGCGGTGGTGTAGGCGATGCCGACGCCGTTGGTGTAGTCGCGGTCGGCGTCGTAAAACAGGTCGTTCTCGAACAGCAGCGACAGGGCGCCCTTTTCCGTCCGGTCCGGCGCCTGTGCGGCGGCGGGCAGGCTGGCCCAGCCCAGGACCGGAATCAGGGCAAGGGCGACAGGCAGGCGGCAGGACATGGAACTTCCCTCTTGGCCGGGATGGGAACGCCCTGTCCATACTCCGGTTTCCGGCCAAAAAGGACGCGGCAAAGCGATGCTTGACCGGCGCGGCTTTGTGCGTATATTCCGCCGCTCTTTCGGGGACTCGCGTCTGCCGAGAACCCTTTATTTTCAAGGATTTAGACCATGTACGCGGTCGTCCGCACCGGCGGAAAACAGTATAAAGTGGCCAAGGACAGCGTCCTGAAGGTCGAAAGCCTGGCCGGCGATGTCGGCGCCAAGCTGGACCTGGAAGTGCTGATGCTGGGCGGCGACAGCCCCAAGATCGGCGCGCCGCTGGTCAATGGCGCCTCGGTCCAGTGCGAGATCGTCGAGCATGGCCAGGGCGAAAAGGTCATCGCCTTCAAGAAGAAGCGCCGCAAGAACACCCACCGCAAGCGCGGTCATCGCCAGCACTTCACCACGGTGAAGGTGCTGGGCATCACGGCCGGTTAAGGGAGCACTCCTATGGCGCACAAGAAGGCAGGCGGTTCCTCGCGCAACGGTCGCGATTCCAACCCCAAGATGCTGGGCGTGAAGCTGTTCGGCGGCCAGGCCGTTGCCGGCGGCAATGTGATCGTGCGCCAGCGCGGCACCCAGTTCTATCCGGGCGAAGGCGTCGGCATGGGCCGCGACCACACCCTGTTCGCGCTCCGCGACGGCCAGGTGTCGTTCAAGACCGGCTACAAGCGCCGTACTTTCGTGTCCGTCGTCGCGGCCGAAAACCCGGCTGCCAAGATCGCGGCGGAATAGGCGGCTGAAGACATAGGCCGCCACTGAATGTGGCGGCCCGTTGTTGCGAGGGAGATGGTCCGCCATCTCCCTTTTTCTTTCCTCGCGCAGGGAATCGAGCGGGGAATGACATGTGCATCCTGGAGAGCGAAAGACTGATCCTGCGGCCGCCCAGGCCGTGGGATGTGCAGGACATGGCGGTGTGGCTGGGCGACCTGGACGTGTCGCGGATGATGGCGCGCATTCCCCATCCCTATACCGAGGAACATGCCGAGGCGTTCCTGGCGCTGCCGCCCGACGGCCGCCATGTCTTCGCCGTGGAGCGCAAGGCGGACGGGCTGTTCCTGGGCATGACGGGCCTGCATCCGGCGGAGGACGGCCTGGCGCCCTATGAGCTGGGCTACTGGCTGGGCAAGCCTTTCTGGGGGCAGGGCTATGCCACCGAGACGGTGGCCCGGATACTGGCCTATGCCTTCGGGCACATGGACCTGGCGGTGGTGCAGGCGGGCTGGTTCGCCGACAATCCCGCCTCCGGCCATGTCCAGGCCAAGCTGGGCGGGCGTCATGCCGGGTCCCGGCTTCGGTTCTGCGCCGCCCGGAACGCCGAGGTGCTGTGCCATGACATGCTGTTGACGCGGGCCGATTTCCTGCGAAAACAGGCCGCATAACGAGGGTTTCATGCGCTTTCTCGATGTCGCCAAGGTCTATGCCGCCAGCGGAGCGGGCGGTAACGGCTGTATCGCGTTCCGGCGCGAGAAGTTCATCGAGTATGGCGGCCCTTATGGCGGCGATGGCGGGCGCGGCGGCGATGTGATCGCCGAGGCGGTGGAGAACCTCAACACGCTGATCGACTACCGTTTCCAGCAGCATGTGAAGGCCAAGAGCGGGCAGGGTGGCCTGGGCAAGGTGATGACCGGCGCGGGCGGCGACGACGCCATCATGAAAGTGCCGGTTGGAACCCAGATCTATGAGGAAGACGGCGAGACGCTGATCGTGGACATGGCCACGCCCGGCATGCGCCACCGCCTGCTGCGCGGCGGCAATGGCGGCTTCGGCAACGCCCATTTCAAAAGCTCGACCAACCAGGCGCCCAATTTCGCGCTGCCCGGCCAGCCCGCCGAGGAGCGGGTGTTCATCCTGAAGCTCAAGCTGATCGCCGATGCCGGGCTGATCGGCATGCCCAATGCGGGCAAGTCCACCTTCCTCAGCCGTGTTTCGGCGGCGCGGCCCAAGATCGCCGACTATCCCTTCACCACGCTGGAGCCGCAGCTTGGCGTGGTGAAGATCGACGATACCGATTTCGTGCTGGCCGACCTGCCCGGCCTGATCGAGGGCGCGCATGAGGGCGTGGGGCTGGGCGACCGCTTCCTGGGCCATGCCGAACGCTGCGCCTCCATCCTGCACCTGATCGACGGCACGGGCGACAAGGTCGCCCAGACCTACAAGACCATCCGTGCCGAACTGGAAGCCTATGGCCACGGCTTGCGCGAAAAGCCGGAGATCGTGGCGCTGAACAAGGTGGATGCGATCACCGCGCCGGAACTGGCGAAGAAACGCGCCGCGCTGGAAAAAGCCTGCGGCCACAAGGTGCATGTGATTTCGGGCGTGTCGGGCGAGGGCATTCCCGGCGTGCTGCGGGCGATGGTGCGCCAGATCAACGCGCGCCGCGCCGAGCGGCAGGATGCGGCGCAGGCCGCCCGCCCGGTGCGCGCGCCGTCCACCCGCGCCGAACGCCAGTCGGTGAACTTCAAGGCACCCGTGGTGCCCCCCGCCCGCAGGAGCGCCGCCGAGGCGGTGGTGGAAAAAGCTGTCACGCCCGCGAAAGTCGCGGTGAAGAAGGTGGCGAAAAAATCCGCCGCGACAAAGGCGGCGGCCAAGCCCCGCGCCGCGGGGCTGGCGCGCGCCAAGGCCAAGACGGCAAAGGCCAAGATCGCCACCAAGGCGAAGGCCGCGGCCAAGCCCAAAAAAGCGTCGGTCAAAAAGAAAGCCGCCGCGAAGACGGGGAAAGCCAAGGCCAGGCCTTCCGCTGCCCGTCATTCCAACAAGTCCCGCGCCAAGAAGAAGACGCGGCGATGAGCGATATTTTCTCCGGCGCGAAACTGGTGGTGGTCAAGGTCGGTTCGGCCCTGCTGGTGGATGGCGGCAAGGGCGAGTTGCGCCGCGAATGGCTGGCCTCGCTCTGCGCCGATGTGGCGGCGCTGAAACAGCGCGGCGCGCAGGTCATTCTGGTGTCATCCGGCTCCATCGCGCTGGGCCGCCGCCTGCTGAAGCTGCCCGCGGGTGTCCTGCGGCTGGAGGAAAGCCAGGCCTCGGCGGCGGCGGGGCAGGTGCGGCTGGCCGAAGCCTATGCCGACATTTTCGCGCAGGTCGGCATCGTGGCGGCGCAGGTCTTGCTGACCTTTGGCGATACCGAGGAGCGCCGCCGCTATCTCAATGCCCGCGCCACGTTGGGCACGCTGATCGAGCTGGGCGCGGTGCCCGTCATCAACGAGAACGACACCGTCGCCACCGCGGAGATCAAGTTCGGCGACAATGACCGGCTGGGGGCGCGCGTCGCCTCCATGATGGGCGCGGACCGGCTGGTGCTGCTGTCGGATGTGGACGGGCTTTACACCGCCAATCCGTCGCTGGATCCGTCAGCCACGCATATTCCCGAAGTCACCGCCATCACCGATGCGATCGAGGCCATGGCGGGCGATTCCATTTCCGGCTTCGGGCGCGGCGGCATGACCTCCAAGCTGATCGCGGCCAAGATCGCGATGGGCGCGGGTTGCGATGTGATCCTGGCTCGTGGCGACAGCACCCATCCGTTGTCGGCCATTGCCGGGGGCGCGCGCCATACCGTGTTCCGCGCCAGCCTCACGCCCGCCGCCGCCCGCAAGCGCTGGATCGCGGGCGTGCTGCGCCCGGAAGGCGCACTGGTGATCGACGAGGGCGCGGTGCGGGCGCTGAAGGATGGAAAAAGCCTGCTGCCGGCGGGCATCCGCCAGATTGACGGCCGCTTCGAGCGCGGCGATGCGGTGCTGGTGCGCGACCGTGACGGGCGCGAGGTGGCGCGTGGCCTGGCGGCCTATAACGCCTCCGACGCGGAACTGATCGCGGGCAAGCGCACGGTCGAAATCGAGGCCATTCTGGGATATCGTGGGCGGGACGAAATGATCCACCGCGACGATCTGGTTCTGACGGGAAACGGCGCATGACGGTCCACAATTCCAGCGATGCCCACACGACCAGGGATTTGACGTCCGAAATGCTGGCGATCGGCGCCGCCGCGCGCGACGCCGCCCGCGCCATGCGCGAGGCCGGTGACGATGCCAAGACCAGGGCGCTGACGGTGGCCGCCGCCGCCATCCGCAGCCGCGCCGCCGAAATCCTGGAGGCCAACCGGGCCGATATCGCCGCCGCCGAGGCAGCCGGCATGCCCGCGCCGATGGTGGACCGGCTGATGCTGAACGACGCGCGCATCGAGGCGATGGCCAAGGGCATCGAAGTGGTGGCGGCGCTGCCCGATCCGGTGGGCCGGGAGATGGCGCGCTGGTCGCGGCCCAACGGGCTGGACATCGCCCGCGTCGCCACGCCCATCGGCGTCATCGGCATCATCTATGAATCCCGCCCCAATGTGACGGCGGATGCGGGCGCGCTGGCGCTCAAGTCGGGCAACGTCGCCATCCTGCGCGGCGGGTCGGATTCCATCCGCTCCTCCGGCGCGATCCAGGCCGCGATGGCCGAGGGACTGAAGGCGGCGGGCCTGCCGGAGAGCGCGATCCAGGTGGTGAAGACGACCGACCGTGCCGCCGTGGGCATGATGCTGGAAGGGCTGAACGGCGCGGTGGACCTGATCATCCCGCGCGGGGGCAAGGGCCTCACCGGGCGCGTCATCAACGAGGCGCGGGTGCCGGTGCTGGCCCATCTGGAAGGGCTTTGCCATGTCTATCTGCATGCCAAGGCCGATGCGGAAAAGGCGCGCGCCATCGTGCTGAACGCCAAGATGCGGCGCACCAGTGTCTGCGGCGCGGCCGAGACGCTGCTGATCGACAGGGCGGTGCTGGGCGGCATCGGCGTCGCCTGCCTGGAAGACCTGGCGAAAGCCGGCTGCGAGATTCGCGGCGATGACGCCGTGCGCGCGGTCTTCCCCACCGCCGTGCCCGCCACGGAAGAAGACTGGAAGACCGAATATCTGGAAGCCGTCATCGCCGTGAAGGTGGTGGACGGGCTGGAGCAGGCGATCCGGCACATCGAGACCTATGGCTCGCACCATACCGATTCCATCGTCACCGAGGACGCCGCCGCCGCCGAGGCCTTCATGAACAGCGTGGACAGCGCCATCGTGCTGTGGAACGCTTCCACCCAGTTCGCCGATGGCGGCGAATTCGGCATGGGCGCGGAAATCGGCATCGGCACGGGCAAGATGCATGCGCGCGGGCCGGTCGGCGCCGAACAGCTCACCACCTTCAAATATGTGGTGCGGGGCAACGGCCAGACCAGGTCCTGAGACCCGGCCCTGAGACCCCGCCCCAAGAAACGTCCAAAGGGAGATTGCCGTCATGACCACCCATAGCGGCGGATGCCATTGCGGAAAGATCGCCTACAGTTTCGAGGGCGAGATCGGGATCGTCATAGACTGCAACTGCTCGCTCTGCGCCAAGCGTGGGGGGCTGCTGCACTTCATCCCGGAATCGGCCTTTACCCTGAAGACGCCGCGCGAAAATCTGGGCAGCTACAAGTTCAACAAGCATGTGATCGACCATCATTTCTGCCCCGCTTGCGGCGTTGCGCCTTTTTCGGAAGGGGCCGACCCCAAGGGCAACCGGATGATCTGCATCAATGTCCGCTGCGTGGACGGCGTGGATCCCAAGGCGCTGGACATCCGCGCCCATAACGGCCGCGACGCCTGATTGCGCCCGCCGTCCGCCCATCACTGGATTGCGCCGCCGGGTCCGGTCGCGGACGGCCTGCGGATCGGCCTGTTGGGCGGTTCCTTCGATCCCGCCCATGCGGGGCATGTCCATGTCAGCGATGTGGCACTGAAGGCGCTGGGGCTGGATTATGTCTGGTGGCTGGTGTCGCCGGGCAATCCGCTCAAGGGCGCGCCGGACGCGCTGGAAACCCGCCTGATCCGCGCCCGCAACGTCGCCCGTTCGCCCCGCATCCTGGTCACCGATATCGAGCGTCGGCTGGGCACGCGCTATACCGCCGACACGGTGGCGGCGCTGCAAAGGCGCTTTCCGGGCGTGGCGTTCACCTGGCTGATGGGCAGCGACAATCTGGTGCAGTTCTCCCGCTGGCGGCGCTGGCAGGCGATTGCCGCGCGCATGCCCATCGCGGTGGTGCGCCGCCCCGGCACGGTTCTGGCCTCGCTTCATGCGCCGTTGGCGCGCCGTTACGGCATTTCGCGCCATCCGGGTTCCCCGCCCTGCCTGATGGTGCTGGATGGGCGGCGGCATTCCGAAAGCTCGACGGCGCTGCGGGAACAGGCGCTTGGTGCCGCCGCCGAGGCCGTGCTAAATCTCGTGCCCTGAACGGAGACCATGCCCCTGACCCGCAAGACAAAAACGCCTGCCGCCCAGACCAAGGCCAAAACCAAGGCCAAGGCCAAGGCCACAGCCCCCGCCAAGCGCGCAGCCCCGGCCCAGACGAAGGCCCCGGCAAAGACAAAAGCCAAGACTTCGGCCAAAGCCCCGGCCAAAAAGGCCGCCGCCAAAAAGGCTCCGGTGAAAGCCGTCAGGAAAGCCGCCGTCAAGCCGGTCAGGAAAGCGCCGGTGAAGAAACCCGCCAGGAAGGCGGCTGCCGCCGCGCCGCCGCGCGCGGATGCACGCACCAAAATAGAAAGCGACCTGCTGAAGCGTATCCTGACGTCGCTGGATGACGACAAGGCGGAAAATATCGTCACCATCGACCTGGAAGGCCGTTCGGCGCTGTGCGATGCGGCGGTGGTGGCTTCGGGCCGTTCCTCGCGCCATGTTTCGGCCATGGCTGAACACCTGGCCCGCCGCCTGAAGGAAAGCGGCTATGGCACCCGTCCGGTTTCCGGCCAGGGGCAGGGCGACTGGGTGCTGGTGGATGCGGGCGATGTGATCGTGCACCTGTTCCGCCCCGAAGTGCGCGACTATTACGACCTGGAAGGCATGTGGTCGGTCGGCGGCCGCCGGTAGTGCGCCTCTGGATCTACTGTATCGGCCATATGCGCGGCACGCCGGAAGGCCTGTTGTGCGAGGATTTCGTGGATCGCGCCCGCAAGGCGGGGCGCAGCCTGGGCTTTACAGCGGTGTCCATCGAGGAATTACCGGTGTCGAAGCACCGGGACGCCGCCACGCGCATCAAGGATGAATGCGAGCGCCTGTCGGCGCGCCTGCCGGACGGGGCGCATGTCGTCCTGCTGGACGCCAAGGGCAAGGGCATGACGAGCGAGGATTTCGCCGAGATGCTGGGATCGTTGCGCGATGTGGGCACAAAGGACATGTGCTTTGTGATCGGTGGTCCCGATGGCCTTGCGGCGCTGCCCGGAAAAAAGGCGGGCCGCAGCCTGGCTTTCGGGCCGCAGACCTGGCCGCACCTGCTGGCGCGGGCGTTGCTCTGCGAACAGGTCTATCGCGCCATCACCATTCTGGCGGGCCATCCCTACCATCGGGCCTAGCGGATATCTGCCTTCCAGAGACCCGCCTCCCCCTTCAGCGCGTCAGCGCCAGAAAGGGGAGGTGGTTTCAGCGGGCGAGGGCAGCGAAGCGACCGAACGGAAGCTGAAACCGGAGGGGGTGAGGGCGGATCAGCCGAACGTCCAGTGGACGTTCGGCCCGACCGAACGCCGCAGTGCCACGCGGTCAAGCGCGGCACGAGGCCGGGACAATCAAGACGCGCTGCTGCAGATATTTTCCCGGATGGCGCAGTCGCTGGCGCCGGTCGCCTGGCACTGGGCCATGGCGGTGGCGGTGGTATGCACCTGGTCGCGGCCGGACACGAGATAAGAGGCGTTGCGCTCCACGCTGATCGCCAGCGCGCCGCAATTGTCCTTCAGGCTGACCTTGACCACGCAGTCGCCACTGTTGCTGGCCTTGTTGCATTCGCTGACCGAGCGCTTGTAGGCCGAGATCGGATCGGGATAGCCCCAGGCCCCGCCATAGGTGAGCGAGGTGTCCGACATGGCGATGGCGCCATAGGGGCCGACCTTGGGGGTCTTGAGTTTCCAATAGGCCAGGCCCGCCAGCGCCACCACGGCCACCAGCAATACGGCCATCAGGCCAAAAGACTTCTTCTGATCGCCGTCCATGGCAACCGTCTCCTTCAATTACAGCCGGTATCTTTCAAAGCCTGTGCCAGCCTTTTGGCGGCCTTTTCCACACCGGCCGTCCGTTGGTGGCACGGCCTAACCATTCCTTAACCATGCGGGGCGATGCTGGCGTGTCGCAATGGGACGACTCCCATGGAAATCAAAGGCCCGGGCCGGATCGAAACATCGGCCGTGAAACGCAAATCCTCCACCGGCGCCGCCGCCGGTGGCTTCAGCGTGTCCGATACGGCGGAAAGTGCGGGCGCCATCGTGGCCGGCCCCGGCCCCATCGCCGCGCTGGATTCCATCCTGATGCTGCAGGGCATGGAAGATTCCACCCAGGGCCGCTCCCGCGGCCTGGCGCATGGCGAGCAGTTGCTGGACCTGCTGGATTCGGTGCGCGACGGCCTTCTGGCGGGCGGCATTCCGCGCGCCACCCTGAACCGGCTGGCGGTGGCGGTGACACGCCGCCATGACGTCTTTGCCGATCCCAAGCTGCAGGACGTACTGGACCAGATCGAACTGCGGGCTCATGTCGAACTGGCCAAACTGGAACAGCTCGACAAGAGAACCGCTTAAAGGCCGCGCCTATTTGCCCATCATGGGCACGAAGCCGCCATAGATCATCCGCTTGCCGTCGAAGACGTCCGTCGCCATCGTCGCCTTCAGGCGCGGGTCTTCCATCACCTTCTTGTTGCAGGCGTCGCGGGTCGCCTTGTCCGGGTAGATGATCCAGGAAAAGATCACCACTTCATCCTCCGCCGCCATCACCGCGCGGGGAAACGAGGTCAGCTCGCCATACGGCGTGTCGTCGCCCACGCATTCGACATATTCGATGGCGCCATATTCGCGCCAGATCGGCTCACAGACGGCCGCCAGCGCCTTGTAAGCCTCGACTTTGCTCTTCTTCACCGCGAGCAGGAACCCGTCCACATATGCCATGTCGTGTCTCCCTGTTGATCCTTCACAGGACGGCCCAGCCGCCGCTGTCCCGACAGGCTGGCAACAAAAAAAGGCGGTCAAATGACCGCCTTTTTGTCTACCCCCTCCGGTTTCAGCTTTCGCTTGGCTCCCAAGAGGTCGCTCTCGCCCGCTGAAACCACCTCCACCTTGTGCCGCTTCGCGGCAATGGGGAGGCGGCCCGGGATACGGCTCAAACCTCCAGCAAGAGACGCTGGGGGTCTTCCAGATTGTCCTTCACCCTGACCAGGAAGGTGACGGCCTCGCGGCCGTCCACGATGCGGTGGTCATAGGACAGGGCCAGGTACATCATCGGGCGGATTTCGACCTTGTCGCCAATCGCCATCGGGCGCGGCTGGATCTTGTGCATGCCCAGGATGCCCGACTGGGGCGAGTTCAGGATCGGGGTGGACATCAGCGAGCCGAACACGCCGCCATTGGTGATGGAGAAGGTGCCGCCCTGAAGCTCTTCCAGCTTCAGCTTGTTGTCGCGGGCGCGCTTGCCGAAATCGCCTATCGTCTTTTCGATGTCGGCCAACGACAGCGCATCCGCATCCCGCACCACGGGAACAACCAGCCCGCGCTCGGTCGAGACCGCGATGCCGATGTCGTAATAGTTCTTGTAGACGATGTTGTCGCCTTCGATCTCGGCATTGATGTTGGGCAGTTCCTTCAGGGCCGCGACCACGGCCTTGGTGAAGAAGCCCATGAAGCCCATCTTGACGCCGTGCTTCTTCTCGAAGCTGTCCTTGTAGGTGGCGCGCAGGGCCATGACCGCCGTCATGTCCACCTCGTTGAAGGTGGTGAGCTGGGCGGCGGTGTTCTGCGATTCCTTCAGGCGCAGCGCGATGGTCTTGCGCAGGCGCGTCATCGGCACGCGTTCCTCGCGCTCGGCCTGGGCGCGGGGGCCCGCGGGCGTGGCGGCGGCGGCGGGTGTGGTGGCGCGCGATTCCAGCGCCGCCAGCATGTCGCCCTTGGTCACGCGGCCATCCTTGCCGGTTCCGGCGACGGATGCGGTGGACAGGCCGGTTTCGGCGGCGATGCGCTGGGCCGAGGGCATGGCTGGCGCGCCGCCAGCAGCGGGCGCCGGCGCGGCGGCGGGCTTGGGCGCTTCCGCCTTGGCGGGGGCGGGCGCAGCGGCCTTGGCGGGGGCGGAGCCAGCCTTGCCTTCGGCGATGGCGCCCAGAAGCGCGCCGACCGTGACGGTCGCGCCGGCCTGGGCGGCGATGGATTCAATCGCGCCATCAGCGGGCGAGGGCACTTCCACCGTCACCTTGTCGGTCTCCAGTTCCAGCAGCGGCTCGTCGCGCTTCACCGCGTCGCCTTCCTTCTTGAACCATTTGGAGATGGTGGCTTCGGTGACGGACTCGCCCATCGCGGGCACTTTGATCTCAACGGTCATCGGGGAAGAACTCTTCTTGGCTGGATTAGAGAGTAAGGGCGTCGTTCAGGAAGGCGGCCAGTTCGGCATTGTGCTGCTTCATCAGGCCCGCGGCGGTGGAGGCGCTTTCGGCGCGGCCCACATAGCGCGGGCTGGCCTTGCCGCCCAGCTTGGTCACGGTGTCCTCGATCCGGCTGCGGACGAAGGTCCAGGCGCCCTGGTTCTGCGGCTCTTCCTGGCACCAGACGATCTCGGCCTTGGGGAAGCGGTTCAGCTCCTGGGCCAGGACATTCTCGGGGAAGGGATAGAGCTGTTCCAGGCGCAGGATCTGGATGCGGCTTTCGTTGCGCTTTTCGCGCTCCTCCATCAGGTCGAAATAGACCTTGCCGCTGCACAGGATGACGCGCTTGATCTTGCTGTCTTCCACCAGCTTCACGGTGGTGGCGCCGGGCACGACTTCGGCCTGGTCGCGCAGCACGCGGTGGAAGGAGGTGCCGGGCATCATGTCCGACAGGAAGCTGGTGCACTTCTTGTGGCGCAGCAGCGACTTGGGCGTCAGCACGACCAGCGGCTTGCGGAAGCTGCGGTGCATCTGGCGGCGCAGGATGTGGAAATAGTTGGCCGGCGTGGTCGGCACGCAGACCTGCATATTGTCCTGGGCGCAAAGCTGGAGATAGCGTTCCAGGCGGGCCGAGGAATGTTCCGGCCCCTGGCCTTCATAGCCGTGCGGCAGCAGCAGGGTAAGGCCCGACATGCGCAGCCACTTGCTCTCGCCCGACGAGATGAACTGGTCCATCACCACCTGGGCGCCGTTGGCGAAGTCGCCGAACTGGGCTTCCCAAAGCACCAGCGCCTTGGGCTCGGCGGTGGAATAGCCGTATTCGAAGCCCAGAACCGCTTCTTCCGACAGCAGGGAGTCGATGATCTCGAAGCAGCCCTGCTTTTCGCTGACATGCTGGAGCGGGTAGTAGCGTTCCTCGCTCTGCTGGTCGACCAGCGCCGCATGGCGCTGGCTGAAGGTGCCGCGCTGGGAGTCCTGGCCGGAAAAGCGGACATAAAAGCCCTCGTCCAGCAGGGTGCCCAGCGCCAGCGCCTCGCAAGTGGCCCAATCGAAACCTTCGCCGGTCTCGAACATCTTGGCCTTGGCCTCGAGCTGGCGGCCGATGGTCTTGTGCAGGTGGAAATCGGGCGGCACCGTGACCAGCGCCTTGCCGACTTTTTTCAGCGCGTCGGCGCTGACACTGGTTTCGCCGCGGCGGTCGCTGTTCTTGGGCGCGGTTTCCAGGCCCTGCCACTTGCCGTCCAGCCAGTCGGCGCGGTTGGGCAGGTGCGATTTGGAGGCGTTGAACTCGTCGTCCAGCCGCGCGTTGAAATCCGCCAGCATGCCGTCCGCCTCGGCCTGGGTCAGGGTGCCCTCGGCCACCAGCTTGCCGGTATAGAGCTGCAGCGTGGTCTGGTGATCCTTGATCACGCGGTACATCTGCGGCTGGGTGAAGGACGGCTCGTCGCTCTCGTTATGGCCGAACCTGCGATAGCAGATCATGTCCAGAACGACGTCCTTCTTGAACTTCTGGCGGAACTCCACCGCGATGCGGGTGGCATGGACCACGGCCTCGGGATCGTCGCCGTTCACATGGAAGATCGGCGCCTGCACCATCAGGGCGATGTCGGTGCAATAGGGCGAGGAGCGCGAGAAGATCGGCGCGGTGGTGAAACCGATCTGGTTGTTGATGACGAAGTGCAGGGTGCCGCCGGTGCGATAGCCCTTGATGCCCGACATGGCGAAGCATTCCGCCACCACGCCCTGGCCCGCAAAGGCCGCATCGCCATGAATCAGGACCGGCAGGACCGAGGTGCGGGCGTCGATGTCGTGCAGCTGCCACTGCTTGGCGCGGGCCTTGCCCAGCACGACGGGATTGACGATTTCCAGGTGCGAGGGGTTGGGCGTCAGCGACAGATGCACCCTGTGGCCGTCGAACTCGCGGTCCGACGAGGCGCCCAGATGATACTTCACGTCGCCGGAGCCTTCGACGTCGTTGGGATTGGCGCTGCCGCCCTGGAACTCGTGGAACAGCTGGCGATAGGTCTTGCCCATCACATTGACCAGCACGTTCAGGCGGCCGCGATGGGCCATGCCCATCACGATCTCGCTGACGCCAAGCTGGCCGCCGCGCTTGATGATCTGTTCCAGCGCGGGGATGGTGGCTTCGCCGCCGTCCAGGCCGAAACGCTTGGTGCCGACAAAACGGTTGGCGGCGAACTTCTCGAAGCCCTCGGCCTCGATCAGCTTGTTGAGGATGGCCTTCTTGCCTTCGAGGGTGAAGGACACTTCGCCTTCCTCGCCCTCGATGCGGCGCTGCAGCCAGGCCTTCTGCTCCGCATCGTTGATGTGCATGAACTCATAGCCGATGCGGCCGCAATAGATGCCGCGCAGGGTGTCGATCAGCTTGCGCGGGGTGACGGTGTCCAGGCCCAGGATGCCGTCGATATAGACGGGGGTATCCAGTGCCGCGCCGGTAAAGCCGTAATGGGCCGGGTCCAGCGTCGCCTGGGGCGTCTTGGGCGTGATTTCCAGCGGATCGAGATTGGCTTCCAGATGGCCGACCATGCGATAGGCGCGGATCATCTGGACGGCATGGATCGAGGCCTTGGCGGCTTCGGTGCCGCCGGCGGCCGGGGTGGTGGCTTTATCGTTCTTCGGACTGCCCTTCTGGCCGGGCTTTGCGGGCGGGGCGGGCGGTTCCTGGCCGGTCAGGGCGGCGATCAGGTCGCCGCTGGCGAGATCGGGCTTGCTGTCACGCTTCCAGGCGGGACCGCGGCCAAGCTGGGTGGGGTTCAGGCCCTTTTCCCCAAGCTGGGCGAAATAGCTCTGCCAGCTTTCATCCACCGAACCGGGATCGGCCTGCCATGCGGCATAGAGCTGTTCGACGAATGCGGCGTTTGTGCCGGAGAGGAATGACGTCGCCTCGAAAATGTCGTTCGACGCGCGATTGACTCGATCTGATGGGGATTGTTCAGTCATTTCAGACGCTTACGGGCGGGCTTGTTAGGCGCCGATCCCTTCCTGGTGCCGCGGATGGCGGTCTCTGCGTGGCGCAGGGTGGTAACTGCTTTGCTGCGTCAATACAACGCCGAATGCGGTTAATATGGTCTCAAAAGCCCCGCTTTGCACGGCAAAAGCAGGCTATCGGACATGACACTTCCGCATGTCATGCGGCTTATTTGTGATCCTGCGGTGCAACAAAAAAAGGCGCCGTTCGCACGGCGCCTTTTGAGGATTGTATGACCCGCCCCTTCGGCGCGACACGCGCCGGGAAGCGGCGGGCGTTTACTTGCCCGACAGCAGGTCCACCAGCGTGGTGCCCAGCGCGGCCGGATTGGGCGAGACGCGGATGCCCGCTTCCTTCATCGCCTCGATCTTGCTGTCCGCGCCGCCCTTGCCGCCGGAAATGATGGCGCCGGCATGGCCCATGCGGCGGCCCGGCGGGGCGGTGACACCGGCGATGAAGCCGACCGTCGGCTTCTTCACCTTGGAGCGCTTGATGAAGTCGGCGGCGTCTTCCTCGGCGCTGCCGCCGATTTCGCCGATCATAATGATGCTTTCGGTTTCCGGGTCGGCCAGCAGCATTTCCAGCACCTCGATATGCTCGGTGCCCTTGACCGGATCGCCGCCGATGCCGACGCAGGTGGACTGGCCCAGGCCCGCCGCGGTGGTCTGGAACACGGCTTCATAGGTCAGGGTGCCGGAGCGCGACACGATGCCGACGCTGCCGCGCTTGTGGATGTGGCCGGGCATGATGCCGATCTTGCATTCGCCCGGCGTGATGACGCCGGGGCAGTTGGGGCCGATCAGGCGCGACTTGGAGCCGGACAGCGCACGCTTGACCTTGACCATGTCCAGCACCGGGATGCCTTCGGTGATGCAGACGATCAGCGGCACTTCGGCGTCGATCGCCTCCAGGATGGCGTCGGCGGCGAAGGGCGGCGGGACGTAGATGGCGGAAGCATCGGCACCCACCTTCTCGCGCGCCTCGCGCACGGTGTCGAAGACCGGCAGGCCCAGATGGGTGCTGCCGCCCTTGCCGGGCGTGGTGCCGCCGACCATCTTGGTGCCATAGGCGATGGCCTGCTCGGAATGGAAGGTGCCCTGGTTGCCGGTGAAGCCCTGGCAGATGACCTTGGTGTTCTTGTCGACGAGAATGGACATTACTTCGTACCCTTCACGGCCTTGACGACCTTTTCGGCCGCGTCGGCGAGATTGTCGGCGGAGGTGATGGCAAGGCCGGATTTGGACAGGATTTCCTTGCCCAGTTCGACATTGGTGCCTTCCAGGCGCACCACCAGCGGAACCGAGAGCGAGATTTCCTTGGCCGCGGCGATGATGCCTTCGGCGATGATGTCGCACTTCATGATGCCGCCGAAGATATTGACCAGGATGCCCTTCACGTTGGGATCGGACACGATGATCTTGAAGGCCTGGGTGACCTTTTCCTTCGTCGCGCCGCCGCCCACATCGAGGAAGTTGGCGGGTTCGCTGCCATAGAGCTTGATGATGTCCATGGTGGCCATCGCCAGGCCCGCGCCGTTGACCATGCAGCCGATTTCGCCGTCCAGCTTGATGTAGGACAGGTCGTACTTGCTGGCTTCGACTTCCGCCGGATCTTCCTCGTCCAGGTCGCGCAGTTCCTGCACGTCCTTGTGGCGGTAGAGCGAATTGGAATCGAAATTCACTTTCGCGTCCAGGCAGACGATGTTGCCGTCCTTGGTCACGACCAGCGGATTGATTTCCAGCATGCTCATGTCCTTGGCGATGAAGGCCTCGTAAAGGCTTTTCACCAGCTTGCCCGCCTGCTTGGCGGTGTCGCCCTTCAGGCCCAGCGCCACGGCGATCTCGTTGCCGATATAGGGCGAATAGCCCGCGGCGGGATCGACCTGGAAGGTATGGATTTTTTCAGGCGTCGCATGGGCGACTTCCTCGATGTCCATGCCGCCTTCGGTGGAGACGATGAAGGCGACGCGGCTGGTCTCGCGGTCCACCAGCGTCGACAGGTACAGTTCGCGGTCGATGGCCGAGCCGTCCTCGATATAAAGACGCTTGACCAGGCGGCCCGCCGGGCCGGTCTGGTGGGTCACCAGCGTCATGCCCAGCATGCGCTCGGCTTCCTTGCGGACGTCCTCGATGGACTTGACCACCTTGACGCCGCCGCCCTTGCCGCGGCCGCCGGCATGGATCTGGGCCTTCACGACCCAGACCGGGCCGCCCAGTTCCTCGGCGGCCTTGACCGCCTCTTCGACCGTGAAGGCCGGTTTGCCCTTGGGGACCGGCACGCCGAATCCGCGCAAAAGTTCTTTTGCCTGATATTCGTGAATATTCATTGGGTTAGCCTTCGGAAAGCAGAGGCGGTTGGGAGAGCGGGCGCACCATAGCAGGGGATGGCCTTGGTGCAACGCGGCGAATGGCCCCCGAAACGAAAGGGCGCCCTGCACGGAGTGCAGGACGCCCTTCCTGACCATCCATCGGGCCTGACGCCCCAAGGATTCCTTTATTACAGGGCCTTACCAGCCACCCTTACCAGCCACCCTGGCCGACGCCGCCATTCAGGCGCATGCCCGACAGCTTCAGCTCGCGGGCCTTGGCCTGGGCCGCGTCCGCCGCCATCTGCCGCTGCTGCGCGGTCAGCTGGTAGCTGCTGGACGAGGCGCTGGCCTGGGCGTTGCCGCCGGTGGTGCAGACGCGGGTGCGGTAGGTGAAGAACATGTCGCCCGTGCCCCACTTGCGCAGGTTGTTGCGCTCGGTGCAGTCCACGACCTTCTCGGCCACGGCGCATTTGAGCATGCCGTCCTTGTAGTGGCGCAGCGCCTGGCCGGGGCCGCAGGACAGGACTTCGGCATTGGCCATCGAGGTGGTCATGCCCAGGCTGCTCATCGCCACCGAACCGACCATCGCGCGCAGCTCGGTGCCCGGCAGGCAGCGGGCGACCTCGCCCTCATAGCCGCTGTTGATCCAGGTATCGCCGGTCATGTGCGCGGCCGGGAACTCCTTGCCGTCCGGCGAGACGCAGACCGCGTGGATCGCCTTGACGACCGTGGCTTCCTCGAAGCGGCACTGGCCCGCGCCGCTGACCGCGGCCACCGCGGACGGCGTCTGCTGCCGCGCCGCGCCGCTGCCCTGCGACACCGTCGAGCTGTAGGGACGGCTGTAGCCGTAGGCGCCGATCGGGCCGCCGGGCTGGACGTAGCCATAGGCGCCCTGCGCCTGGCCACCCGGAACCGGGCCGCCATAGCCGGGGCCATAGCCCTGACCGTAGCCGGGACCATAACCATAGCCGTACCCCTGGCCGTAACCCGAACCATAGCCGGGGCCGTAACCGTAGCCCTGACCCTGGCCCTGGCCGTAGCCATAACCCTGGCCGTAATAGCCGGGACCGTAGCCATAGCTTTCGCCAGCGCCCTGGCCCTGCTTGTAGCCATAGCCGGGTGCGCCGTAATACGCGCCGCCCTGGGCCGCGCCATAGCCGCCCTCCGCGCCATAGCCGCCGACCGCGCCGATCACCGCGCCGCCAGCCGCCGCGCCGCCGGCCGCACCGGCCGCCGTGAAGCCGCCGCCGGTCGCATAGGCCGTGCCATAGCCGCCGCCATTGTCCTGATAGTCGCGATAGCTGCCGCTGAAGCTGTCGTTATAGCCATAGTTGCGGTTGTTGCCGGTGGCGTAGTTGCGGTTGGAATTGTCCTGATACTGGTTCTGGTACTGGCCCTGATACTGGTTCTGCCGGTTGGCGTTGAAGTTGTTCTGGTACTGGTTCTGGTTGTTGAAGTTCTGGTTGTTGTTGAAGCTGTTCTGGTACTGGCTCTGGTTCTGGTTGTTGAAATTGTTGTTGTTGTTGAAGTTGTTGCTGGTCTGGTTCTGGTTCTGATTGTTGAAGTTGCGATTGTCGTTCTGGTTGTTGTTGTAGTTCTGGTTGTTATTGAAGTTCTGGTTGTTGTTCTGGTTGAAATTCTGGTTGTTGTTGTAGTTGTTCTGCGACTGGTTCTGGTTGTTGAAGTTCTGGTTATTGTTGTTGTTCTGGTTGCTGTTGTTGTTCGTGTTGTTGTTGAAATTGTTGTTGTTCAGGGCCTGGTTCTGAGACTGGGCCTGGTTCTGGTTGTTGCTGTTGTTGACGGTGACATTGCCCGGCGTGCCGCCGCCGCCGCCCGCGCCGATGCCGATCCCCACGCCCACGCCGGTCCCCGTCGCATTGCTGTTCGACGTCGCGTTCGCGTTGCTGTTCGACGTGGCATTGCTGTTGGCGTTGCTGGTCGAGTTGCTGTTCGACCGGCTGTTGGCCGTGTTGGTGTTGGTATTGGTGTTCGTGCTGGTGTTGTTGTTGGTCGCGTTGGCGTTCGCATTGCCGCCGGTACCGATGCCAATGCCGTTGGCGGTGGCGTTGCCGCCCGTGCCGGTCGCGGTGTTGGTATTGGTGTTGGTGGCGTTGCCGCCCGTCGCGTTGCCGCCCGTCGCATTACCGCCTTGGCCGAAACCGAAGCCGCTGCCGCCGGTGGCGGTATTGGTGTTGGTGTTGTTGGCCCGCGCGCTGTTGTCCAGCGTGTTGGTGTTGGTGGCATTGCCGCCGGCGCCGCCCAGGCCGATGCCGAAGCCGCCCGCGCCGCCGGTGGCGGTCGCGTTGCCGCCGGTGCCGGTCGCCCGCGCGCTGTTGTCCAGCGTATTGGTGTTGGTGGCGTTGGAATTGCCGCCCGTGGCCCGCGCGCTGTTATCCAGCGTGTTGGCGTTGGTGGCGTTGCCGCCGGTCGCGTTGCCACCCGTGCCGTTGGCGCGGGCGCTGTTGTCCAGCGCGATCGGGCCGACCGAGCCGCCTGTGCCCGAGCCGCCGGTGCCCAGCGCGAAGACGGTGGACGAACCGCCGGCGCCGCCGGTGGCGTTGCCGCCCCTGCCACCTTCGCTGGTGGTGGTGATGGTCGGGGTGAAGGTCTGCGCCTGGGTGTTGGTCTGGGCCTGGGCCAGGTCGTTGCGGTTGGTGGCATTGCCGCCGGTCGCGGTGGCGAAGCCTCCGGTGGCGCTGTCGTCGCCGCCATTGAAGGTCTGGTCGCCATTGGTGGCGCCGCCGCCATAACCGAGGCCGCCCGTCGCCGAGGCTGTGTTGGTGCCGCCGGTGCCGAAGCCGAACCCACCCGCGCCGCCGGTGGCGGAGATGGTGGGATTGACGTCGATGGTGGGCGCGATGGTGGGGTTCACCTGCGCGGTGATGGTGGCGTTGTTGTCCGAGCTGGCATTGCCGCCGGTCGCATTGCCGCCAAAGCCGCCCGCGCCGCCATAACCGATGCCGCCCGCGCCGCCGGTGGCGCTGTTGGTGATGGTCGGGTTGGCCGCGAAGCGGTTGCCGCCGCTGTTGCTGGTGGCATTGCCGCCAGCGCCGCCGAAGCCACCGGTCGCGGTGTTGTTGCCGCCGGTCAGGGTGTTGTCGCCCGTGGTCTGCGCGTTGGTCTGGGTCTGGTCGCCGCCCGTGACCGAGATGGAGATCGGCGGGCTGGAGCCGCCGCCGCCCGGCGTGGTGCCGCCCAGCACATAGACGGTGGTGCTGTTCGTCGCCGTGTTGGTCGGGTTGGCGTTCTGGGTGACGTCGCCGGTGCGCTGGCGCTGGTCGTTGGTCTGGCTGTTGTTGTTCGTCTGGGCCTGGGTGGCCGAGACGTCGCCATTGGTGTTGGTCGCCGTCTGGTCGCCGCCGGTCAGCGTGTTGCCGCCGCTGTTGCTGAAGCCGCCCGCGCCGCCTTCGCCCGTCGCCGTGATGGTCGGGTTGATGGTCGCGGTGTTGTTCGCCGCGCCGCCATTGGACGTGATGGTGGGATTGAAGGTCGGGTTGAAGCGGTTGTCGTTGTCGGCATTGCCGCCGGTGGCATAGCCGCCGGTCGCGGAGTTGTCGCCGCCGGTCAGGGTCGGGTTGGCGGTGAAGGTGTTGCCGCCGCTGTTGCCGCCGGTGCCGAAGCCGCCCGCGCCGCCGGCCGCCGTGATGGTCGGATTGAAGGTGACGGTGGGATTGAAGGTCGGGTTGGCCGTGGCGTTGCCGCCGGCGCCGCCGAAGCCGCCCGCGCCGCCGGTGGCGGTGTTGGTCGCGGTCTGGTCGCCGGTGGTGGCGCTGCTGGTGCCGTTGCCGCCGGTGGCGGTGGCGTTGCCGATATTGTCCAGCGTCAGGTTGATGGTCGGCGTGCCGCCGCCGCCCGGCGTGGAGCCGCCCAGCACATAGATGGTCGGATTGACCGTATTGGTCGGGTTCGCCGTGTTGGTCGGGTTGAAGCGGTTGTCGTTGGTGTTCGTGCCCGTGACATTGCCGTTGGTGGCATTGCCGCCGGTCGCATTGCCACCTTGGCCGCCCGTGGCACTGGTGTCGCCCACCGTCGCGGTGCCGCCCGTGCCGGTGCCGAAGCCGCCCGCGCCGCCGGTGGCGTTGTTGGACACATCGCCCGTGCGGGTGCGCTGGTCCTGCGCCTGGTCATTGGTCTGGGCCAGGGTGATCGGGCCGTTGCTGTTGCTGGCGGTCTGGTCGCCGCCGGTCAGGGTCGGGTTGGCGGTGAAGCTGTTGCCACCGCTGTTGCCGCCGGTGCCGGTCGCGGTGGTATCGCCCACGCTGCCGCCGAAGCCGCCCGCGCCGCCCGCCGCCGTAATGGTCGGATTGATGGTGGGGTTGAAAGTGATGGTCGGGTTGGAGGTCGAGGTGGAATTGCCGCCCGCGCCGCCGAAGCCGCCCGCGCCGCCGGTCGCATTGCCGCCCTGGGCGGTGTTGCGATTGTCATTGGTGGCATTGCCGCCGGTGCCGCCCTGCGCGGTATTGGTCGCGGTCTGGTCGCCATTGGTGGCCGTGCCGCCGGTGGCGGTGGCGTTGCCGATATTGTCCAGCGTGATGCTCAGCGACGGCGTGGAGCCGCCACCGCCCGGCGTGGAGCCGCCCAGCACATAGATGGTCGGATTGACCGTGCTGGTGTTGCTGTTGGTCGGCGCGTAGCTGGGATTGAACTGCGGGTTGAACTGCGGGTTGAACTGGGGATTGAAGGTCGGGTTGAAGCGGTTGTCGGTGGTCTGCGACTGGGTGTTGGTGCCCGTCACATCGCCATTCGTCGCCGTGGCGTCGCCGCCCGTGCCCGTGCCCGTCGCGGTGTTGGTCTGGTCGCCGCCGGTGACGGTGATCGGGCCGTTGCTGCCGCCGGTCGCGCTGGTATCGCCGACGCTGCCGCCGAAGCCGCCCGCGCCGCCGGTCGCATTGCCGCCCTGGCTGGTGGAGGCGATGTTCGGCGTGAAGGTGATGGTCGGGTTGAAGCGGTTGTCGTTGTTGGCATTGCCGCCCGCGCCGCCGAAGCCGCCTGCGCCGCCATTGGCGGTGACGGTCGGATTGGCTGTGGCGCTGCCGCCGAAGCCGCCCGCGCCGCCATTGCCCGTGCCACCCGTGGCGTTGCCGCCCGTCAGGGTGTTGTCGCCCGTGGTCTGGGTGTTGGCGTTGGCCGCGCTGTTGCTGTTGGTCTGGGTCTGGTCGCCGCCGGTCAGCGCGATGTCGCCCAGCGTGAAGCTGATATTGGGCGTGCTGCCGCCGCCCGGCGTGGTGCCGCCCACAACATACACGGTGGAGGATCCGCCCGCGCCGCCGGTCGCATTGCCGCCCGCACCGCCCAGGCCGCCCGCGCCGCCGGTGGCGGTGTTGGTCGGATTCGCCGTCTGGCGGATGTCGTTGCTGTTGGTGGCGTTGGAATTGCCGCCCGTGCCGGTGGCGCTGTTGTCGCCGCCGGTCAGGGTGATCGGACCGTTGCTGTTGCTGGAGGTCTGGTCGCCGCTGCGGAAGGTCGGGTTGGCGGTGGCCGCGAAGGTGTTGCCGCCGCTGTTGGACGAGGTATCGCCCACGCTGCCGCCCGTGCCGGTGCCGAAGCCGCCGGCGCCGCCGGTAGCGTTGTTGGAGACATCGCCGGTGCGCGTGCGCTGATCCTGGTCATTGGTCTGGGCCAGGGTGATCGGGCCGTTGCTGCCGCCGAAACCGCCCGCGCCGCCCGCCGAGGTGATCGAGGGCGTGAAGGTGATGGTGGGATTGGAGGTCGAGCTGCCGCCCGCGCCGCCGGTCGCATTGCCGCCGAAGCCGCCCGCGCCACCGAAACCACCCGCGCCGCCCTGGGCGGTATTGCGGTTGTCATTGGTGGCGTTGCCGCCCTGCGCGGTGTTGGTCGCGGTCTGGTCGCCGGTGGTGGCGTTGCTGGCGCCGCCGGTGCCGCCCGCGCCGCCGGTAGCCGAGGCGTTTCCGATATTGTCCAGCGTCAGGTTGATAGTCGGGGTCGAGCCGCCGCCGCCCGGCGTGGAGCCGCCCAGCACGAACACCGTCGAGGTGTAGGTGGGATTGGCGTTCTGCGTCGGGTTCGAGGTCAGCGACGGATTGGCGGTGAAAGACGGATTCGCCGTGAAGGATGGGTTGGCCGTCTGGCGCTGGTCGTTGGTCTGGTCCTGGTCGTTCGTCTGCGCGTTGGTCTGCGCCGCGGACAGGGTCGGGTTGGCGGTCAGCGTGGTGTCGCCATTGGTGGCGTTGCCGCCGGTGGCGTTGTTGGTCGGGTTGGCGGTGAAGCTGTTGCCGCCGCTGTTACCGCCGGTCGCCGTGGTGTCGCCGACGCTGCCGCCGAAGCCGCCCGCGCCGCCCGTGCCGGTGCCGGTCGCGTTGATCTCGGGCGTGAAGGTGAGCGTGGGGTTGAAGGTCGGATTGGCCGTGGCCGTTCCGCCCGCGCCGCCATTGGCGGTGAGGGTGGGGTTGACCGTGTTGGTGGAGCTGCCGCCCGCGCCGCCAAAGCCGTTGCCCGTACCGCCCGTGGCGTTGCCGCCGCGGCCGCCCTGCGCCGTATTGGTGGCGGTCTGGGTCTGGTCGCCGTTGCTGGCGCGCGCGCTGTTGTCGTTCTGGTTGTCCGACGAGGAGGAGTTGTCCAGCGTCAGGTTCAGGGTCGGCATCGAGCCGCCGCCGCCCGGCGTGGTGCCGCCCCCCAGCACGAACACGGTCGAGGAACCACCCGCGCCGCCCTGGCCGCCCGCACCGCCGAAGCCGCCCGCGCCGCCGGTGGCGGTGTTGCTGTTGGTCGGATTGGCCGTGAAGGACGGATTCGCCGTCTGGTTCTGGCGGACGTCGTTGTTGTTGGTCTGGTCGGCCGTCTGGGTGTTGGCGTTGGTGGCGTTGGAATTGCCGCCCGTGCCCGTGCCAGTACCAGTGCCCGTGCCGCCGGTGGCGCTGTTGTCGCCACCGGTCAGGCTGATCGGGCCATTGCTGTTGCTGGAGGCCTGGTCGCCGCTGCGGAAGGTCGGGTTGGCGGTAAAGCTGTTGCCGCCGCTGTTGCCGCCGAAGCCGCCCGCGCCGCCATTGGCGGTCGTGTCGCCCACGCTGCCGCCCGTGCCGGTGCCGAAGCCGCCAGCACCGCCCTGTGCGGTGGTGCGCTGATCCTGATCGTTGGTCTGCGCCAGGGTGATCGGGCCGTTGCTGCCGCCGGTCGCCGTGGTGTCACCCACGCTGCCGCCAAAGCCACCCGCGCCGCCCGCCGAAGTGATCGAGGGCGTGAAGGTGATGGTGGGATTGGAGGTCGAACTGCCGCCCGCGCCGCCATTGCCCGTGCCGCCCGCGCCGCCGAAGCCGCCCGCGCCACCTTGCGCGGTGTTGCGGTTGTCGTTGGTGGCGTTGCCGCCCTGCGCGGCGTTGGTCGCGGTCTGGTCGCCGGTGGTGGCGTTGCTGGCGCCGCCGGTCGCCGAAGCGTTGCCGATATTGTCCAGCGTCAGGTTGATGGTCGGGGTCGAACCGCCGCCGCCGCCCGGGGTCGAACCACCCAGCACGAACACCGTCGAGGTGTAGGTGGGGTTGGCGTTCTGGGTCGGGTTGGCGTTCTGCGTCGGGTTCGCGGTGAAAGACGGATTCGCCGTGAAGGACGGGTTGGCCGTCTGGCGCTGGTCGTTGGTCTGGTTCTGGTCGTTCGTCTGGTCGTTGGTCTGCGCCGCGGACAGGGTCGGGTTGGCGGTGAAGCTGTTGCCGCCGCTGTTCGACGAGGTGTCGCCCACGCTGCCGCCGAAGCCGCCAGCGCCGCCCTGCGACGTGGTGGCGATGTTGGGCGTGAAGGTCAGGGTCGGATTGAAGCGGTTGTCGTTGTTGGCATTGCCGCCGGTGCCGTTACCGCCAGCGCCGCCAAAGCCGCCCGCGCCGCCATTGGCGGTCACGGTGGGGTTGGCCGTGGCGCTGCCGCCATTGCCGGTGCCGCCGGTGGCGCTGCCGCCGCGGCCGCCCTGGCCGCCGGTGGCGGTGGTGTCGCCGGTGGTCTGGGTATTGCCGCCGCTGTTGCTGTTGCCGCCGGTCGCCGCCGCCGCGTTGGTCGCGGAATTGTCGGCCGAATTGTCCAGCGAGATGTTGAGATCCGGCATCGAGCCGCCGCCGCCCGGGGTCGAGCCGCCGCCCAGGATGAACACCGTGGTCGTGTTGGGATTGGTGTTCGTATTGGTGTTGGTCGGGTTGGCCGTGTTGGTCGGGTTGAAGGTCGGCGTGAAGCGGTTGTCGTTGGTGTTGGTGCCCGTGACGTTGCCGTTGGTGGCGCTGCCGCCCGCGCCACCGAAACCGGTGCCGCCCGTGGCGCTGCTGTCGCCGCCCGTCAGCGTGTTGTCGCCGGTGCGGGTGCGCTGGTCCTGCGCCTGGGCGTTGGTCTGGTCGCCGCCGGTCAGCGTGACCGGGCCGGTGCTGCCGCCGGTCGCGCTGGTGTCGCCGACGCTGCCGCCGAAGCCGCCTGCGCCGCCCGTGCCGCTGCCGGCAGCGGTGATCGCGGGCGTGAAGGTCAGCGTGGGATTGAAGGTCGGATTGGCCGTCGAGCTGCCGCCCGCGCCGCCAAAGCCGTTGCCCGTGCCGCCGGTGGCGGTATTGGTGGCGTTGCCGCCATTGCCGGTGCCGCCGGTCGCGTTGCCGCCGCGGCCGCCCTGCGCGGTATTGGTCGCCGCCTGGGTCTGGTCGCCATTGCTGGCGCGCGCGCTGTTATCGTTCTCGTTGTCCGACGAGGAGGAATTGTCCAGCGTCAGGTTCAGGGTCGGCATCGAGCCGCCGCCGCCCGGCGTGGTACCGCCGCCGATGACGAACACGGTGGAGGTGCCGCCCGCGCCGCCTTCGCCGCCCGTGGCGTTGTTGGTCGGATTGGCGGTGAAGGACGGATTCGCCGTGAAGGACGGGTTGGCCGTCTGGTTCTGGCGAACGTCGTTGTTGTTGGCCTGGTCGTTGTTGTTGGTCTGCGCCGCGGTCTGGGCGTTGGCGTTGGTGGCGTTGGAATCGCCGCCCGTACCCGTGCCCGTACCCGTGCCGGTCGCGGTATTGTCGCCGGTGGTGAT
>DASTMN010000127.1:0-9159 GCA_035714165.1 Rhizomicrobium sp.
AACCGCATCGCCCAGGGTCTGCCGCGCCAGGTCCAGCATCGCGGGGGCCGGGTCCACGCCCACAAAGGTCCAGCCGGGATGGGCCTCGGCCAGCGCCTTCAGTTCCAGCCCGCCGCCCGCGCCCAGCACCAGGATATGCGCGTCGTCCGGCACGCGCTCGGCCAGCAGTTGCGCGGTCATGCGGTGCAGGTCGGAAAAGCCCGGCACGAAACGCCGCGGGCCTTCGGCGTAGCGCGCGACATGGCCGGGATCGGAGAAACTTTCGCGGATGGCCTTCATGGCCGCATCACGGGTGGGATCAATGGTCATGGGATGGCCCTTTACGCTTGCCCTGTCTGGAAAGGCGGCGGTGGAAGTCGGCGCTGAGCGCCGCCAGCGTCACGCCCTCCAGCCGCGCCAGCAGCAGCGCCTCGGCATCGGCAAAGGCGCTGTCCAGCGCGGCATTGACCGCCTGCTCCACCAGGCAGCCGGGCGACTCCGTGCGGTTGCCGATCGCCAGCAGGGCGGGACTGCCCAGCGCGTCATGGATGTCGCGCAGGGTGACACGCGACAGGTCGCAGGCCAGCCGCCAGCCGCCGCCATGCCCCTTTTCGGAGGCGACATAGCCCTGCTCGCGCAGGCCCGACAGGATGCGCCGGATCACCACCGGATTGGTGCACATGGCTTTCGCCAGCACCTCGGACGTAACCGGCCCCTCCTGCTCCGCCATGTGCAGCAGGACATGCAGGATGCCAGACAGGCGGCTGTCACGTTTCATGTAACTTTATATATTACATGAAATGCCATGCTGCAAGCCGCTGCGCTAGGGATGCGGCGGCACCTGGAAGACCGGCAGCGTGATACGCCAGCGGATCGAGGCGATGCGGATCAGGGCAATGGCGGCGATGCCGGTCAGGCTGGCCACATCGTTTGGCAGGCCCAGCGCCGCCAGCGCCAGATACAGCCCGATGCCCGCCAGGCAGGCGGTGACGTAAAGCTCGGAACGGCGGAAGACCAGCGGCACCTCGGCCACCAGCACGTCGCGGATCAGGCCGCCCGCGCAGCCGGTCAGCGCCCCCATGATGATGCAGATATAGGGCGACAGCTGCGCCGCTTCGGCGATGCGCGCGCCCGCGATGCTGAAGAAGGCCAGCCCCGCCGCGTCGGCATATTGCAGCGCGCGGTCGGGCGGCGGGAAACGGCGCACCCAGGCCCAGGTCGCCGCCGCCGCCGCGATGGAGACGGTGATGAAGCTGGGATCGGACATCCAGAAAACCGGGCGATCCATCAGCACGTCGCGCAGGGTGCCGCCGCCGGTGGCGGTGACGATGGCCAGCACCAGTACGCCGATGGGGTCCAGCGAACGCCGCCCGGCCGCCAGCGCGCCGCTGGCCGCGAAGACCGCGACACCGGCCAGGGTGAGGAAGGCGTTGAAGGACATCGGCCTAGAGTCCGGGCTTCAGGAAAGAGGAAGCCACCATGCCATGCCCGCGCAGGCGGGGCCGGATTATTTCGGCCGCAAAGTTGGATTCCCGCCTTCGCGGGAATGACAGGTGCAAAAGACCCGCGCCTTCTAAGCCTCGTCCAGATTGGCGGAGCCCGTCAGCAGGTCCGGCTCCGGCGGCTCGTTGGGATCGTAGGGGTCTTCGTCCGGGCCAAGCTGGTCGCTGGGATTGGGGACGTCGAAGCCGGAGGGCGGCATCGCCTCCAGGAAGCCCGCCGCCTTGAGTTCGTCGGTGCCCGGCAGGTGGCCGACGCTTTCCAGCCCGAACTGGACCAGAAAGGCCTCGGTGGTGCCATAGGTGACGGGGCGGCCCGGGGTGCGCTTGCGGCCCCGGATCTTGACCCAGCCAATCTCCATCAATGCGTCCACCGTGCCCTTGGACATGGCGACGCCGCGAATGTCCTCGATCTCGGCGCGGGTGACCGGCTGGTGATAGGCGATGATGGCCAGCGTCTCGATGGCCGCCTTGGACAGGCGCTTCTGTTCCGGCTGTTCCTTGCGCAGCAGAAAGGCCAGGTCGGCGGCGGTACGGAACTGATATTTTCCGGCGACACAGCAAAGGTTTACGCCGCGCTTTTCATAGATCGCCTGAAGTTCGGCCAGGACGCCCTTCACATCCGCGCCTTCCGGCAACGAGGCGCCCAGCGCCTTGGCGTCCAGCGGCTCGGCGGCGGCGAACAGCAGCGCCTCGACCATCCGCAGATGCTCCGGGTTGGCGGTGGATACATCACCTTCCCCGTCCGGGGTTTCGGCCACCAGGGGCGCATCCGGGGCCGCGGCTTCGGGGGCCGCGGCGTCCGCCGCCACGGCGTCCATCTGGTCTTCGATCGTCTCAATCATCTTGGCTACGGTGCTCATGTTCAGCCTCCCGCCTCGGGGACGGCCGCGGGTTGGTCGGGGGCGCGGTGGCTGTCCCGGATGAAGATTTCGGAAAAGGGCGCGGCCTGTTGCAGCTCCAGCTTGCCGTCACGGGCCATCTCCAGGCAGGCCAGCAGGGTGGAGGCCACCGCCGAGCGCCGCCTTGTGCCACCCTGCCATTCCATCGGCAGCAGGCGCGTCAGGGCGCTCCAGTCGGAGATTTTGCCCAGCATGCGTTCCAGCCGCTCGCGGGCCTCCTCGATCTGCAGCACGATGGGCTGGACCGGGCGGTAGACGCCGCCGCCGACCTTGCGGACCCGCTCGGTGGCATAGGCGGTCAGCAGGTCGTAGAGCGTGTCCTTGTAGGTGCGCAAGCGGACCACATTCACCGGCTCCGGGTCGCCGCGCCCGAACACGTCGCGGTCCAGCCGCTCGCGGCCCATCAGGCGGGTCGAGGCGGCGCGCATGGCGTCCAGCCGCTGCAGGCGCCAGCGCAGGCGCGTGGCCATCTCGTCGGCCGACGGCTCGCCCTCGCTGGTCTTTTCCTGCGGCAGGATCAGGCGCGACTTCAGATAGGCCAGCCAGGCCGCCATCACCAGATAGTCGGCGGCCAGTTCCAGGTTCAGCTTCTTGGCGGTCTCAACGAACTCCAGATACTGCTCGGCCAACCTCAGGATGGAGATCTTGGCGATGTCCACCTTCTGGTTGCGCGCCAGGGTGAGCAGCAGGTCCAGCGGGCCTTCAAAGCCATCCACATGCACCAGCAGCGCCTCGGTGTCGGCGGCAATGGCGGTGGCCTGGAAATCGTCGAAGTTCTCGGCGGCGGCCTCGCTCATGCGCCCGCCCCCAAAAGCTGCGTCAGCCGGGCCTGGGCGGCGGCGGCATCGAAGCTGCCGGGCGCGCGCAGATGGGCCAGCGCCCGCTCGCTGCGGGCCAGCGCCAGTCCGTCCAGTTCCTTCACTTCCGACGCCACGTCGCGCATCTCGTCCAGTTCGCCGTTGCAGTGGAGCGCCAGGTCGCAGCCCGCGAAAAGAGCCGCCCTGGCGCGCACCGACAGGGGTCCGTCGAGCGCCTTCATGGAAAGGTCGTCCGACATCAAAAGACCATCAAATCCTATCTCACCGCGTATCACATCCCGAATGACTTTGGGGCTGGTGGTGCAAGGACGCTGTGGATCAATCGACTCATAGACAACATGCGCTGTCATCGCGATGGGGCACTGGTCAAGGCTGCGGAATGTCACAAAATCGCTGGCCGACAGGGCCTCGGCGCTGGCGTCCACCCGGGGCAGCGCCAGGTGGCTGTCGGCCCCGGCCCGGCCATGACCGGGAATATGCTTCATCACCGGCAGGACGCCCCCATCCAGCAGGCCCTCGATCTGGGCCTTGCCCAGCGCGATAATGGTGGCCGGATCATGGGCAAAGGCCCGGTCGCCGATGATGTCATGGGCGCCCTCGACCGGCACGTCCAGCACCGGCAGACAGTCCACATTGATGCCCAGCCCGGCCAGATCGTGGGCGATCAGCCGGGCATTGAGATAGGTGGCCTCGCGGGCCGCCTCCGGGTCGGTCCGGTACAGCGCCCCGAACACCGCCGCCGGGGGCCGGACGCCCCAATGGGGCGGCTTGAGCCGGGCCACCCGCCCGCCTTCCTGGTCGATCAGGACAGGGGCGGCAACATCGCCTACCGTGGATCGCAATTCTTCAACCAGGCTGCAGACTTGCGCCGGATTGTTGATATTTCGCGCGAAGAGGATGAACCCCCAGGGCTGCGTCTGGCGGAAGAAATCCTGTTCCGCCGCCGACAGGCTGGTGCCGGCACATCCGTAAATCGCCCGCGAGCGCATGCTGCTCCGTTTTCCGGCTGTGGTTTCTATCGGCCCAGGAAACAGCCGCCGCCATCGGCCTTCAGCCGGTCGCACAAGGCGGACGCCACCTCACGGTCGGCAAACCCGGCAATCCGCAGGCGGTACCAGGTGCCCTTCTCGCCCAGGTCGGCCTGCTGCACGTTGGGGCCATAGCCCGACAGCAGGGCGGCATGCTTGCCCTTATAGGCGCGCCAGGCGGCGTCGGCCTCGGCCTGGCTCTTGAAGGCGCCGATCTGGAGGGCATAGCCGCCGCCGGTCGCGGCCGGTTTGGCGGCAGGCGCGGGCGTGGCGGCCACGGGCTTGGTCGGGGTCGGGGCGGGTGTGGCCGGGACAAGCTGGCGGGGGGCGCCGGTGGCCGGGCCGGTGGCCGCGGCGGGGGCCGGTGCCGGAGTCGGATTCGGTGTCGGCGCGGGTGTCGCCTGCTGGATCAGCGAAGCCACGGTCTTGGGTGGCGCAGACGCCGGCTTGGCAGCAGGGGTCGGGGCAGCCGCAGGCTTCATCGCCTGTACGGGCGGGGCCTGCACGGGTGCGGGTTTGGCCGCCGGCGGCGCAGGAGTCGCGGCCACAGGTGCGGGAGCTTCCGCGACAGGCGCGGGCTTGGGCGCTTCCGCAACGGGCGCGGGCGCGGCGACCGGCTCTTCGGCCATGTCGTCCTGCGGCGCGGGCTGTTCGTAGATCTTGAAACCCTGATAGGGAACGGTGCTGCCGCCCGCCTGTTGCGGCGCGACCTTTTCCGGTCCCTGGGCGGCGGCCAGCACCGGCGTCTCGGTCCGGCCGCGCGCGACGCCCTGGGTATAGGCCAGCCACACCACGCCCGCGAACATCGCCAGCACCAGCAGCGCCAGCACGATCAGAAGCGGCAGGCGCGAGCCTTCGACGTCGTCTTCTTCCTCGGAGCCGTCGAACACCCGCACTTCGTCGCTGGGTTCGTAGACGCGGCGCTCGTAATTGGCCAAGGCGATGGTTCCCGAATCTTGCCCGCGCAGATTAGCACCAGCGGCGATGCGAATCATGAGGCGAAATAGCCATGTGCCTAAAGCTGGATTTCCGTGGAAAAGACGCGGGCATATTCGGCCAGCGCATAGCGGTCTGTCATGCCCGCAATGTAGTCGCGCGCCACGGTTCCCGGCACCGCCTTGCGGGCGGCGGTGGCCCAGTCCGGGGGTAAAAGCCCTGGATCTTTGACAAAAGCCTCGAACAGGTCGGTTACCACCGCCTGGGCACGGGTCATGGAGGCCGTCACCCGCGGATGCCGGTACATCTTCTGCATCTGGAACGCCTTGAGCGCCTTCAGCCGCGCCATCAGGTCCGGGGAAAAAGCCGCCATGCCCTGCCCCGCCACGCGCAGGGCCGCCGCATCGGGAAAATCGCGCGCCGCCAGGTTGGCGCGGGTGGTGGCCAGCACATCCTCCATCAGCTCACTCATCAGGGTACGGATCATCTCGCCGATGAAGCGCGACAGTTCCAGTCCCGGATGGCGGGCCAGCACGCCCTTCACATGATTGCCGGCCAGCGGCGCCTCGGCGATTTCGGCGATGGTGAGGATACCGGCGCGCAACCCGTCATCTATGTCGTGGCTGACATAGGCGATGTCGTCCGCCAGCGCGGCCAGCTGGGCTTCCAGCCCAGGCCAGCTCTCCAGCTCCAGCGGCCAGCGCGCATCGAAGGACGCGATGGGGCCGGGAAGGTTATTCCGGTCCGCCTCCCCCTCTGGCGAAGCCGTAGAGGGGGAGGTGGTTTCAGCGTGCGAAGGCGACCCAAGGGAGCCGAGCGGAAGCTGAAACCGGAGGGGGTCATTTAAAACGGTGGGGGCAATCAAAGGCCCGTTATGCTTGACCAGACCTTCCAGCGTTTCCCAGGTCAGGTTGAGGCCGTCGAAATCGGCATAGCGGTGTTCGAGCTTGGTCACCAGCCGCAGGGCATGGGCATTGTGATCGAAGCCGCCGATGTCGCGGGTGACGGCGTCCAGCGCCGTCTCGCCCGCATGGCCGAAGGGCGTGTGGCCCAGGTCATGCGCCAGCGCGACAGTCTCGGCCAGGTCTTCATCGGCCTGCAGCGTGCGCGCCAGGCTGCGCGCCAGTTGCGCCACTTCCAGCGAATGGGTCAGGCGGGTGCGGTAATAGTCGCCCTCATGCTGCACGAAAACCTGGGTCTTGTGCTTGAGGCGGCGGAAAGCGGTGGAATGGATGATGCGGTCGCGGTCGCGGTTGTAACAGGAGCGCGTGGCGCTTTCGGTTTCCGGATAGAGGCGGCCCCGGCTGGTTTCCGGCCGCGCCGCATAAGGCGCATGCGGGCCGGGCGGGCTGACCACCGGGCCCAGCAACCGCCCGGCGGGCGCGGGAAAATCAGGGGTGTTGGTTTCGGCCATGCCGAGGACTACATAAAGGGAACGCCCCGAAGTACAAGAGTTCCCATGCCTGATATGCCTGTCACGATTTCCGACCGCGCCGCCCGGCGCATCGCCGACATCCTGAAAGCCGAAGCCCAGCCCTCGGCGCTGCGGGTGGCGGTGACCGGCGGCGGCTGTTCGGGCTTCCAGTATAATTTCGCGCTGGACGACGCCCCGCTGGCCGAGGATCTGGTGGTGGAAAAGGACGGCGCACGGGTGCTGATAGACCCGGTGTCGCTGGATTTTCTGGCCGGAGCCGAAATTGACTTCACCGACGACCTGATCGGCCAGGCCTTCAAGGTGAACAATCCCAACGCCACCGCCTCCTGCGGCTGCGGCACCAGTTTTACCGTCTGACGGTGGCTCGCCCTTCCCTGTTCGCGCTTTGCCTGCTCCTGCTGCCTGTTCCGGCGCTGGCGTTGGGCGGGGACTGGAACGGCATGCTGCCCACGCCATCGGGCGGACAGGTGCGCCTGCTGGCCCGGTTTGAAGGCCCCGACGATGCCTTGAAAGTGCGGATGGAAAGCGTGGACCTGGGCGGCACCGCCGCCGGGGGCACCGGTACGCTGACAGATGGGCGTCTTTTGTTTTCCATTCCCTTCATCAAGGGCAGCTATGACGGCGCGCTGGCGGCGGACGGCAAATCCATCACCGGCACCTGGACCCAGAACGGCCGCAGCGCGCCGCTGAGTTTCGCGCCGGGCGCGATCACCGCGCGAAATCTGCATGAAGCCGAACCCGGAGACCTCACCATCAGCACGCCCACCGGAATGCTGGGCGGGACCATCCTGCGGCGCGGGCCGGTCGGTGCGGTCATCATTACCGGCGCAGGCCCCGCCAATCGCGACGGCAACTCCCCCGTCAATGGCGGGCGCGGCACCTATCGCGACATCGCGCAGGGCCTGGCGGCGCAGGACATCACCACCCTGCGCTTCGACAAGCGCGGCATCGGCCTGAGTGCGGCGGCACTGGCGCGCGAGGAGGACCAGCGGTTCCAGACCCTGACCGACGATGTGCGGCAATGGGCGCGGACACTGAAGCAGACACTGAAAAGCCGCTGCGTCTGGCTGGTGGGGCATAGCGAGGGCGGCCAGATCGCCGTCGCGGCGGCGCAGGATAATCCCGATATATGCGGCCTGGCATTGCTGGCCACGCCGGGACACAGCTTTGTCGCTTCGACACGCGACTATGTGGAACGCAACCTGCCCGCAGACCAGAAAGCCGCCGGTTTCGCCGCGCTGGATGCGCTGGCTGCGGGCAGGCCCGTCACCGATCCCCCGCCGCTGATGGCCGGCAACTTCCGCCCGGCGGCGATGCCCTATCTGCGTTCCAAGGCCGATTGGGATACCGCGGCCTGGCTGGCGCGCCTGAAAATCCCGGTGCTGATCCTGCAGGGTGAAGCCGATAGCAATGTCGCGGTCACCGATGCCCGCGCCCTGGCCGGGGCGCGGCCCGACGCCACGCTGGTGCTGCTGCCCGGTGTCAACCACAGCTTTCGCACCGCCGCAGAGGACAAGGGCAGCGGACCTGGCCCCCTCGCGCCCGGCGTCACCGAGGCCATCGCCAACTTCCTGAAAGCCCAACCATGAAAATCGCCACCTGGAATGTGAACTCCGTCAAGGCGCGGCTGGAACCCGCGCTGGCCTGGCTGAAACAGGCCCAGCCCGACGTGGTGGCGTTGCAGGAAATCAAGACGGTGGATGAGGGCTTTCCGCGCGAGGCTTTCGAGGCGCTGGGTTACACATGCGCCGTACACGGACAGAAAAGCTATAACGGCGTCGCCCTGCTGTCGAAATATACGATGGAGGATGTCACCCCGCGCCTGCCAGGCGGCGACGCCCTTGCCGATGGAATGGGCGACGATCACGCCCGCTATCTGGAAGCGGTGATCAGCGGCAGGTCGGGCGTGGTGCGCGTCGCATCGATCTATGCGCCCAACGGCAATCCCTGGCCGGGGCCGAAATTCGACTACAAGCTGGCCTGGCTGGAACGGTTGCGCCTGCATGCCCGCGGACTGCTGGCGCTGGAGGAGCCGGTGGTGCTGATGGGCGATTACAACATCATTCCCCAGGACCGGGATGCCGCCAATCCCACGGCCTGGACGAATGACGCCCTGTTCCAGCCGGAATCCAGGGCCGCGCTGCGGCGGATCGAAAACCTGGGCTACACCGACGCCTTCCGCGCCCTTCATGCCGAAAGCGGCCATTACACTTTCTGGGATTATCAGGCCGGGTCGTGGCAGCGGAACAACGGCATCCGCATCGACTATCTGCTGCTGTCGCCGCAGGCCACCGACCGGCTGACGGGCTGCGGCATAGACCGCGAAGTACGCGGCGCCAGCGAAAAGCCGTCGGACCATGTGCCCGTCTGGGTGGAGATGGCCGTCTGACCCGGCTTTGTGCCGCCCTTCGCCATATGGGCGCCGCAATCAGCCGATAGTTCGCCGCCTCATGATCCGCGCCATCACCACCGCCCTGCTCTGCCTGCCGCTGTTGGCAAGCCCCGCGCTGGCGGGCGACAAGCGCGTCTATAAAGTGGATGCCGTGATCGCCACCTGGAAAG
>DASTMN010000128.1:0-14022 GCA_035714165.1 Rhizomicrobium sp.
CACGCCGGGCAGCGGGCGGATCAGGCCGGAAAGCTGGACGATCTCGCGCATCAGCTGCTGCTGGTCGTCAGGCGTCAGGTCGCACATCTCCACCGCGCCGGGGCGGCGCGGCACCAGCAGGCCCCACTGGTAACGGGAGTCGTTGTAGAGAAAGAGGCGGCTCAGCGGCCAGTCGGCCAGCCTGTGCGTCAGCTTGAGGATGACGGGGTCCACCGCGAAATCGGTCATCGGTTACTCCTTGTGAAAACGCCGCGGATCGAAATCCGGGATGACGGCGGCCTTGCCCAGTACCAGCGCGGCCATGTGATCGGCGATGGCGGGCGCGAACAGGATGCCGTTGCGGAACTGGCCGCACGCCACGAACAGATTGGGACTGCGCGACGGTCCCAGCAGCGGCAGGCCGTCGGCGCTGCGCGGACGCAGGCCCGCCCAGTGATCCGCCAGCCGCCAGCCACGCAGGTCCGGCATCAGGCTTTCGGCCCGGCCGCGCAGGTGATCGCGCGCCGCCGCACTGAGGCTGGTGTCGAATCCCGCTTCCTGCACCGTGGCGCCCACCAGCAGCCGGTTGCCGCGCGGCACCAGATACACACCCGCACCCCAGACCACCGGCTCCGGCGGCAGTACCCCGTCCGGCGCTTCCAGGGCGATCATCTCGCCCTTCACCGGGACCACCGGCACATCGTCCAGAAGCCCGCTCCAGGCGCCCGCCGCCAGCACAAAGGCGTCGGCGGCAATGCGGCCCCGGCCCGACCCGGTCAGGATCGAGACGGCCCGGCCGCCGCGATGCTCGATGGCGATCACCGCCTCGTTCAGCCGCAGGTCGCCCCCGGCCTTGAGGAAGGCGATGGTCAGCGCCTCGGCCAGCAGGCGGTTGTCCACCCGCGCTTCGTCCGCCGCCCACAAACCGCCGACCGTGTCCTCGCCCAGCAGCGGCACCCGCGCCCGCGCTTCCGCGCCGTTCAGCACCGGGCCGCGCGCCCGCAGGACCTCCAGTTCGGCCGCATCCTGCGCCAGCAGCAGCGCGCCCGCCCGGCTGAAGCCGATTCCGCCACCGGCCAACACCTCAAGCTCTGCCGCAAAGTCCGGCCACAACGCATTGGCCTGCCGTGCAAAATCAACTTCGGCCTGACAGGCATCTTCCAGTTCCGCCGTCAGGGCGATCATGCCCGCCGAGGCCCAGGTCGCACCCATGCCCGGCTGGGACCGCTCCAGGATGGTGACGCTGGCGCCCGCCTGCAAAAGCCGCCAGCCGATAGCGAGGCCTGCGACCCCGGCGCCCATGATGACGATATTCACGACGGCCTCCGCGCCACGCCCTGCCCTGCCACGACAAAGCATGTAATACCAGCAAGATAGGCCAGAAGGCTAAAGCGATCTGGCAACAGGCAGGCGATCAGCAGCAGGGCCGCGATCAGCCATGTGACACTGGACACATCGTCCCGCCGCACCACCGTCAGGACGGCCAGTGCCAGTGTCACGAACATGGCCGCCAGCGCCCGTGACGGGTCGGCCAGCGCAAAGCCGAAGGACGGCAGCATCAGGCCCAGCGCCAGTCCCGGCCCCACGGGCATCCCGCCGCGCCGCAGCCGCGCCTGCCCCACCCCTTCGGCCAGCAGCGCCGCCAGCAGCAGCCCGCCACCCACCCAGGGATGATGAATGGCGACCGCTGCCGTTCCGGCCAGCAGCAGAGCCCCGGCCAGCCCGCGCCAGGCCCATGCCGGGCTGGCGGGAAGTACCGCGTCCAGGCGGTCAAAAAGGCGGTCGGGAATGGGCAGGGCCATGCCCCTGTATAGCGGCTGGGCCTTGGCCATACACCTGTGCGTTCCCATGTACCCCACAGGCTTGCCGTGCATATCGTGGCGGCCCTGTCAGGAAAGGACCGGAGGATGGAAAAGGCGTTGTTCGGGGCGGGTTGTTTCTGGGGCGTGGAGGAGTTCTTCCGCCAGGTGCCGGGCGTGCGGGATGCCGTCAGCGGCTATGCGGGGGGCCAGACCAACAATCCGACCTACAGGCAGGTCTGTGGCGGCGACACCTTCCATGCCGAGGTGGTCGAGGTGACGTTCGACCCGGCCATCGTGTCCTATGAAACGCTGGTGGACCTGTTCTTCCGCATGCACAACCCCACCACCCGCAACCGCCAGGGGCCGGATGTCGGCACCCAGTACCGGTCCGTAATCTTCACCCACGGGCCGGAGCAGGCCCGCATCGCCGCCGCGGTCTTGGCGCGGGTGGATGCCAGCGGCAAATGGAAAACCCCGGTGGTCACCCAGGTCGAACCGGCCCCCACCTTCTGGAAGGCCGAGGACTATCACCAGCGCTATTTCCAGAAACATGGCGGGCACTGCCATGTCAGCTATGCCGAACTCGCCGCCGAGGATGCGCGCCAAGGCAGCTAGGAACCGGCGGCGGCCTCGCGTTCGGCCTTTTCCTCGTTGATCCGCATGGTCCACAGCACCACGATCATCGCGGCGAAACTGGTCAGGGTGCCGGGCAGCCAGATGATCAGCCCGCCATAATGCAGGTCGTTCAGAGCCGTCATGTCCATCACGCGGCCGCAGATGGTATAGACCGGATAGATGTCGCGCTCGGTCAGCGACAGGATCGCGCCCAGCACCATCTGGGGCAGTTCGATCACCAGGATCATCAGCGCCCGCATCAGGTGCGACATGCGCGCGGGCGGCTTGGGCCGGGAATCCAGCACCACGGCCCAGAACATGATGCCATTGACCGCCATGGTCCAGTTCATGAACTCGTAGATGCGGATGTCCAGCATCACCCGCGTATGAATCTGCGGGATCAGCCAGAAATAGAGCAGCGCCACGAACAGGAAGGGCGCCATCACCGGATGCTGGAGAAAGGCCAGCGTCTTCTGCACCGGGCGGCAATCCACCAGCGGGCGCAGGAAGCCGGGCATGCCCGCATAGAGCACCCGCCCGCTCATCCCCAGCGCGATGAAGAACGCCCCGAAGTGATGCAGCACGAAATGGGCGGCGCGATGCACCCAGAACATGTGCTGGGCGTAATAATCAATCCGGGTCTGCAGGACGATCCAGAAGGACGCCACCCCCAGCAGGAAACAGATGTTGCGCCACAAGGGCGGGCGTTCGGCATCCGGCACACGCTTCAGCCCGCGCCAGAACCAGCCCAGCGCCAGCCCGAAAGCCAGGAACTGCGGCCAGGAAAACTCCCAGGGCATCCAGAACGGCAGGTCGGCGGGATAGCGGTGGACGATGATCGACACCACCGCGCCCAGCAGCAGCAGCGCGGCAAAGTGTAGCCAGGGGGAGCGCCAGGAAGAGCGCAGGGCCGGGTGCGGGATCATCGCGGGTGAACTTAGCCGCAGTGCCGTCCCGGCCAAAGCGTGATAAGGACGCGGCCATGCGAAGTATTGCCGCCCTCGTCCTGTGTTTCGCCCTGCTGGCCGGATGTTCCGACCCCAGGTGGCACATGACCGACATATCCGGCGGCATGCCCCGGCTGGACCTGCGCATGACGGAAAATGGCAGGCCCGTCACCGGCCAGACATATCGCGGCAAGGTGGTGCTGCTCTATTTCGGCTTCACCCATTGCCCCGATATCTGCCCCACCACCCTGGCCAACCTGGCCAATGTGCTGGACCGGGTGAAAAGCCCGGATGTGCAGGTTCTGTTCGTCACCGTGGACCCCGACCGCGACACGCCCGAAGTGCTGGCCGATTACACGAAAGTCTTTTCGCCCCAGATCACCGGCCTGCGCGGCAGCCCCAACCAGCTCGCCAGCCTGGCCCGCACCTATCGCGTCGCCTATGAGGTGGACAAGGGCCCGCCCTATGAGGTGATGCACGCCAACACGGTCTTCGTGTTCGACCGTGACGGCCGCGCCCGGCTGGTCACCACCGACACCAGCGATACCGCAGCGGTGGCGGACGACCTGGAACGCCTGCTGCGCGAATGAAAAAGGCGGCACCAGGCCGCCTTTTCCGGATCAGATATGCAGCGCCGCCCCGTCGGCGGCGATCACCGCTTCGTGCATCATCTCCGACAGCGTCGGATGCGGGAAGATGGTGTGCGCCAGTTCCTGGTCGGTCAGTTCGCCGGTCTTGGCGATGACATAGCCCTGGATCAGCTCGGTGACTTCCGCGCCGATCATGTGCGCGCCCAGCAGTTCGCCGGTCTCGGCGTCGAACACCGTCTTGATCAGGCCTTCCGGTTCGCCCAGCGCGATGGCCTTGCCGTTGCCGATGAAGGGGAACTTGCCCACCTTGATCTTGCGGCCGGTTTCCTTGGCCTTGGCTTCGGTCAGGCCCACCGACGCCACCTGCGGCCAGCAATAGGTGCAGCCCGGCACATTGGCGGTGCTGAGCGGATGCACGCCCTTCACGCCCGCGATCTTTTCCGCGACGATCACGCCTTCATGCATGGCCTTGTGCGCCAGCCAGGGCGCGCCCACCAGGTCGCCAATGGCCCAGACGCCATCCACGCCGGTTTCGCCATACTTGCCCGCGACCACATGGGTCTTCTCGACCTTGATGCCCGCCTGTTCCAGGCCGATATTCTCGACATTGCCGACAATGCCCATCGCCAGGATCACCCGGTCCACCGTGACCTGCTCGGTCTTGCCGTCCTTGGCCTTGAGCGTGCAGGTGACATTGTCCGCGCCACGCTTCAGTTCGGTGACCTGGGTTTCCAGCTTGAGCTTCATGCCCTGCTTGGTGAAGGCCTTGGCGGCGAAGGCGCTGATTTCGGCATCCTCGACCGGCATCACCCGGTCCATGATCTCGACCACCGTTACCTCGGCGCCCAGCGTGCGATAGAAGCTGGCGAACTCGATGCCGATGGCCCCGCTGCCCACGACCAGCAGCGACTTGGGGAAGCTGTCGGGCACCATCGCCTCGCGATAGCTCCAGACCAGCTTGCCGTCCGGCTCCAGCCCCGGCAGCGTGCGCGCGCGCGCGCCCGTCGCCAGCACGATGTTTTTGGCGGTGTAATCGCTGGCCTTGCCGTCCTTGGTGACCGACAGCTTGCCCTTGCCGGACAGTTTGGCCTCGCCCGCGATCACCGTGACCTTGTGCTTCTTCATCAGGAAGCCGACACCGTCCGACAACTGTTTGGAGACGGCGCGGCTGCGGGCCACGATCTTGGCGATGTCGAACTTGAAATTGTCGGCCGACAGGCCGAACTCCTCCAGCCGGTGCAGCATGTGCCAGGTCTCGCTGGACCGCAGCAGCGCCTTGGTGGGAATGCAGCCCCAGTTCAGGCAGATGCCGCCCAGCTTGTCGCGCTCGACCACGGCGGTCTTCAGGCCCAGCTGCGCGGCGCGGATGGCGCAGACATAGCCGCCGGGACCGCCGCCCACCACGATAACGTCGAAATTGGTGTCAGCCATTGCGCGCCCCTTAGAGCAGCATCGAAGCAGGTTCTTCGATGAACTGCTTCAGGGTTGCGAGGAACTTGGCGCCGGTGCCGCCATCCACCACGCGGTGGTCGGCCGACATGGTGACGGTCATCACCGTGGCGACCTCGATCTTGCCGTTCACCACGATGGCGCGCTCCTCGCCCGCGCCCACCGCGATGATGCAGCTCTGCGGCGGGTTGATGATCGAGGTGAAGTTCTTGATGCCGTACATGCCCAGGTTGGAGACGGAGAAACCGCCGCCTTCATACTGGTTGGGCTTGAGCTTCTTGGCCTTGGCCAGGCCCGCCAGTTCCTTCACTTCGTTGCTGATCTCGACCAGCCCCTTGGTCTGGGCCTTGAAGATGATCGGGGTGATCAGGCCGAAGTCCAGCGCCACGGCGACACCGACATCGGCATCCTTGTGCCTGAGGATCGCGGTTTCGGTCCAGCTGGCGTTGACGTCGGGATGCTTCATCAAGGCCATCGCCGACGCCTTCATGATGAAGTCATTGACCGACAGCTTGTAGGCCGGAACCTTGTCCTTTCCCTTCGGAGCAGCGGCGTTCATCTTCTCGCGCACCGCCATCAGGGCGTTCAGGTTGCAGTCAATGGTGAGGTAGTAATGCGGGATCAGCGTCTTGGCGCTGGTCAGGCGCTTGGCGATGGCCTTGCGCATATTGTCGTGCGGGATTTCCTCGTACGACCCCGCCGGATAGAGCAGACGCGCATCGGGCAGCGGCGCGACGCCGGGAATGCCCGCGCCGGACGACGGCGCGGCGGCCCCAGCGGCGGGCTTGGCCGCACCGGGTTTGGCGTTTTCGACATCCGACTTGACGATGCGTCCGCGCGGGCCGGTGCCCGACAGGCCCGACAGGTCGATGCCCTTTTGACCCGCGATGCGGCGCGCCAGCGGCGAGGCGAAGATGCGGCTGCCGTCACCGGACGGCGCGGCGGCCTTGGCCGGAGCGGCTTCGGTCTTGGCGGCTTCAGCCTTGGGGGCATCAGCCTTGGGCGCGGTTTCGGCTTTCACAGCAGCACCGATGTCCTTCATCGCCGCCGGGATGTCCACTGTGGCGCCCGGCTTCTCACCCTCGGCCAGCAGCACGGCGATGGGGCTGTTCACCTTCACGCCTTCGCTGCCTTCGGGCACCAGGATCTGGCCGATGGTGCCTTCGTCCACCGCCTCGAACTCCATCGTGGCCTTGTCGGTCTCGATCTCGGCCAGGATGGTGCCGGACTTGACGGTGTCACCTTCCTTCACCAGCCACTTGGCCAGCTTGCCCTCCTCCATGGTGGGCGAAAGCGCGGGCATCAGGATGTTGGTCGCCATGTGCGTTACGCCTTGTAGCTGACGGCTTTGACCGCGGCGATGATGTCATCCACCGTGGGCAGCGCGAGCTTTTCGAGATTGGCGGCATAGGGCATTGGCACGTCCTTGCCCGACACCTTGGTCGGCGGTGCATCCAGATAATCGAACGCATCCAGCGCCACCTGGGCGCAGATTTCCGAGCCGATGGAGCAGATCGGCCAGGCCTGTTCGACTGTGACAATGCGGTTGGTCTTCTTCACGCTGGCCAGCACCGTGTCCATGTCCAGCGGGCGCAAGCTGCGCAGGTCGATCACTTCGGCGTCGATGCCCTCTTCCGCCAGCTTCTCGGCGGCTTCCAGGCACTGGCCCACGGTGATCGAGTAACTCACCAGCGTGACGTCGGCGCCCTGCTTGACCACGCGCGCCTTGCCGATGGGCAGCACGAAATCGTCCAGCTTGGGCACCGGGAACGACTTGCCGTAGACGATCTCGTTTTCCAGGAAGATCACCGGATTGGGGTCGCGGATCGCGGCCTTGAGCAGCCCCTTGGCGTCGGCGGCGAAGTAAGGCGCGATCACCTTCATGCCGGGCACCGAGGCATACCAGGCGCTATAGTCCTGGCTGTGCTGGGCGGCGACGCGGGCCGCCGCGCCGTTGGGGCCGCGGAAGACGATGGGGCAGCTCATCTGGCCGCCGGACATGTAGCGCGTCTTGGCGGCGGAATTGATGATCTGGTCCATCGCCTGCATGGCGAAGTTCCAGGTCATGAACTCGACGATGGGCTTGAGGCCGTCAAAGGCCGCGCCCACGCCCAGGCCGGTAAAGCCATGCTCGGTGATCGGCGTGTCGATCACACGGCGTTCGCCGAACTCCTGCAAGAGGCCCTGCGAAATCTTGTAGGCGCCCTGATACTGGGCGACTTCCTCGCCCATCAGGAACACCAGTTCGTCGCGGCGCATCTCCTCGGCCATTGCGTCACGCAGCGCGTCGCGCACGGTCTGGGTGACGAATTCGGTGCCTTCCGGGAATTCCGGATCACTGGCGACCTCGGCCTTGGGAGCCGCCACCGTCTCGGCCCCCTTGTCGGCGACCGTCTTGTGGTCTTCACCGGCGGGAAGGCTGGCCGCCTTTTTGGCCGGGGCCGCGCCCGCCGCCTCGCCGTCACCCAGCAGGATCGCGATGGGGCTGTTGACCTTCACGCCCTCGGTGCCTTCGGGCACCAGGATCTGGCCGATCCTGCCCTCGTCCACCGCCTCGAACTCCATCGTGGCCTTGTCGGTTTCGATCTCGGCCAGGATGGTGCCGGACTTGACGACATCACCCTCCTTCACCAGCCATTTGGACAGCTTGCCCTCTTCCATGGTGGGCGACAGCGCAGGCATCAGGATCTCGGTGCTCATCAGGCGTAAATGTCCGTATAGAGTTCAGCGACGCCCGGTTCCGGGCTTTCGGTGGCGAATTCGGCCGAGGCGATGACCGTGGCCTTGACCTGCGTATCAATGGCCTTGAGGTCGTCCTCGTTGACCACGCCGCGCTCGATCAGCTTGCGGCCGAAATTCTCGATCGGGTCGCGCTTCTCGCGGAACTCGGCCAGCTCCTCCTTGGTGCGGTACTTGGCCGGGTCGGACATGGAGTGGCCGCGATAGCGGTAGGTCTTCATCTCCAGGATGATCGGGCCCTTGCCGGCGCGGCAATACGCCATCGCCTCGGCGCCCGCCTTGGCCACCGCCTCGACATCCATGCCGTCTACCTGGATGCCGGGAATGGCGAAGGACGAACCGCGCTTGGAGAAATCGGACACCGCGCTGGAGCGTTCCACGCTGGTGCCCATCGCATACTGGTTGTTCTCGATCACATACACGACCGGCAGCTTCCACAGCTCGGCCATGTTGAAGCTTTCATAGACCTGGCCCTGGTTGGCCGCGCCGTCGCCGAAATAGGTCAGGCAGACGCCCTTGTTGCCGCGATACTTGTTGGCGAAGGCCAGGCCCGTGCCGATCGGCACCTGCGCGCCCACGATGCCGTGGCCGCCATAGAATTTCTTCTCGGCCGAGAACATGTGCATCGAGCCACCCTTGCCGCGCGACAGGCCGGTGGAGCGGCCGGTCAGTTCGGCCATCACCGCCTTGGGATCGACGCCCTGGGCCAGCATGTGGCCGTGGTCGCGATAGGCGGTGATCTGCTGGTCGTCGGGCGTGGCGACCGACATCAGGCCCACCACCACGGCCTCCTGGCCGATATACAGGTGGCAGAAGCCGCCAATCAGGCCCATGCCGTAAAGCTGCCCGGCGCGCTCTTCAAAGCGGCGGATCAGCAGCATGTCCGCATAGAGTTTCTTCTGGGATTCGGAGTTGCTTTTGGGGGCGTCGGGCATGAAGCGGCAGATGCCTTTTTCTTGGTTTTCGAGAAGCCGTCGCCGTTGTTGCAAGACCCGCTGGCCTTGGCAAGGCCATTGTTATTTTATTGCGCTGCAACCTCCGAACAGCGTTCAGCGGCTTGTCTTGGCTGGATAAATCGGTCCCGCAATCTTGATGCCGTCCTCTCACCGGCCCGCGCAATTTTGCGTCTCGCGCCCCCACGGAAGCGCACGGAAAGACGCAAAACCACCCTCATCCTGGGCGGCGGCGCTACAGACCGGAAAGGGTGGCCCGCCTGTCAGCGGCGCGGCACGGCGACCTGGTTGGGCGCGGCCGTCATCAGTTCGGTGCGCGCCAGTTCTTCCACCAGGTCGGGATCGGCGCCCGCCTGCTCCATCAGGCCGATGCGATGCTCCAGCCGGGCGCGGCTGTCCTGAAGCTGCACCAACTGCTGCTTCTGCAAGGCCAGGCGGGACTGCGCCTCCTCCAGCCTGAGAATGCCGCGATCGCCCCAGATGGCATAGGCGCCGAAATAGCTGACCACCGCCACGGTGATGGCCGGGACCAGCAGGACGGTGAAAAAACGGGTGACGGAACGCCTGATTCGCATGACCCCACCGAATCACACACTGATTCGTGGCGTCAACAGGAATTGAGTTAAGGATTCCGGGAACTTGGCGCACCCCGCCTTAACGGTTCCGGCGTGTCAGGCGGCGGCGTATTGCAGAGATGAAACGGAGGGGCGGCGCACCACCCGCGTCAGCTCCTGCCGCGCGAACCAGCCGCGCACCGTGCCATCTTCCGAGACGCAGAACAGGTCGTCGCCCGCCTCGCCTGTGACGCACATCACCACGACGTCGCTGACTTTGCGCACCATGCTGCCCAGGCCGATTTCCATCACGCTCTCCCAACTGAATCGGTGAGAACATAATAGGAACAAAACGGCCTTCCGCAAGGGGTCAGCCGCGCAGGACGCTCCGGCCCGCATAAACGGCGGCGTCGCCCAGCTGCTCCTCGATCCGCAGAAGCTGGTTGTACTTGGCCAGCCGGTCGGAACGGGCCAGCGAACCGGTCTTGATCTGCCCGCAATTGGTGGCCACGGCCAGGTCGGCGATGGTGCTGTCCTCGGTCTCGCCGGAACGGTGGCTCATCACCGCCTTGTAGGCGTTGCGGTGCGCCAGTTCGACAGTTTCCAGCGTCTCGGTCAGCGAGCCGATCTGGTTGACCTTGATCAGGATGGCGTTGGCGGTGGCCTTGTCGATGCCCTGCTTCAGGCGCGCAACATTGGTGACGAACAGGTCGTCGCCCACCAGGTTGACGGTCTTGCCCACCGCATCGGTCAGCGCCTTCCAGCCCGCCCAGTCGTCCTCGGCCATGCCGTCCTCGATGGAGAAGATGGGATAGCGCTTGCAGAGATCGGCATAGACCTTGACCATCTCGTCCGGCGCCAGCGTCCGCCCCTCGCCTTCCAGCACATACTTGCCGTCCTTGAAGAACTCGGTGGAGGCCGGGTCCAGCGCGAAGAAGATGTCCTCGCCCAGCCTGTAACCGGCCTTTTCCACGGCCTTGGAGATATAGCCCAGCGCCTCGTCCGGCGATTTCAGGTTGGGCGCGAAACCGCCCTCGTCACCGACATTGGTGTTCAGCCCCGCATCGTGCAGCGACTTCTTGAGGGCATGGAAGATTTCCGCGCCCATGCGAAGCCCCTCGCGGAAGCTGGATGCGCCCACCGGCGCGATCATGAACTCCTGGAAGTCGATGGGATTGTCGGCATGCACGCCGCCATTGACCACGTTCATCATGGGCACCGGCAGGACATTGGCCTTGGGGCCACCGACATAGCGATAGAGCGGCAGGTTCGCCGCCATCGCCGCCGCCTTGGCCACCGCCAGCGACACGCCCAGAATGGCGTTGGCGCCCAGCCGCGCCTTGTTGGGGGTGCCGTCCAGCGCGATCATGGCGCGGTCGATGCGGATCTGTTCCTCGGCCTCCATGCCGCACAGCGCGTCGAACAGATCGCCGTTCACGGCGGCGACCGCCTTTTCGACGCCCTTGCCGCCATAGCGGTTGCCGCCATCGCGCAGCTCCACCGCCTCATGCGCGCCGGTCGAGGCACCCGACGGCACGGCGGCGCGGCCGAAGCTGCCGTCTTCCAGCCGCACATCCACTTCCACGGTGGGGTTGCCCCGGGAGTCCAGGATTTCGCGGCCGATAATGTCGAGGATGGCGGTCATGTGGGGAACTCCCTTATGCTGTCCGGGTTCTAGGGGACTGCGCCCTGCCGGGCAAGGTAACCGTGCAGGCATAAACCTGTCATCGAACTGGGGGAGAACCGACATGATCCTGGCCGCGCCCGCCGTCATCCTGACCGCCGCCGTCACCCTGCTGGCCGTCCTGCTGGCTTTCTGGACCGGCCTGCGCGTGGCGGGCGTCCGCCGCCGGGTCGGCATCGCGCCGCCCGCGGTCAGCGGCGCGCCGGAACTGGACTGCGCCCTGCGGGTACAGGGCAATACGGTGGAACAGTTCGTGGTCTTCCTGCCGGTGCTGTGGCTGGCGGCGCTCTATTTTCAGGGCTGGTTGCCGCCGCTGATCGGGCTGGTCTGGTGCCTGGGGCGCTTCGTCTATGCCTTGGGCTATCGCGCGGACAATCCGGGCGGGCGCTATCCGGGATTCGCGCTGACCGCCCTCGCCACCGTGCTGCTGGCGATCCTGGCGGGCATCGGCATCGTCAATGCCTGGCTGGTAAGCAGCGTCTAGGAACCACGCTTCACGATGGCGTCAATCTCCACAAGCTGTTCCAGCAGCGCGGGGAAGTCCTTGAGCCGCACCATGTTGGGACCGTCGCTGGGCGCATGGTCCGGGTCCTGGTGCACTTCCAGAAAGACGCAGGCCACGCCCGCCGCCACGGCGGCACGGGCCAGATAGGGCACCATGGTGCGGTCGCCGCCCGACTTGTCGCCCTGCCCGCCCGGCTGCTGCACGCTGTGGGTGGCGTCGAACACCACCGGCGCGCCGAACCCCGCCATGATGGGCAGCGCCCGCATGTCCGACACCAGCGTGTTGTAGCCGAAGGACGCGCCGCGCTCGGTCACCAGCACATTGGAATTGCCCGCGCCGGTGATCTTGGCGATCACATTCTTCATGTCCCAGGGAGCCAGGAACTGGCCCTTCTTGACGTTGACCACCCTGCCGGTATGCGCGGCGGCCACCAGCAGGTCGGTCTGGCGCGACAGGAAGGCCGGTATCTGGAGGATGTCCACCGCCTGGGCCACGGCGGCGCACTGGTCGCGCTCATGCACATCGGTCAGGACCGGCAGCACGAACTGGCGGCGGATGTCGTTGAAGATGGGCAGCGCATTCTCCAACCCGATGCCGCGCGCGGTGGCGGCGCTGGAACGGTTGGCCTTGTCGAAGCTGGTTTTGTAGACCAGTCCCACCCCCAGCTTCTCGCAGGCCTCCTTGAGCGCACCCGCCATGTCGAAGGCATGGGCGCGGCTTTCCAGCTGGCAGGGCCCGGCGATGATGGACAGTTTGCGGCTGTTGCCGATTTCGACGGGATGGCTGTCGGGGCCGACTGTGACGGTGCTGCTCGGGATCATGGCGGTCTTTTACCACCGCCCTTGCCACGAATTCCAGAGACCACCCTCCCCCTTATGCGCGCAGCGCATGAAAGGGGGAGGTGGCTTCAACGTGCGAAGCCGACCCTTTGGGAGGCGAGCGTAAGTTGAAGCCGGAGGGGGTTCTTGAAAAAAAACTACGGAATCGCCGCCGCCGCCGCGATGGACAGCGGCGTGGACAGCGGGTTCAGAAGCTGCATGGCCTCGGCGAAGACGGTGCTGTCCACCCGCACCACATCACCCGGATAGATGGGGGTGGAGCGGTCGGTCGGCATGCGGACCTCGCGGTTGGTGCCTTCGCGCCGGACATAGACCTTGCTCTCCACCGCCGCCGGGGTGAAGCCGCCCGCCATCGCAATGGCGTTCAGCGCATTCATGTGATTGACATAGGGATACTGGCCGGGGCGCGTCACCGCGCCGATGATGTAGAAGGGCCGGTAGGCGGAGACTTCCACCGAAATGCGCGGCGATTTCAGATAGCCCTGCGCCAGCGCACTGCCGATCACGCCTTCCAGCTGGTGGGCGGTATAGCCCGCAGCGCGAAGCTGGCCGACCAGCGGCATGCGGATGAAGCCCGAACTGTCGATGGTGTAATCGCCAGACAGGTCGGCTTCCTCGAACACCGTCAGCTTGAGCTTGTCGCCCACGCCCAGCAGATAGTCGGGACTGCCGCCGGGCGCGGCGGCGGCGGGGTAATAGGCCCCGCGCGGCGCGGCGACATAGCCATTTGCATTGGCCTGGGTGGGCGGCAGCGGCTTGTAGCCATATTCCGTGGGCTCGCCCAGCGGGCGCGGTGGCTGGGACGCCGCCGCCGCATATTGGGGCGGCGGCGTGACGGCCATCGCCTGCGGCGCGGGCTGATATTGCGGCTGGTATTGTGCCTGCGGGGCATTCACGGGCGCACCCATCGGTGCGGCATACATGCCGTTGGTGGCGACCGGGACCGACAGGCTGCTGGGCGCCGGGCTATAGCCGTAATTGGAAGGCGTAGCGCCATTGGGCGGCACATAGCCGCCATTCACCGGCGCGGCGTTGTAGCCGTTGTTGGCGCTGGCGGCGGCGGTGCGCGGCAGGGTGGCCGTGGCGGGGGTGAAATCGGTGGCCGCGCCCACGGGCGTCAGGCCGTAATCGTCGAACCGCTGGGCGCGCGCGGGCTGGAACATGGCGAACAGCAGCAGCCCCCCCAGCAGGAGGCCGACGATGCGGACGAGAAAAACCGGAATGGACTGGCCCATGGCCGCGATCCTATAAGCCGCGATCTTACGAAAGTGCTATCACTGTTGGGGTTGCGGTAAAGCAGTCCTTAACGGTGACAAACCCTGAACAGGTGATGGTGTGCCATGACGGGACAGAAACTGTTCGCGGT
>DASTMN010000129.1:0-2036 GCA_035714165.1 Rhizomicrobium sp.
CAGCGCCTGCAGGTAGACCGGACGCGCGGCCAGGTTCTCGCCGGTGCGCGTCTTGCGCTCCTGCTCGAGCTTGAGCAGCGTCGGCATCACCGCCACCGCGTACTGGATCGCCGGATCCTTGCTGGCCTCGAACGCCTTGCGGTCGGCCGCGAACCACGTCAGCCGCTCCTCGGTGGTGCCCAGCTTGGTGCCGGCCAGCCGATCAAGCGCACGCTTGACGGCCGCGGCGTCGTTGCCGCCCAGCCAGGTGTCCACCGCGGCGACGCGCTGGTCGGCCGGCAGCTTCAGGTACTCGCCCAGCCAGTACTCCTGCAGCTGACGGTCCATTGCGGGCACGTAACGGCGTTCCAGTTGCTTCAGGCCGCCCTCGATGGCTGGCAGGTCGCGTTCCTGGTAGCCGGATTCGCGCTCCGCATTCGGCTTTTCGCGTTCGATCGAAAGGCGGTAAAGCTGCGTGGCGGAACCGACCATCGCGGTGTTGTTGAACATCGCCAGGGTCAGGTCGCGCTCGCGCGTGGCCTTGTTCTGCTCCAGCAGGGCCAGCAGCTTCGCGTGCGCGTCCAGCGCCGGCTGGCCTTTCGCACCCTGGCCCTTCAGCCATGCGAGCACCGCAGCCTCCTCGTGCTGTTTCTGGCCGGCGGCATCGATACGCTTGAAGCCTTCCAGCTGACCGTCGTAGTTCTTGCTGGTGTTGTTCCAGCCGGCCATCGTGTTGGCGTACTTCACCTGGATGTCGGCGTTCTTCTTACCGGCCTCCTGCACCATCGCGATCTGGTTCTTGTAGTGGCGCGCGATGGTCGGGTACGTCCATTGCGCGGTGTTGTCGAACTCGGCCGCCAGCGCGTAGCGATTGGTCGAGCCGGGATAGCCAGCCACCATCACGAAGTCGCCCGCACCCAGTGGCTGGTCGGCGAACTTCAGCCAATGCTTCGGCTGGTACGGCACGTTGTCCTTGGAGAACGCGGCCGGCTTGCCGTCCTTGCCCACGTAAGCGCGGTAGAACGCGAAGTCGCCGGTGTGGCGCGGCCACATCCAGTTGTCGATGTCGCCACCGTACTTGCCCACGCTGCCCGGAGGCGCGTACGCCAGGCGCACGTCCTTGATTTCCAGGTTCTTGAACAGGCGATATGTGTTGCCGCCGGAGAAACTGTAGAGGCGGCAGCGGAAGCCGGCGTCGGCTTCGCAATCGGCGATCAGCTTCTTCTCGAACGTCTCCAGCGCCTTGGTGCGCGCCAGTGCATCGTTGCCGGCGGAGGCGATGGCCGCCTTCGCGTCCTTGGTCACGTCGGTGATTTCGTCCAGCACGAACACGCGGGCATTCGGACCCGCGCTGACTTCATCGCCGGTCGTGGGCGCGTTGAAGCCGTTCTTGATCAGGTTGTTCTCGGCGGTGGAGTTCAGCTGGATGGCGCCGTAGGCGCAGTGGTGGTTGGTCACCACCAGGCCGTTCGGCGACACGAAGCTGGCCGTGCAGCCGCCCAGCGCGACCACGGCGCCCATCGGGTCACCGGTCAGGTTCGAGATCTGCTGCGGCGACAGCTTCAGGCCGGCCTTCTTCAGCGGCCCGGCGATCTCGGGCAGTTGCTGTGGCACCCACATGCCCTCGCCCGCCTGGGCGGCGTGGGCGGCAAGCAGGGACAGCGGGACCGCGATGGCGGCGGCAAGCAGGTTCGAACGCATGGAAACCCCGGGACTGGCAGGAAAGTTCCGATTGTAATGAACCTGTCACCACGGCCGACCCATGACTTTCGCCCTACGGCACCCGGTTCGCTGCCCCTCCGCCCCTGTCAAGGCGCCCTGCAACAGGGCGGCCCATGGCCGGGGCGTATAATCCGCGCCCTCATTTCCCTGGATCCACGTCCGATGACGCAGACGATGAAGGCGCTGGTGAAGCGCGAGGCCGGCAAGGGCATCTGGATGGAGGAACTTCCCGTCCCCCAGCCCGGCCCCAACGAGGTGCTGATCAAGCTGGAAAAGACCGCCATCTGCGGCACCGACCTGCACATCTACCTGTGGGACGAGTGGAGCCAGCGCAC
>DASTMN010000130.1:0-26594 GCA_035714165.1 Rhizomicrobium sp.
ACCTGCCGGTCCTGCCGCAGCGCCTCGGCCACCGCCTCGAAATAGACTTCGGTCTTGCCCGACCCGGTAACGCCGTCCAGCAGGTGCGCGGAAAAGCTTTTGGCCGCGACCGCGCCGCGCAGCGCATCCGCCGCCGGGCGCTGGCCGTCATTCATCTGCGGCGCGCCAAAGCCGGGATCGGGCGCGGGAAAGGGCTGGAACTCCGGCAGTTCGGTGGCCACCAGCGCGCCCTGCTGGATCAGCCCGCGGATCACGGCGCTGGAGACATTGGCATCCTCGGCCAGTCCCGGCACGCTGCGGGCCAGCCCGTCATCGGCGATGGCCAGCGCCCGCTTGCGCGCCTCGCTCATGCGCGGCGGCGTCACATCCCCGCGCCGATAGGCGATGCGCTTGCCCTCCGGCTCGAACGCGCCCCGGCTGCGCAGCGCCATTGCCAGCACCGCGCCCGGCGGGTTCAGGGTGTAACCGGCCACCCAGTCGATGAAATCGCAGAGTTTCTCCGGCAGGGCGGGCGCGCCCTCCAGCGGCTGCGCCTGTTTCAGCCGGTTGTCGCCCACCGCGCCGTCGGGCGATCCCCAGACCACGCCCAGAAGTTCGCTGTTGCCCAGCGGGGCCGCCACCAGCAGCCCGCGCCGCGCCGCCACGCCGGGCGGCAGCTTGTAGTCATAGGCCCCCGCCAATGGCCGCGGCAGCAGCACGCCGGTGACGGTTTTTTGCGGCAATTCCGCAGGTGGCGTGGGGTTTAAGCGGGGCCGCATGATGGGCTACACTTCCTCCCGCCCATTCCCAAGGTCAATCAAAAGGTCAGCAGGTCCGCCATGAAAATCTTTCTCGACACCGCCGATGTGGCCGAAATCCGCGAATATGCCGCCAGCGGCCTGGTGGATGGCGTCACCACCAATCCCAGCCTGGCCGCCAAGACCGGCAAGGACTATGTCGAATCGCTGCGCGAGATCTGTTCCATCGTGCCGGGCGCGGTGAGCGCCGAGGTGCTGGCCACCGATTATGACGGCATGATCCGGGAAGCGGCGATCTTCACGAAAATCGCCAAGAACATCGCGGTGAAGGTGCCGCTGACCTGGGCGGGGCTGAAAGCCTGCGCCAGGCTGTCGGGCGAGGGCACGATGGTGAATGTCACGCTCTGCTTCTCGGCGGTGCAGGCGCTGATGGCGGCCAAGGCGGGCGCCAGCTTCATCTCGCCTTTTATCGGCCGGGTGGACGATGTGGGCGATGACGGCATGGGGCTGATCCACGACATCCGCGCCATCTATGACAATTACAGCTTCAAGACCGAGATTCTCGCCGCCTCGGTGCGCCATGTGCAGCATGTGCGCGAGTCGGCGCTGGCGGGTGCCGATGTCGCCACCATGCCGTCATCGGTGTTCAAGGCGCTGCTGAACCACCCGCTGACCGACAAGGGCCTGGCCGCGTTCGAGGCCGACGCCAAGAAGGCGGGTGTGGTCATCAAGGGGTAATCTCTTGGGTGATGGGGCCGACGCCCTGCGAAAGGCCTGGTTGCAGGCGTTGGCGCATGAGCGCCGCGCCTCGCCGCACACCCTGCGCGCCTATGGCGATGATGTGGCGCGGTTCATCGGTTTCCAGGCCGGGCATACCGGTGGCGCGGTCACGCAGAAGACGCTGGCGAAACTGACGCCCGCCGATATCCGCGCCTTCATCACCGCCCGCCGCGCCGAAGGTCTGGGCGCGGGCGGGGTGCAGCGGGCGCTGGCGGCGGTCCGCAGCTTCTACAAGTTCCTGGCCAAAGAAGGCGTGCTGGAAAATGCCGCCGCCCGTTCCATTCGCACACCGCGTGTGCGCCGCGCCCTGCCGCGCCCTTTGTCGCCGGTTGATGCTGAACGCGCGATCGCCGAGGCGGGCGCGCATGATGTGGAATGGCTGGGCGCGCGCGACGCGGCGCTGCTGACGCTGCTCTATGGCGCGGGGCTTCGCATTTCCGAGGCGCTGGGCCTCAAGCGGGGCGATGTGCCGCTGGGCGAGACGCTGACCGTGCTGGGCAAGGGCCGCAAGGAACGCAGCGTGCCGGTGCTGCCGGTGCTGCGCGCGGCGTTGCAGGATTATGCCGACAGGCTGCCCTTTACCGGTGCGCCGTCCTCGCCGCTGTTCCTGTCGCGGCGCGGGCGGCCGATGAGCGCGCGCGAGGCACAGGGCCTGATGCAGTCCCTGCGCGGGCGGCTGGGCCTGCCGGAAAAAGCCACGCCGCACGCCCTGCGCCATTCCTTTGCCACCCATATCCTGCAGGGCGGCGGCGACCTGCGCAGCGTGCAGGAACTGCTGGGCCATGCCTCGCTGTCCACCACCCAGATCTACACCGCGATGGACACCCGCCAGCTACTGGAAACCTATGAAAAGGCCCATCCGCGCGGGCGTTGACGCCGTTCGGGGCCGGGCCTAGAGCGGTTCCAGGAAAAGCGCGCACGCTTTTCCGTTCGGAACCGCGACAAATCAATAAATTAGAGCATTTCCGCGATTTTATGAATCGTGGAAATGCTCTAGCGTCCCGCCACAAACAATTTGGGGTTGGGGAATGATCCGGATGTCTTTCGCCGCGCTGGCCGCGGCTTTCATTGCAGTGCCCGCATCGGCGGCGGAACCTGATAACTTGGTCCTGCCCAAGGGCTTCCATGCCCAGGTCGTGGCCGAAGGGCTGGGGCCGATCCGGCACATGGCCCTGCGCGGGCATGACATCTATGTCTCCACCCGCCACGGCCGCGACCAGCCGTCGGTCGGCATCGTGGCGCTGCGCCTGGCGCCGGATCATACCGTGCTGCAAAAGGCGGCCATCGCGGGCGTGGACCAGGGCACGGGCATCCGTATCCACAAGGGCTATCTCTATGCCGCGTCGGGCACGTCCATCGTCCGTTTCCAGCTGGACGATCAGCTTGTGCCCGGTGCGAAACCCGAAGTGATCGTGGACGGTCTGACCGCCAGCAATCATCCCATCGCCTTTGACGGCAAGGGCGGGCTGTATGTCGGCATTGACGGCGGCGGCGGCACCAACAACTGCCCCGATCCCAACGCGCCCAAGGACGCCAAGCCGGTGGGCCTCAGGCCCTGCCCGCTGCTGGAAACGCGCGGCGGCGTCTGGCGCTTTGACGACAGCAAGCCGGGCCAGACCCTGGCCGACGGCGCGCATTACGCCACCGGCATCCGCAACATGGCGGCGATGGACTGGCGCGAGGGCGACAGCCTGTATGGCGGCATGCATGGCCGCGACGGCACGTCCAAGGGCTGGCCCGATCTGGTGAGCCAGGCGCAGGACAATGCCATCGCCGACGAGATGCACCGCATTGCCAAGGGCACCGACATGGGCTGGCCCTATACCTATTGGGACGGCGCGCGGAAGGTGCGGCTGGCCGCGCCGGAATATGGCGGCGACGGCAAGACGGTGGTGACCGACGGCAAATATGCCGCCCCGGTGGCGGCGTTCCAGCCGCTGCGCCCGGCGGTGCTGGACCTGGCTTTCTATAACGGCACCCAGTTCCCCCGCGGCTATCGCGGCGGCGCCTTCTTCGCCATGCATGGCGGCAGCGATCCCACCGCCGTGCCGGGCGGGCGCAACGGCTACAATATCGTCTTCGTGCCGTTCCAGGGCCGCAAGGCGGGCAGGCCGGTGGCCTTTGCCGAGGGCTTTGCCGGGCCGGGCGACAAGAATATCAAGACCGCCCCCTATCGCCCGGTGGGCGTGGCCGTGGGGCCGGACGGGGCGCTGTATGTCGCGGACTCCAACAAAGGCAAGATTTGGCGCATTTCCTATGGGGAATAGGCGGGCAATCGCGCGCGAAACCGGGCCTTAAGGGGTTCCGGGCCAGCTTTGGCTGTTGCGGAAGGCGGGGCGGATCAGTAGTTTCCGCCCCGTTTCCGGAACAACCGGAAGCCGCCTTAGCTCAGCCGGTAGAGCATCGCATTCGTAATGCGGGGGTCGCGTGTTCGAGTCACGCAGGCGGCACCATTCAATTCAATAGCTTACGTGAATGCTGCCCGCCGCGTTCTTTGGCGTTGAAGCACCGTTGACGCTACCTCGTTGGCTGACCCCATTGGAGGCTAGGACATTTCGCCACCCCCTGTGTTTAGTTGCCTGGTTTGGAACGTGAACGCCTCGACGTCTGCAAGGCGATAGCGCACCAACCTGGGGCCAAGCTTGAAGAACGCCGGGCCGATCCCCTTCCATCGCCAGTCTTCCAACGTCCTTGGGCTTATGCCCATAAGGTCCGCCGCCTCCGTAGTAGTGAGCACCAACTTTGGGTCTAAGGAGTTCATAGTTCCTCCCGAGGTGATGCCTTTTCGGATGCTGCCGGGTGTGGCTGCTGACCGGGGGCGCGGGGGGAGTTCAGTGTAGGTGTCTGTACGCTTTCAGATTTGTGTGTGGCGCACTTTTTTGCTGCCCGATGCAACGCTCTAGCTAGCCGGATTTCTTCTTTCGGGTTACCGCCAGCCTCGAATATTCGCCAACGGTCATTCACTGCCCAGCAAGCATTGAAACTATTTCGCTGTCCCCTGGCAGGCACGACTTCCAGATTTTCACTTCTCAGGTCTAAGCGGTCGCCATTTTTGCAGCGTACTGTCCAGCCATTGCCATCAAGTGGAAGTCCACACATCTTCCTATGGATTGCTACGAGTATTCGCGCCAAGGGCATGGTCACTGATCTGCGCGTGGGATCAGGAAGATAAGCCATGGTTTTGGGATAGAATTGGCCGCGGCCGTTGCTATCTAAGCTAATGCTCTCGCTAAATTTGAGCTCGGTGTATTTTTTCCAAGCCGCTTCATCCACAAGGGCATAGATGCCCGGATGCTTATGCACCGGAATTCGAGTCGCTTTCATAGTGTGAAGGATTAGCCCCGCAGCGGCGAAACTGCGGAGACGGGGCTCTCTAAAGGGTCTGAGAGCCTGCCCACCTTTAGGGGCGTTTGCCGCTGTACACCATTGGGTGAGCGGACAAGGTACTCGCTGAAGCGAGCGGCAATTTCCAATCGCGCCTAGATATTCACTCTGAACCGGAGAGCAATCTAGAACGCCACCCTACTGCAAAGCACTTCTTTTGGCAATCAAATTCCGTACCCAGATTAATGCAGCCATCGCCAAAATATTTGGAATGCCCCCATATTACTCAATCATTTTTCATGGTTCATCGCCGCAGAGGTTAGTTCCGCAGCTATGGCCTTGTGGGCGGAGGCTTTCCTCTCGCTGTAGCGATCTACAAGATAGTCCGCGCGGTCGCGCGTAAGCAGTGTGAACTTGACCAACTCCTCCATCACATCCACCACGCGGTCATAGTAGCTGGACGGCTTCATGCGGTCGCTCTCATCGAACTCCTTGTAGGCCATCGGTACTGAAGACTGGTTAGGAATGGTAATCATGCGCATCCAGCGACCTAGCAGGCGCAAAGTGTTCACCGCATTGAAGGATTGTGACCCTCCGCTTACTTGCATTACTGCAAGCGTCCGACCCTGCGTTGGACGTATGCTCTCGATTTCCAGCGGTATCCAGTCAATTTGAGCTTTCATCACCGCCGTGATCGCCCCATGCCGCTCCGGGCTGCACCAGACCTGGCCTTCAGACCACTGTGACAACGCCCGCAACTCCTTGACCTTGGGATGATCGGGCATAGTGGCATCTGGCAGGGGAAGATCACGCGGATCGAATATGCGCACCTCCGCTCCCAGATTCTCAAGTATCCGCGCTGCTTCTTCTACGAGTAGGCGGCTGAATGAGCGCTTCCGTAGAGATCCATACAACAAGAGGATTCTTGGGGCGTGGGCGACGCGCATCACCGGCTCTAGCTTCTCCACGTCAGGGCCGGGAAGGAATGCAAGATTAAGTGCCGGAAAGTCAGTCATGCAAAAACTCCGCGAGCCGTCTTTTAATTGTCGTATATTTCATGTATCTTGGAAATATGAAAAGCAAGGACGCTGTCGCCGCACTTTCAGCCCTGTCGCATGAAGGGCGTTTAGGGATTTTCCGTGCGCTTGTGAAAGCGGGGCCGGATGGCCTTGCGGCCGGAGAGATCGCACGCAAGCAAGGGGTCGCCCCCAATACACTCTCTGCGCAACTGCTGGTTCTTGCGAATGCACGCCTTGTCCATGCTCGCCGAGATGGACGCTCCATTATCTATGCCGCCGATTTCGCAGCAATGAGTGGCCTTTTGCTGTTTCTGACCGAGGACTGTTGCGGTGGCAATGCGGAGATATGTGCTCCGCTGGCTCAAACCGTCAACCAATGCTGCCCGCCGAAGCGCGCCAGCCGATAGAGGGTGCCATGACATATAATGTGCTGTTCTTGTGCACGGGAAATTCTGCACGTTCGATCATCGCGGAGGCCATTCTGAACAAGATAGGTGCCGACCGCTTTACGGCCTACTCTGCCGGTTCGCAGCCGAGAGGGCTAGTCAATCCGCATGCGATTGACCTGTTGCGAAGGCTGGACCATCCAGTGGAGGGCCTGCGATCTAAGCCGTGGGATGAGTTCGCCGTATCCGGCGCGCCAAAACTCGATTTCGTGATTACAGTCTGTGACAATGCGGCCGGAGAAGCCTGCCCGGTATGGCCGGGCCAGCCTATGACGGCACATTGGGGTATGCCCGATCCTGCCGCTGTGGAGGGTTCGCCCGCAGAGATCGCGCTAGCCTTCGCTGAAACCTATCGCATGTTGAACAACCGCCTGGGTGCGTTCGCCAATCTCAAGCTCTCGGCGCTTGACCGTATGTCGCTACAACACAAGATGACGGATATCGGCAAGCAGCAATGACCACCATCTATCACAATCCCGCCTGCGGCACCTCGCGCAACACGCTGGGCCTGATCCGCAACACTGGTGCCGAGCCGCAGGTGATCGAGTATCTGAAAACCCCGCCTTCGCGGCAGGAGCTTGCCGCCCTGCTGAAGCTGATGGGCATTCCGGCGCGCGCTTTGCTGCGCGAGAAAGGCACGCCCTTTCACGAACTGGGCCTGGGCGATCCCGCGCTGTCCGAAGATGCGCTTATGGACGCCATGATGGCGCATCCCGTCCTGATCAACCGGCCCATCGTGGTGACGCCGCTGGGCGCGAAACTTTGCCGCCCGTCTGAACTGGTTCTCGACCTGCTGATCGAACCGCAGCGCGGCGCCTTCACCAAGGAAGATGGCGAGCAGGTCGTGGACAGTAATGGTCAGCGGCTGGTCTGACATGCCCGGTCTTGCACGCAGGCTGGCCGCCGAGGGCCTTGGCACCGCCTTGCTGCTGGTTGCCGTGGTGGGCTCCGGCATCATGGCCGAACGTCTCTGCGGCGGTAACACCGGGCTTGCGCTGCTGGCGAATGCGGTGGCGACGGGTGCGGCGCTGGTCGTGCTGATCAGCGTGTTCGGGCCATTGTCAGGCGCGCACTTCAATCCCGCCGTCACCCTGTTCTTCGCCATCCGGCGCGAAATCGCCTGGCCCGCCGCGCTGGCTTATGGCGCGGTGCAGACGGTATCGGCGCTTGCGGGTGTCTGGATCACGCATGCCATGTTCGCCATGCCGGTGCTGGAAATCTCCGGAAAGGTCCGCGATGGCGCATCGCAAGGATTGGCGGAATTCATCGCCACCTTTGGCCTGCTGCTTACCATCGCGGGCGGCATCCGTTTCGCGCGTGACCGCATACCGATGCTGGTGGGGCTGTACATCACGGGCGCTTACTGGTTCACGGCCTCGACGTCCTTTGCCAATCCGGCGGTGACGCTGGCCCGCAGCCTTACGGACTCATTTTCTGGCATCGCGCCGCAATCGGTGCCGCTGTTCCTGGTGGCCCAATGCTTGGGTGTTGGGTTGGGCAGTCTACTTTTGCCTTGGCTGTTTCGACCTACAGGAAATGTCTAATTCTCTGGCGGATATTTTTGTAGCCTTGAGGCTCCCCCCCTCTAACTCGCAATAGCCCTTTTAGGCTTGGTCGGCGGGGTCGGCCTTTGGATCAACTGGTAGGGCTCAATCTTTAATACCTTGGCGAGCTTACAGATTACTTCGAGCCCGGGCCACGAGGCTCCCTTTTCCAACTTACTGAGATAGGTACGGTTTATGTCCGCTTGGAAGGCAAGTTCTTCCTGAGAGAGGCCGTGACCTAGCCGCTCGCGCCGAAGGTTTGTGGCAAAGACCTGCCTAAAATCCATGCGGCCAGTGAGCGGCTATGTTGCTTATTGACCAACCGCTTTAAAGCAACAAAATTCCCTCAGACTTATTCATGGGGGTCAACCGGCGATGAACACGATAAAGACTAAGAGCGGGAAAGCGGCCATCTTGAAGGCTGTAGGGCTCGCAGCGGCCTGCTACATCCTCGTGGGGCTAGTATTTAGACCGGCTTGGTGGTGGCCAACGTTGCCGGAGCATGCCATTGGCAGCGCGGAACACAGGCTAACGAGCTATCAAATACAACAGCTTCGATGCGGTGAGTGGGGCGAGGCAGGTAGCCGGGAGTATGAAGAGTGCATGAGCCGCGCCTGGGACGGTCGCTAAGCGATGCTGCTGAATGGTTCAGAAGCGAGAAAATTACGTTTCTATTGATTTAAAGAAGGCGCCGAAACGGAATCTCAGATTGTTTCACGCGAGCATCTGCGTCTTCGATGCCGACTGCCCTTAATGCATCAGCGATGTATCGCCCAATTTCGTCACGAAATTCTGAAGGCCCTACGATTACGCGATCCAAGGCCGTCTTCAAGTCTATGCCGGAAATGCCAGCCTTACTAAATGCCGAAAGAGGTACCTGGCAAACAATCTCTGGGTGACCTGGGCGAATTTCGACCGACACCTCGCGCACCAACTTAGAACGCCAAGTTGAAGGGAGATAAATCAGCCGCCACTCGTCTTCCTCCATAAACCCTGGATGCTTAAGACTCGTGGCTGCCATCACGAACATAACAAACATAGCCATCGTAACCATGTCTTCAGGGGCATCCCGAAGGAGTTCTTTTTCAGCGCGTGCGTTGGCTATCACTTGAGCGATTTGGGCATCAACACTCTCGAAATAGCCAACGGGACTAAGGAATAGCATAAGGCTGCCATCTGAATCTTGACCGAATGGAACCTTGAATATCATTGCAACGTTGTCGGGGCCGCCATATCCGCGCCACATTGACAACCTGCCATGAGCCTTCTCATTTTCCGCGAGGGGTGACTTGGGCTGCGCATGACGCGAGAAGGACATAACAAATGCTTGTGCGTCGCGTGCAGTCTTCCACTCATGGAAAAGCTCGAATGCTCTACGGGCTACCCCACTTCTGATTTCATCCAAAGCTGCGAAGAAAGCCTTTCCGTGCTCGCCCGAGAAATAAGCATCAATAATTGATATGCCATGAGTGACTTCCGTGCTGTCATTCATAAGCCTGCAGTCACGCAACCAAAATTCCCTATTCCGAATTATTTTGTCGGCAGTTTCACAGCTCGTGTAATATGCAAGCTGGATCCCATGTTCCTTTAGGTAGTCCGACTGCTCACTGAAGTAAGGTAGAAATACCCTGGCAATCCGCTTGGGATCTGGAACCGCAGTCATTCCTTGCCATCTCCATTCTATGTCCCAGCTAGAACCCTAATCCCTTGGGGGTAAGCACAGGGGGCAGGGGTGGGCCTATAGGAACAATGGAAGCATACCATATCTGGTGGGTATGCGCGCCCGCTCAGCACAACATTCGGGGGCCCAAAGCGAGCGATGCCATCCTTTCCCCTGCCTTCCGCAGTTCCTCCCGTTGCAATGACCCCGATAAATGCGCGTACCGTGCGGTGGTGGCCATTTGAGTGTGGCCTAAGGTCTTCCCGATAGTTGAAAGGCTTGCACCGCCTTCAAGCATAAAGGAGGCAGTGGTTCGCCGTAGATCATGAAGGCGGACGTCATGTAACCCCGCCCGCTCGCGGAGCCATGCCCAAGGGCGCTTCAAGTCGCTTCTCGGCAGTAAGTATCCGAACTCCGAGCTCGTTGTCTTACCGGGAAATAGGAATATTCCATTGGTATGGCGGTGCATGTCGCGCAACAACAGGAGCGCCGGACCGTCCAATTCCACCCTGTGTTGGCGGCGCGTCTTAGTATGTGCCGATGGCTTTTCCCAAACTCCCCGGTCCAAATCGAATTGATTCCACCGTGCCGTCAGAACCTCCCTGAGGCGTGCTCCGGTGAATAGCAGCAGCCTTACGGCATTCGCTGCGCTTTGGTCAGGGCAATCATGGCAAGCGAGCAGAAGGCGGCTCACCTCGTCTCCGGAGAGATTTCTCCAGCGCTGATCTTCCTGGAACTTAATTACGGACTGGCACGGATTTGTGGTCAACCAGCCTTTTTCAATGGCCAAGCTGAACATCCGCTTCAGCACCGCAAGAAGTCGGTTGGCCTGGTATCGTCCGACGTCATGAGCGACCCGCCCGTGAAGTGCTCTAACCTCTGCGACGGTAAGATCATTGACCTTCCTTGATCCAAGCGCCGAATTGGCGTGCTTCAGTACTGCTCGGGCATCCCTAACGGTGCTGTCACGTAGATGCCGCGCGGAGGCATATTCCCCTAGATACAACTCTGCCAGCGCTGAGACTGTTGGGGTCGCCCTGGAAGCCTTGCGTTCCTTGGCTGGGTCCCGGCCTGCCTTGACGCCAGAAAGGCGCTGTTGGGCCTCTGTGCGCGCCTGCTCGACCGTATCGGCTGGGAAGTGCCCTATGACCTGCCTGCCTTGGCCTCCTGATTCCCGGCGATATGAAATCACGAAGCATTTTGTTCCCGCCGGAGTGACCATAAGGCCGAACCCCCGGAGGACTGCGTCGGAGGTGAACGTGTTAGGTTGGGCCTGTTCTGCAATCTTCTTTGTAAGTCGAATCGAGGATAGCTTTGGCATCGTCAACACCGCGTTGATTGAAGCACCGTTGAAACAAAATGGCCGTAACCTCTCCGAGCATGTGCGGACGCGAGCGGGCTGTGTCAATTGGATCGCGCCGAGATTGTTGAGCCAATGGGCCTACGCAGTGCCCCTTGTATCCCCTCCGTAGCTAAGGCAATCTCATTCGTAATGCGGGGGTCGCGTGTTCGAGTCACGCAGGCGGCACCATTTCCTTTGCGTCGCCGCAGGCGAGGCAAGGAAATGACAAGCGCCCGCGCGCGACAGCGCCTTGAGCGGGCGCGCGTCAGGCGAAAGCGCGGACGTCTCAGAAAGCGGTCTGGCGAGGCAAGGAAATGACAAGCGCCGCGCGCGGGCAGCGCCTTGAGCGTGTGCGTCAGGCGCGACACGAACCTTCAAAACCCGGATGAAACCGATGAGAGTCCCGCGCGGTTACGCGCATGGGATGATCGCACATGCGTCATGCGTGAAGACGGGCGGGCCGTGATGCGGCCCGCCCGTGATAATGCCTAGTTGCCCGCGCCGCCGGCGACGATATTGCCCGCACCGCCGGAGACGATCCCGGCGCCGCGCTGGGTGGTGATGCCCTGCGTTGCATTGTTGCTGATGATGCCGCTGGCGTTGCCGCGCGTGACCTGGGGCGCGGCGTTGCTCCGGGCCGGCGCGCGATAGTTGGGATATTGCGGGCCGTTATTGTTGTCCCAGGCGGCGCAGCCCCAGACCAGCGGATTGACGACGCCATTGCAGCCGGCCGCCGCCGCCGGACCCGTGCCGGACAGCGCCAACAGCGCCACGGCAGCCATGCCAAAAATGATTTTCATGAAAATCTCCCTTTCAGCGCGAAATATGAAATTGCACTGGACGCGCCCCCCGGTGCGTTCGATGCCGCGATGATGCGCATAGAAACATTGGGTGCGCAATATGGATTCCGTCTGCTGTCCCGTTCACGAGCGGCTGGGCATCCGGCGGTGAAGCTGGACGGCACGCGCAAACAGCTTCTGAAACAGGCGCAGGCCCATGCCTGCTCCTGCCTGGAAGGCGGTGAAGGAAAAGCGGCTGCGGCTAGCCCAGCTCGACCGGGGCGTAACCGGGGGCGCGGGTCTGCCACAGGATGCCGATGAACAGCATCTTGGCGCGAGGCAGGATCGCCAGGCACATCGCCGCGACCAGCGCCGACATCGACACCATCGCAACCCATAACGGCATCCAGTCCCAGTTGAACAGGAAGACCAGCGGCAGGAAAATGTGGCCGACCACGATCAGGGTCGCCCAGGGCGCGGCATCGTCGGCCCGAATCTGGCCCAGGGACTCACCGCAGACGGAACAATTGTCCACCTGCTTGAGGTAGGACTTGAACAGGGCGCCCTCGCCGCAGCAGGGGCAGCGGCCCTTCAGGCTCCGCAGGGCGGCTTCACGCAACGTCACGCTGGTATGTTCGCTCATGCCGGGAATATAGGGACAAAAGCCGGATTTTCCCATGCGCGGCATCGCCCCTGCGACAAGCTTGCACAGCACCGGATTCAGGGTCACTGTCCGGCAAAGGGCCGCAAAAGCCCTGACTTGGGGCGGAAAACCGGCGGCATGAAAATCACCAAGCTCACCACTTTTGTGGTGCCGCCGCGCTGGCTGTTTCTCAAGATCGAGACCGATGCGGGCGTGACCGGCTGGGGCGAGCCCATCGTCGAGGGCCGCGCCGAAACCGTCGCCGCGCTGGTGGCCGAAATGGCCGATCACCTGGTCGGCAAGGACCCCGCGGCCATCGAGGATCACTGGACCGTCCTGTATCGCGGCGGCTTCTATCGCGGCGGCGCGCTGCATATGAGCGCGCTGGCGGGCATCGACCAGGCGCTGTGGGACATCAAGGGCAAGGTGCTGAACCGGCCGGTGCATGCGCTGCTGGGCGGGCCGGTGCGCGACCGGATGCGCGTCTATGGCTGGATCGGCGGCGACCGCCCCGACGATCTGGTGGCGGGCGCAAAAGACGCGGCGGCCAAGGGCCTCACCGCCGTCAAGCTGTTGGCGACCGAGGAACTGCATTATCTGGACAGCCACGCCAAGGTGGATGCGGCGGTGGCGCGGGTCGCGGCCTTGCGCGCGGCGATGGGGCCGGATTTCGGCATCGCGGTGGATTTTCATGGCCGGGTGCATCGCCCGATGGCGAAAATCCTGGCCCGCGAACTCGATCCTTTCCGCCTGATGTTCATCGAGGAGCCGCTGCTGGCCGAACATGCCGAGGGCCTGCGCGAGATCGCAAACGTCACCAGCGCCCCCATCGCGCTGGGCGAGCGGCTGTGCTCGCGCTGGGACTTCAAGAAGATTTTGTCGGACGGGCTGGTGGACATCATCCAGCCCGATCCCAGCCATGCGGGCGGCATCACCGAAACGCGCAAGATCGCGGCCATGGCCGAGGCCTATGACGTGGCGGTGGCGCTGCATTGCCCGCTGGGGCCGGTCGCGCTGGCGGCCTGCCTGCAACTCGACGCGGTGTGCCACAATGCGGTGATTCAGGAGCAGAGCCTGGGCATCCATTACAACCGGACGGGCGACCTGCTGGATTATCTGGCCGATCCGTCGGTCTTCGCCTATGCCGATGGGCATGTGGCGATACCGGGCGGGCCGGGGCTGGGCGTGACGATCAACGAAGAGGCCGTGCGGCGCGCGGCGAAAGACGGACATCGCTGGCGGCCGCCCGTGTGGCGGCATGCCGATGGGTCTTTTGCGGAATGGTAATGGGTGCGCAATGGTAATGGGGGCAAGGCAATAACATGACCGACATTCTGGCGGGCAAGCCGACGCGCGTACGCTATCTGGTGATGTGCATGCTGTTCGTCAGCGTGGTCATCACCTATCTGGACCGCAGCAACCTTTCCATCACCGCGCCCGCCATGCGGCACGAGCTGGGCTTCGACACGGTGCAGATGGGCTGGATCCTGTCGGCCTTCGGCTGGACCTATGCCTTCTGCCAGATTCCCGGCGGCTGGCTGGTGGACCGTATCGCCCCGCGCATCTTCTATCCCGCCATCCTGATCCTGTGGTCCATCGCCACCGTGCTGCTGGGCGTGGTGGGCAGCCTGGTGTCGCTGATCTGCATCCGCCTGCTGATCGGCGCGCTGGAAGCGCCGTCCTACATGATCAACAACCAGGTGGTGACCAGCTGGTTTCCCGACCGCGAGCGGGCCGGGGCGATCGGCTTCTATGTCTCCGGCCAGTTCATCGGCTTGGCCTTCCTGACCCCGCTGCTGCTATGGCTGCAGGCGGGCTATGGCTGGCGCGCGGTGTTCTACACCACCGGCGTGGGCGGCATCGTCTGGGGCATTTTCTGGCTGCTGCGCTACCGCACGCCGCGCCAGTCGCGCGCCAACGCCGCCGAGATCGCTTATATCGAGGCGGGCGGCGGCCTGGTGGACCTGGACAGCGACGGTGCGCGCAAGGCAAAGGCCAAACTGTCGCTGGCCGACTTCGGCACCGTCTTCAAGTATCGCAAGCTGTGGGGCGTCTATCTGGGCCAGTTCGCCGTCACCTCCTGCCAGTGGTTCTTCCTGACCTGGTTCCCCACCTATCTGGTGGAGTTCCGCGGCCTGTCCATCATCAAGACCGGCGTCTATGCCTCGCTGCCCTTCATCGCCGCCTTCATCGGCACGCAACTGTCGGGGCAGCTGTCGGACCGGCTGCTGCGCAGCGGCAAGAGCCTGGGCCTGGCGCGCAAGACGCCCATCATCTTCGGCCTGCTGCTCTCCAGCACCATCATCGGGGCCAATTATGTGGACTCGCCCGAACTGGTGATCGCCTTCATGGCGCTGGCCTTTTTTGGCAACGGCATGGCCAGCATCGGCTGGTCGCTGGTCTCGTCGGTGGCGCCGCGCCGCCTGATCGGCCTGACCGGCGGCACCTTCAACTTCATCTCCAACCTGTCGGGCATCTCAACGCCGCTGATCATCGGCTATCTGGCCCAGGGCGGAAACTTCGCCCCGGGCCTGACCTATATCGCCTGCATCGCGGTGATGGGCGCGCTGGCCTATATCCTGATGATCGGCAAGCTGGAGCGGGTGGAACCTTAAATCTGGTCGCGCAGCCTAACGCTGACGGCCGCATGGCTTCACTATGCGGCCTGCTGGGCTGACGCTTTGATATTGGTTGCGCAGCCTAACGCTGACGGCCGCATGGCTTCACCATGCGGCCTGCTGGGCTGACACTCCGGCTACCAATCCCAGCGGTTATCACTGTCATACCAGGCATCGTACGGCGCATCGTAAGCGGCATCGTCATAGGCGCGCCGGTCGTCATAACGCGCATCCGGCTCGCGCCAGGCCATGCGCCACTGGTTCGTCCAGCCGGGCGGCGGGCCATAGGCGCGCTCGCCCCAGTCGCGGCGCTGATAGCGGGCAGGTTCGGCCTGCGCTGTCTGGCGCGGCTCCTCCACGTCATAGCTTTCCAGCGGCGGCACATAATAAGTGACGCGGAACGGTTCCACCGGCGCGCGCGACAGGTCGGCCCTGGCGAGGTCGGCCTGCTGAACGCGCGGGTTGACGGGTCTGGCCGCCAGCGGCGCGGGCGCGCGCACCGCTGGCGCATCCACCGGCATCACGCGCGCGGTGCGAACCGCGATGGCGGGCGGCCTGGCGCTGGCAGGGCGCGCCACGGGCATTGCCACAGGATTTGTCACGGGATTTGCCAGGGGCCTTGCAAGGGGCTTTGCGGCGACGGCCGGTTTTTCCGGCGCGGGGAGACACAGGCTTCCGTCCCGGATGGTGCCGGAGCGGCTTTGGGCGAAGTCGGACAGGCTGCGATACTGCTTGGCGTCGTCCAGCAGCGCCCGCGCATCGGCGCAGAAGCCCTTGGCGTCGGCGGCCTGTTCGGCCCAGGCCAGCTTGGCGGCCTTGCCCCGGAAAGCGATGTATTCCGCCTTGCCGCCGCGCGCCGCGAAGAAATCCTGCACCGATGTATCGGCGATCTTGAGATCGTCGCGGAAACCGTCAGCGAACAGGTGATAGGAACCGGCCTCGCCGCATTTCAGGGCGGCGACGATCAGTTGCTGGCGCATCACCGCGATCTTGAGGGCGGCGGCGTCCGATTTTCCGATGCAGGCGGCAAAGGCGGGCTGGATAAAAAGGGCGAGCGCCGCCAGGGCGCTGCCGGTCTTGAGAAGGCGCATATGGTCATCCCCACGCCGGCCGTGCGGCCGGTCGCTTGTGTTGTGCACCCTCGCGGCCAAGACTGGCGCAAACCTGCAAACATCCGGTTAGCGGCAAACCGCGCTTCGTTCATCCGCCGTTCATCCGCAAAGCAAAAGGGCGCGGAGACAGGATCTCCGCGCCCTTTCTTTGTCGTGTGAAAGTGGATCAGGCCTCGCGGCGGCGCTCGGCGTCCATCAGGCCCCGGATATAGCCGAAGATGAAGGGGAAATTCTCGCGGCTGGCATTGGGGTCGCCCGGCACGGCGGGCGCATGGTCGGGCATCAGCATGTCCTCATAGCCGATCTCGCGATAGGTCCGCAGCGCCTTGACGAAATCGATCTCGCCCTCGTCGGGGAAGATTTCCGCCACGAAGTCGTTGCGCTTGCCGCGAATGTTGCGGAAATGGACGTTGAAGATCTTCTTGCGCGTGCCGAAATAGCGGATGACGTCGAAGATTTCCTCCTTGGGGTTTTCCAGGTTCTCCGACACCGTGCCCTGGCAGAAGTTGAAGCCATGATACGGGCTTTCATGCAGGGTGATGAATTTCTTCATGCCGTCGATGGTGCCCAGCACATTGTGGATGCCCTGATAGCCTTCCGGCGGCGTGCCCGGGTCCTGCGGATGGCAGGCGATGCGGACCTTGTATTCGTTGGCGACCGGCACCACGCGCTCCAGGAAATAGTTGATGCGCTCCCAGAAGGCGTCGGGGCTGACCACGCCCGCGCGGGTCAAGGGCGGGTTCTTGGCCAGCGCTTCCTTGGCGTTGAACTTCTCCACGATGGTGTCGCCGCGGCCGGGAATATGGCCGCTGCGCACCACGCCCAGCAGCGACATGTTGTATTTCAGCGTCTTGATGCCGGTGGCGGCGCAGGTGCGGATATGGTTCTGGAAGGATTCGATGTCGCGGTCGCGCTGCGGGCTCTGCGCCAGCATGATCGCCGGGTTCTTTTCACGGTCAATGTGCGAGGAGGTCAGCAGCACGCTGTCCACCATCACCACGTTCAGTTTCCACTTGGCGGCCAGGTCCTGCATCTTCCGCATCTCTTCCGGGGTGGGATAGAGGCGGGTGGGGTCGGTGGTCACCGGGCTGGTGCAGATGGCGTCCACGCCATAGCGCGCCACCCAGGAGGCGCTGCGCTCGGTCAGGGTGCCGAACTGGTGGCCCAGCAGCGCCTTCAGCGGCGGCAGCTTGCCGCCCGCCTGCGCCTGGGCGGGCGCGGTGGCAAGGCCGGTGGTGCCCAGGCTGCCCGCCGCCGCGGCGGCCGCGCCGGCCCCGGTGACGGAAAAGAATTTGCGGCGATCCATGAAACGTCTCCCTTTGATGGTCTTGTCGGTGCTTCTTTTATGGCGAAACTTGTGGCGAAACCGGCATCAGCCCCGCCTTGCGGCTGGCATCGCGGCCCTTTTGGCCCTGAAGGTCGTCCAGCAGGGCGGATGCGTCCAGTGCGTTTTTGGCATCGCTGGCAACGGCGGCGGCATAGATGGTGGTCATCTGCAGGTCGTCGGGCAGCGGCCATACCGTCACCCCCGGATCTGGCAGCATCTCGCTGACCAGGGTCACGCCATATTGCGCGCGCCCGTCCGCCACGGCGGCGGCAACGCCGGTGCCGTTGCGTTGCAGCACCGCCTTGGCGCGCACCTCTTTGCCCACGCCCAGCCGGTCCGCCTGGGAAAGAAAAAAGACCCCGGTGATGCCGCCGGAGGCGGGGTCCACATAGGCGATGTTGTGTGCTTCCAGAATTGTCCGGCGGAACTGGGCGGAATCACCGATGGGCGGGCGCGGCGTGCCGGCCTTGGCGCCGATGCCCGCGACCATGCGCGCCAGCTTGACGGCCCGTGGCGGCAGCCTGTCCTTTGCGGCCAGCGCTTCCATCACCGTGGTGGTGGCGATGACCAGGTCGAAGGCCTCGCCCGCCGCGATCCGTTTCTGCACGCCGCCCGCCGTGTCGCTGACCACCGTCACCGTCCTGCCGTGGCGCGCGCCGTAATCGGCCGCCAGCGCCCGCACCGGCATGGCCATGCCCGCGCCGGTCAGGACTTTCAGTTCCGCTATGGGCAACTCGTCTGCATGGGCGGGCGCGGCCAGAAGAAGCGCCACGCATAGCGATGGGCCGATGGGCAGGCGCATGAATCCGGCCCTCCCCCAGAAGGCACATCACGGCGCACGGATTGTCTTGTTGCGCGCGCGCCTGCCGAGTCTTATCAACAGAGCGAAAGGGCCGCAAACGGCCATGCGCGGGGGCCATCGCATGAAGGGTTTATTCGCAGGCGCAGCAATCGCGGCGATGCTGCTGGCATCGCTGCCTGCATCGGCGGCGGAATGGAACACCATCCTGCTGGAAAAGGTGGTCAACCGCACGCCCGAACAGACCTGGGCCAGGATCGGGCCGTATTGCGCCATCGCCCAGTGGCTGAAGGTCACCTGCGCCATCACCTCCGGCAACCAGGTCAGCGCCGGCACCAACCGCCTGCTGAACGGCGACAACAATGAAGTGATGGTGGCCTCCACGCCCTGGTCCTATACTTATGCCCAGGCGTCGTCGCCGATCTTCTATCACGGCACCCTGGCGGTGGAGCCGATGGACCGCGGCCGCCAGACCAAGATCGTCTATACGCTCTTCTACGACATCGCGCCGCTCAAGACCAAGGAAGAGCGCCAGGCCGACCGCGAGCGCCGCACCAAGCGCTTCAGCGAGGCGCTGGACAATATGAAAGCCCTTGCCGAATCCGAATAGGGCGCAAGATCCAAGAGAGAGAGCCATGATAGACGTTCTGCAAACCATGCCCCTGCGCCCCGAGGTCCAGCCCGACCTGGAGGCGCGCTATCGCGTCCATGGCCCGGACGCGCCGGAGTCGGTGAAAGCCACGATCCGCGGGCTGGTCACCAACGGCCATGCCGGGGCCAGCCGTGAACTGATCGACAGCCTGCCCAAGCTGGAAATCATTGTGTCCAGCAGCGTCGGCTATGACCATATCGATGTCGAATATGCCCGCTCCAAGGGCATTCCCGTCACCAACACGGCGGGATCGCTGGATGACGATGTCGCCGACCTGGCCATCGCCCTGATGATCATGACGGCGCGCCGGCTGGTGCCGTCGGACAAGTATGTCCGCGACAATCGCTGGGCGAAGGAAGGCGATTATCCCCTGCAGCGCCGCGCCAGCGGCAAGCGCGTGGGCATCCTGGGGCTGGGCCGCATCGGCCAGGCCATCGCCCGCCGCGCCGAGGCGATGAACAACACCATCGCCTATCACAGCCGCCGCGAAGTGGCGGGCAGCCCCTACAAATATTATCCCACGCTGGTGGAGCTGGCGAAGAACAGCGATTTCCTGGTGGTGATCATTCCCGCCTCGCCGGAAAGCCACAAGATCGTCAACAAGGAAGTTCTCGAGGCGCTGGGCCCCACCGGCATCATCGTCAATGTCGCGCGCGGCACGGTGGTGGATGAAGAAGCGATGATCGCCGCCCTCAAGGCCGGAACGCTGGGCGGCGCCGGGCTGGACGTCTTCTATGACGAACCGCGTGTGCCGGACGTCTTCTTCGGCATGGAGAATGTGGTGCTGATGCCGCATGTCGGCAGCGCCACCGTCGAAACCCGCCGCGCCATGAGCCAGCTCACCCTGGACAATCTGGATGCGCATTTCGCGGGCAGGAAGCTGCTGACTCCTATTTAGGACCCCTCCGCCCTTCGCTGGCCGCGCTGCGCGCTGGCCGTCCATACGCTGTCGCTATGGACCGGGCACCTCCCCTTCCGGTGCGCACATGCGCACGAAGGGGAGGTGGGGGTGTGCAGGTGTCTCCATATTGTCATTCCCGCGAACGCGGGAATCCAACTTGCTTTTTCCTGTCCCGGCCTCGCGTCGCGCGCGACGCTGCGGCGTTCGCCGGGACCGAAGGTCCACTGGACCTTCGGTTAATCCCGGCTCACCCCGCGAAAGCGGGAATCCAACTTCCCTTCGTCTCTAGGCGGTTAAGCCGCGTGGAGTGGCGTTAGCGGCAATCCGATACGCCGGACCTGCCGCCCTGGCCCTGCCCAAATTGCCGCCCCGGCAATTCATGCCTAACGGCGCGGCCGCTTCACACTAAATTAACCCAGAAAAAACAACGGCTTGTGCGGTTAACGGGCTGGCATGGCCGTTGCAAAAGTTCCGGCGGGCCATTCGCCCAGGGCCCGCAGAAGGCGCGGTCCACCACCAGAAGAACGGAGAATACCCATGTCTTTCAGCGTCAACACCAACACCGGCGCGCAGGTCGCGCTGCAGTATCTGAACGCGACCCAGGGTCAGCTCGACATGACCCAGTCGCGCATCAATAGCGGCCTCAAGGTCGCGTCGGCGAAGGATGATGGCGCCATTTATGCCATCGCCCAGAACCAGCGCGGCGCTGTTGCCGGTTACCAGTCCGTGATCAGCAGCCTGAACAATGGTTCCTCGGCGATCGACGTCGCTCTTTCGGCGGGCCAGTCCATTTCGGATCTGCTGATCCAGTTGAAGCAGAAGGCGCTTGCCGCCGCCGATCCCTCGATCGACACGGCCAGCCGCCAGGCCCTGAACGCCAACTTCACGGCCCTGCGCGATCAGATTTCCACGATCGTGAAGAATGCTGTCTTCAACAACTTCAACCTGGTTGACGGTTCGACCGGCAAGGTTCAGGCCCTGGCCTCCGCGGACGGCGCCCGCCGTATCACGACCCAGGCCCAGAATATGAGCCTGTCCGGTTCGATCGTCACCATCACCAAGACCGCCTCGATCTCGACCCAGGCCAAGGCCTCGGCCCTGATCGCCACGGTTCAGGCTTCGCTCACCAACGTCAACTCGGCCCTGGCCAAGCTGTCGTCGGGCGCCGCGAAGTTCTCGATCCAGGCGACCTTCACCCAGAAGCTGGCGGATACGCTGACCTCGGGCATCGGCAACCTCGTGGATGCCAACATGGCCCAGGAAAGCGCCCGCCTGCAGTCGCTGCAGGTGAAGCAGCAGCTGGGCGTGCAGGCTCTGTCGATCGCCAATCAGGCGCCGCAGACCATCCTGTCGCTGTTCGGCCGCTAAGACCAAAGCTCTCTCAAGGGGCAGTGAAAAGGGCGATGCTTCGGCATCGCCCTTTTTGTTTTTCGGGCTGGAACGATTTTCCACCGGGATCATCAGGCCGCGCCCCGCGCGCCTTCATCCTTGTTCACCATCGCCTGTTCCGGTACGGGGCATATTTTATCCAGCATTTTCGCGGCTTTTCAGACGGGCTTTCATAAAAGGCGGAATAAATTGCCGTGCCAAACCGGCAGAATTTGCCCAGCCCCGGCAAGAATTGCCGCCCGCGCGGCGGATGCGGAAAAATCCGCCGGAACCTTTTTTCCTCGCCCGCGCAAAATCGATGGTTGACCGAATCTGAATCGGCTCCGGCACGGCCCTTGCCTTTGTCCTTTCGGGCAAAACGCCCAGAGCACAAAGACCAGAACGGAGAGACCATCATGGCTTTTAGCGTCAACACTAATACCGGCGCCGCGGTTGCGCTGCAGTACCTTTCGGCCACCCAGGGTTCGCTGGACCAGACCCAGTCGCGCATCAACAGCGGCCTCAAGGTCGCCAATGCCCGCGATGACGGTGCGATCTATGCGATCGCGCAGAACCAGCGCGGCGCGGTGGCCGGCTACCAGTCCGTCATCAACTCCATCAACAACGGCACGTCGGCCATCGACGTCGCTCTGTCTGCCGGCCAGTCCATCTCGGACCTGCTGATCCAGATGAAGCAGAAGGCCCTGTCCGCCGCCGACTCCTCGCTGGATACCGCGAGCCGCCAGGCCCTGAACGCCAACTTCACCGCGCTGCGTGACCAGATCGGCACCATCGTGAAGAACGCGGTGTTCAACGGCTTCAACCTGGTGGACGGTTCGACCAACAACATCACCGCTCTGGCCTCGGCTGACGGCGCCCGCCGCATCACCACCTCGGCCCAGAACATGAAGCTGTCCGGTTCGATCGTGACGTTGCGGAACACCAACACCATCTCGACCCAGGCCAAGGCCTCGACCTTGGTCGCCACCATCCAGACCTCGCTGACCAACGTCAACTCGGCGCTTGCCAAGCTGTCGTCGGGCGCGGCGAAGTTCTCGATCCAGGCGACGTTCGCCCAGAAGCTGTCCGATACCCTGACCTCGGGCATCGGCAACCTGGTGGACGCCAACATGGCGCAGGAAAGCGCCAAGCTGCAGTCCCTGCAGGTGAAGCAGCAGCTGGGCATCCAGGCGCTGTCGATCGCCAACCAGTCGCCGCAGACCATTCTCTCCCTGTTCCGCTAAGCCAGGGCATGGGCGGGCCTTCCTTCTCCTCTGGGGAAGGCCCGTCCAGCGTCCACCGAAGCGGAACGACCGTAAGAATACGGCGTCTGCCCCGGGGCGAAGGGAACAGTTTTTCTGGTGGGTAGGAGCGAAAGACCGGATGCCGGGGGGCATCCGGTCTTTCGTGATTCTGGATGGTTCTTTTTTGAACCCCTTCCGGCCTTCGCTGGCTTAACCGCGCTGCGCGCTGGCCAGCTACAGCCACCTTCCCCTCTTGCGCGCTTCGCGCGCGAAGGAGAGGCGGGTCTCTGGAATTCGTGGTGTCTCGCTAAACCGCGCCGATCGAAAAACGGAAGCGGCGCGGGCCGTCTTCATAGGCGCCGGGCTTGCGGGTATCGTCCAGCTCCAGCGCCGAAAGCTGTATCTGGCAGAACAGGCTGTCGCCGCCGCCGGTGCGGCGCGCCGCACGGTGGGTGACAAGGCCCAGCAGCGGCGCGGTGGCGCGGTCTACCTCGATCCGCAACCGGGTGCGATCGTCGCCGATATCCAGCCAGCCTTCGCTTAGCCCCAGCCCATGACTGGACGACACCAGGAAGGATACCGGCGCGCCATGCTCGATGGTCTGGTCCGCCAGCGCGAAGCGTTCCGGCGCGCCGCCATTGCAGGTGGTCAATGCCAGCGCCTTCAGGTCGAAGGCCTGGGGCAGCAGGGTGAAATGGCCCAGCCGCAGCACGCCCTTGCCCAGTTCGGGCCAATGAAATTGCAGGTCGAAATCCACGCGCGGTTGGTCGGCACAGAAGCGCATCCGCTTTTCGATCCGGCCCCGGGCGGTGTCCAGCAGGGCATGGGCGATCACATCGCCATTGTCCTGCTTTTCGATGCGGGCCTCGCACCAGTCCAGGTCGGTGATCTTGTGCTCGCCCGGCGCCTCGAACACGCAGTCGCCGGTGTACCAGTCGGCCTGTAACGCGATGTCGTCGAAAAATCCATGCGGCAACCCGCCGATGGCGGGCGCGGCCTGGGGCGCGAAATGCAGGTTGGACAAAGCCAGTCCCCGCCGCCGGTCCAGCGTCACCGACAGGCTGGGCGTGATGATGTCCAGGTGGCGTTCCTCGCGCGGCGGCGTGGCGGGCGGGGCGGGAAAGGCCGCGCGCGGCGCGCTCCATTTCGCCTCCGCCGCCTTCAGCCTTTCGCGGAATGCGTTCCAGCGCTTTTCCGTCAGGTGAGTGCGGAAATCGCTGGCCCACAGATAGCAAAGCTCTTTCCAGTCGGGCGCAGGACTTGCGATCATCCCGTCATGGATGCGCTGGCAGGCGGCGTTGATGGCGGTGTTGTCGCGCCCCGTCACCGCCCAGCGGGCCAGGTTGTATTTGCGCTGTTTCTTCACCGGCACCGGCATGGCGGGGCTTTCCAGCCGCAGGGTGCGGCCCGCGCGCCCCTGGCATCCGGGTGCCTGCAACAGCGCCAGGACGCCGGACGGGCGCGTCAGCACCGCGCCGTCTTCCGTCACGCGGCGCAGTGCCTGTTCGATGCGCGGCCATTCGCGTCCCGTCAGCCGTTCCTCGGTCTTGAAGCGGCCGGGCCGGAAATCGAAAATCTCCGCGTCGCTGGCATAGAGGCACAGCGCGCGCGGGCCATTGCCGTGGCGGCCACGCACAAAGGCGGCATAGGTGTCCAGTTCGATATCGCCATGCGCCAGCCGCTGCATCTGCTGAAAGGCGATGGTGTTGCTCCACAACAGCGCGATGCGGCGGCCATCGGCCCCGGCGGCATGGTGTGGCAGGTAGGCGGTTTCGGAATCCCATTCGGGATGGGCGGCGGACGGATTGTCGAAATCCATGATTAGGGCTTCAAAGCCCGCATCCAGATATTGCCCGACCAGTCCGGCGGAATAGGCCTGTTCGTTGACCAGCGCGATGCGGGGGCGCACCCCCAGCAGGCGCTCATAGCTTTCCATGCCGATCCGCAGGTTTTCGGCGATGACACGCGCGGGCGCCAGCGGCCCGATCATCTGGCTGTAGCCCGATCCGATCAGCTCAATCCGCCCCGCCGCGATGGCGGCGCGGGCGGCGGCGATCCAGGCCGGATCGCGGGCGGCCACTTCTTCCAGTGTATAGCCGGAGATTTCCAGCCCCAGCGGGCCCACCGCCTCGGCCAGTGTCAGCAGCGGCCAGTAGCAACGGGCGATCACGTCGTCGCGGCGTTCCTCCTCGATGGAGGAAAAGGCCAGGTTGAGATGAAAGAAGGCAAAGACGGTCAGGCCCGCGCCGGTTCCAGTGTCTTGCTGGCGCAGGGCGATGGTCATGCGGTCCGGATCTGGATCAGGGCCAGCGCGTCATTGGCCGCCTTCAGCGCTGCTTCGCGCGTGCCGCCGCTGGCCAGCACCATCGCGGCGCTGGGCCGCTTGTCGCCGGCGGGCGGGATGACATCACCCTCGCGGGCCGTCACCACCACCTCGGCGATGCCGGGAATCCGGCGCGCGTCCTCGGCGCCACTGACCGACACCACGGTGCCCGGATCGGGAAAGGCATAGCGCTGGATCACCGCATCTTGGCGGCGCGGCGTCAGCTCTTCGGCGGACACCGGCTCGCCCAGCGCCAGCCGGATGGCGGCGCCGATGAAATCCACGCCGGTATTCAGCGGGATTTCCCGCGTACAGAAAAAGCCGCCCGACAGGCGGGCCGCCAGTTCGATGACATAGGGCTCGCCCTTGTGCACCACGATGTCGCCCTTCACCGTGCCATGCGTAATGCCCATCGCGCTGGCGGCGCGGCCCACCAGATCCTTCACCTTCTGCTGGATGGTGTCCGGCAGACGGCTGGGCAGGTCGCCGCCATTCTCGATGAAAAAGGGCGCATAGCGGTCCAGGAATTCGTAATTGCGGTCCGAGAAGCCCGGCGTATGGCAGACGCCATCCAGCAGGATGGATTCGGTGGAAACCTGCGGGCCGTCCAGATACTGCTCCACCATCACCCGTTCGCTGGGGGAGTGAGAACGGGCCAGCATGAAGGCCTTGGCCAGGTCCTCGACCTGCGCCACCCGCTGCACGCCGCGGCTGCCGCGCGAATCCACCGGCTTGATGACAAGATCGCGGCCGCGCTCGATGGCCAGGCGTTGCAATTCCTGCGGGGTGGAGACCTCCGAGAACCAGGGGATGTTCACCCCGGCGCTGCGGAAGCATTTTTTCATCGCCAGCTTGTCGCAGGCCAGTTCGGCGATATGCACCGGCAGGCCGGGCAGGCGCAGCCGCTGCGCCACCGTGGCGGCGGTGACAGGCGCATCGGCGGCGACGCAGATCACCCCGTCAATCCTGCGGATCTTGCGGCTGTAGCGTTCGGCGGCGGCGGCGGTTTCGGACGGGCCATAGACATCGGCGATCAGGCAGGAATCGGCAAAGGCAAAGCCCGGCGCCTGCGGGTCGCGGTCGGACACCACCACGGTATGGCCCATCTCCTTGGCGCGGCGGGCGGCGTCCGCCGCCTCGATGCCGCCGGAGATGATGAGAAGTGTTTTACCGGATTCCATCAGAAGCACCTATGCATCAGAAGTACAGGCCTCCGTTCACGTTCAGCGTCTGGGCGGTGATGTAGCTGGCGGCGTCCGACGACAGGAACACCACCGCATCGGCCACTTCCTGCGGCGTGCCCATGCGTTTCAGCACGATGGTTTCGGCGGCCTTCTGCACGGCGGCGGAGGCCATGCCGGCGGCCGCCATTTCCGAGGCGATCAGGCCCGCCGCCACGGTGTTGGAGCGGACATTGGCGGGCGCGCCGAAACGGGCGATCACCTGGGCCAGCGAAATCAGGCCCGCCTTGGAGGCGGCGTAATGGGCGGTGCGCGGCCCGCCATACTGGCCGGAGACCGAACCGATATGGGTGATGGCCCCGCCGCCCGCCGCCTTCAGCAGCGGCAGGAAAACCTGCGCCACCACAAAGGGGCCTTTCAGGTTGGCGTCCATAATCATGTCCCAGTCGGCATCGCTGATCTGGTCGAAATCGGTGGGCTTGTTGATGCCCGCATTGTTGACCAGCACCTGCACGGGGCCGAAGGCGCGGGCCTGGCTCGCCGCCTGTTCCACCGACAGCCGGTGGGTGACATCCATCTGCACCGCCAGGGCGCGGCGGCCCTGAGCCTCGATGGCTTTGGCGACCGCCTGCGCCGCGCCGTGATTGTCGCGATAGGTCAGCATCACATCGGCCCCGGCCTGGGCCAGTCCGACGGCGATGGCCGCGCCGATGCCGCGCGAGCCGCCGGTCACCACGGCGCATTTGCCCGACAGGGAAAAACGGGGGTTCATGCGCGGGCGTGCTTTCGGGCCAG
>DASTMN010000131.1:0-6311 GCA_035714165.1 Rhizomicrobium sp.
GACTTGGGGCCGCCGGACAAGGCAAGCTGCTTCTTGGCTTCGGCCAGTTCGCGTTCCAGCTTGCGGCGTTCTTCCGAAAGCTGCGACACGCGGGCCGACAGTTCGCCGATCGGCGTCTTGATGGCGGAGGCCGCCTCGCGCGCGATCTCGGCCTGGCCCGACAGGTAGCGGCGGGCATGTTCGCTGGTCAGCGCCTCGATGCGGCGCACGCCCGCGGCCACGGCGCTTTCCGACAGGATGGTGAACAGGCCGATATCGCCCAGGCGGTGAACATGGGTGCCACCGCACAGTTCGACCGAATAGGCCTTTTCGGCGTCCAGGTCGGCGCCCATGCTCAGCACGCGCACTTCGTCGCCGTATTTTTCGCCGAACAGCGCTTCGGCGCCCGCCGCAATGGCCTGATCGGTGGGCAACAGGCGCGTGGAGGTGTCGGAGTTCTGGCGGATCACGGCATTGACCTGCGCCTCGATCTTTTCCAGCTCCTCAGCCGTCACCGGCTTGGGATGGGAGAAGTCGAACCGCAGCCGCTCCGCCGTCACCAGCGACCCCTTCTGGCTGACATGGCTGCCCAGCACGCGCTTGAGCGCGGCATGCAGCAGATGGGTGGCGCTGTGGTTGGCGCGGGTGGCGCGGCGGCGCTCGGCATCCACTTTCAGGTCCACCGCATCGCCGGGCGCGAATGTGCCCTCGGTGATCCGCACACTATGGACATGCAGCGCGCCCAGCTTCTTCTGGGTATCCGTGACCTGTCCCTTGGCCCTGGCCGAAGCCATATGGCCCTGGTCGCCGGCTTGGCCGCCGCTTTCGCCATAGAAAGGCGTCTGATTGGTGACAATCTCCACCGCCTCGCCCTTGCCGGCGGCCATCACCCGGCCGCCATCCTTGAACATGGCCAGGATCACGCCTTCGGCGGCTTCGGTGTCATAGCCCAGGAACTCGGTGCGGCCGACTTCGTCCAGCACCGCGAACCATTGCGCTTCGCTGGCCGCCTCGCCCGAACCGGACCAGGAGGCGCGGGCCTCGGCCTTCTGCTTCTGCATCGCCGCCGCGAAGCCGTCGGTATCCACGCTGACGCCACGGGCGCGCAGGGATTCCTCGGTCAGGTCGAGCGGGAAGCCATAAGTGTCGTAAAGCTTGAAGGCGACCTCGCCCTGCAGGCGGTCGCCTTTTTTCAAATCCACGCTGGCTTCGTCCAGCAGCTTCAGGCCGCGCGCCAGGGTTTCGCGGAAGCGGATTTCCTCCAGCTTCAGGGTTTCGGCGATCAGCGCCTCGCTGGTCTTCAGCTGGGGATAGGCGCTGCCCATCTCGGCCACCAGCGCGGGCACCAGCCGGTGCATCAGCGGGTCTTTGGTGCCCAAGAGGTGCGCGTGGCGCATGGCGCGGCGCATGATGCGGCGCAGGACATAGCCGCGCCCCTCGTTCGAGGGCAGCACGCCATCGGAAATCAGGAACGAGGTGGCGCGCAGATGGTCGGAGATGATGCGGTGACTGAAGGTCGCGTCGCCCTGGCTTTTCACGCCGCTGGCGGATTCACTGGCCGCGATCAGGTGGCGGAACAGGTCCACATCGTAATTGTTGGTGACGCCCTGCAGGATGGCGGCGATGCGCTCCAAGCCCATGCCGGTGTCGATCGAGGGGCGCGGCAGATCCAGGCGAGTGTTTTCATCCACCTGCTCGAACTGCATGAAGACCAGGTTCCAGAATTCCAGGAAACGGTCGCCGTCTTCCTCCGGCGAACCCGGCGGGCCGCCCGCCACGGACGGACCCTGGTCGTAGAAGATTTCGGAACAGAAGCCGCAGGGGCCGGTGGGGCCCATCGCCCAGAGGTTGGACTCATGGCCGATGATGCGGTCGTCGGAAAAGCCCGCGATCTTCTTCCACAGGCTGCGGGCCTGTTCGTCGCTGGGATAGACCGTGACCAGCAGCTTGTCCTTGGGTAGGCCGATCACCTTGGAGGTGAAATCCCATGCATAGGTGATGGCTTCTTCCTTGAAGTAATCGCCGAAGGAGAAGTTGCCCAGCATCTCGAAAAAAGTGTGATGGCGGGCGGTATAGCCGACATTGTCCAGGTCGTTGTGCTTGCCGCCGGCGCGGACGCATTTCTGGACGGTGGTGGCGCGCGAATAGGGCCGCTTCTCGGCCCCCGTGAACAGGTTCTTGAACTGCACCATGCCCGCATTGGTGAACAGCAGGGTGGGATCGTTGCGCGGGACCAGCGGCGAGGACGGGACCACCTGGTGATCGCGCTCGGCGAAGAAATCCAGGAAACCGGAACGGACGTCGGCCAGGCTGTGCATGGAGCTTTTCATGGTTTCGGGTTGTACCGGCCCCGAAAACCCTTGTCATCCCTGCTTTTTCGCACGGGCGTAGCGGAGCGGAGCCCCTTAAAAGGCTGTAGCGGAGCGGAGCCCAAAAAACAGAGGGCGCCCCCCATTCATAAGGGGCGCCCTCTGCCGAGGAGCTGAAGCCGCCATGGCGTGCGGCATTTCAGCCTTTTGGTCGGCCGTCCCGGCCTATTCGTCGTCCTCCGCCTTTTCGGAGGCTTCCAGCACCAGATTCTGGCCGATCTGGCCGGAGGCGGCGCGGATGGCATTCTCGATCCGGTCGGCGATGTCCTTGTTTTCGGCCAGGAAGGCCTTGGCGGCCTCACGGCCCTGGCCAATGCGGCCGCCGTCATAGGAGTACCAGGAGCCGGACTTCTCCACGATATTGGCCTTCACGCCCAGGTCGATCAGTTCGCCGGTCTTGGAGACGCCCTGGCCGTACATGATGTCGAACTCCACCTGCTTGAAGGGCGGGGCGACCTTGTTCTTGACCACCTTCACGCGGGTCTGGTTGCCCACCACTTCGTCGCGGTCCTTGATCGCGCCAATGCGGCGGATGTCCAGGCGCACGGAGGAATAGAATTTCAGGGCATTGCCGCCGGTGGTGGTTTCCGGGTTGCCGAACATCACGCCAATCTTCATGCGGATCTGGTTGATGAACAGCACGATGGTGTTGGACTTGGAAATGCTGCCGGTCAGCTTGCGCAGCGCCTGGCTCATCAGCCGGGCCTGCAGGCCGGGAAGCTGGTCGCCCATCTCGCCTTCCAGCTCGGCCTTGGGGGTCAGCGCCGCGACGCTGTCCACCACCACGATGTCCACGCCACCCGACCGCACCAGCGTGTCGGTGATCTCCAGCGCCTGCTCGCCCGTATCGGGCTGGGAGATCAGCATTTCGTCAATGTCCACGCCCAGCTTGCGGGCATAGACCGGGTCCAGCGCATGTTCGGCGTCCACATAGGCGGCGGTGCCGCCCTTTTTCTGGATCTCGGCCACCACATGCAGGGCCAGGGTGGTCTTGCCCGAGGATTCGGGGCCGTAAATCTCGATCACCCGGCCGCGCGGCAGACCGCCAATGCCCAGCGCGATATCCAGGCCCAGGCTGCCGGTGGACACGGCGTCGGTCGCCAGCCCCAGGTCGCGGCTGCCCAACTTCATCACCGAACCCTTGCCGAAGGCGCGGTCGATCTGGCTCAGCGCCGCCTCAAGGGCGCGCTTGCGATCCGCATTCTGTTCCTTGCCAACCACTCGCAAAGCCGCCTGTGACATGCCGTTCTCCTCGGTTATTCCACAGCGCCCGCCGATCCCCAAGCGAATCCGGCACCGGTGTGGAGCGGCCAAGGTACATGCTTTGTTCTCTTTGGCAAGATACTGTTTAACGTATTGAACTTTCAGTGAAATACTACATCTTGTTCCGTAGGTGTTCTCACCCGGTTCCAGCACCCTTTCCAACCCCTTGTCCCGCCAGATAGATTCCTCTCCACAGGAAATACGGGGACGGCAGATGGCGGGCAAAAGGGCACTGATCGCGGCGACTTTGGGGGTGATGCTGGGCAGCCCGGCGGCACTGGCGGCGGATTATTTCACCCTCACTTCCACCTCTATCAAAAATGGCGAACGGATTTCGCGCCTGCATGGCGGCGACGACCAGAAGCGGGCCTGCAGCCCCAGAAATCCGGCCATCTGCCCCTGTCCCGGCAAGAATGTCTCGCCCCAGCTGAAATGGTCCAACGCCCCGGCGGGAACCAAGAGCTTCGCCATCGTGATGTATGACATTGACGGCCAGTGGGGGGCGGGCGTCACCCACTGGGTCGCCTACAATATCCCGGCCACCACCACCGAACTGCCGGAAGGCGACGGCACCAAAGGGATCGGCTTCACCGGCGGGGCGGGCACCCGCAACAATCCCAACTATATGGGCCCCTGCCCGCCGCAGGGCGACGGGCCGCACAATTACCTGATCACGGTGATGGCCACCGCGCTGGAGCCGACCCTGGCCGCCGGGCTGACCCGCGACCAGTTCCTGGCCGCCGCCAAGGGCAAGCTTCTGGCCAGCGCCACCATCGCCGGCCTCTACGCCCGCGAATACTGAACAAGCAGAACAACGAGGAACGCCCATGAAGAAGATGATCCTTGCGCTGGCGCTGCTGGCGCTGGCCACTCCCGCCGCCGCCAAGGTGGAGCGCGCGCCCTGGGGCACCAGCCCCGACGGGCAGAAGGTGGAAATCTTCACCCTGACCAATGCGCGCGGCGCCAAGGCGCATATCTCCACCTATGGCGCCACGCTGGTGGGGCTGGAAGTGCCCGACCGCACCGGCAAGATGGCGGATGTGGTGCAGGGCTTCGACAATGCCCAGGGCTACAAGCAGAACGGCGCGATGAACGGCGCGGTGGTGGGCCGCTATGCCAACCGCATCGGCGGCGCCAAGTTCACGCTGGACGGCAAGACCTACCAGCTCGCCGCCAATGCCGGGCCCAACAATATCCACGGCGGCCCCAACGGCTTCAACACCCGCATCTATTCCGCCACCGCGATGGACGGAAAGAATCCCAGCCTGATCCTGCACATGGTGTCGCCCGACGGCGACCAGGGCTTTCCCGGCACCCTGGCCTTCACGGTCAGCTATACCCTGAAGGCCGACAACACGCTCAGGATCGAATACCGCGCCACCACCGACAAGCCCACCGTGCTCAACATCACCAACCACGCCTATTTCAACCTCAAGGGCGCGGGCAATGGCGATGTGCTGAACCACCGGCTGCAGATTTTCTCCGATGCGGTGACGCCTACCGATTCCAATCACATGGCCACCGGCCAGGTGCTGAAAGTGGCGGGCACCGGCTTCGACTTCACCAAGCCCAAGACCATCGGCAAGGACATTGACGGTCCCGATCCGCTGATCAAGGCGACGCCGGGCTGGGATATCAACTTCATCCTGCGCGGCCAGGCGGGCAAACTGCGCCCCGCCGCCATCGCCAGCGAACCGCAGAGCGGCCGGACGATGGCGGTCTGGACCACCCAGCCGGGCGTGCAGCTTTATGTGCCCAACAGCGGGCGCACCGTGCCGGGCAAGAACGGCCAGCAGTATGGGCCGCGCCAGTCCTTCTGCCTGGAGACGCAGCACTTCGCCAACTCGCCCAACATTCCGGCCTTCCCCAGCACCGTGCTGCGGCCGGGCAAGATTTTCTATGAGGTGACGGAGTTTAGGTTTGGGGTGTCTAAATAAATTACCCCCTCCGTCGGCAGCTTCCGCTCGGCTGCTCCGGCTCACGCCTCCGCACGCGCCTCGCTCGCTGCCGACACCTCCCCCTTTGGGATGCGCTTCGCGCATAAGGGGGAGGATGGCCTCTGGAATTCGTCCAGCCTGCCTGTGCTAGGATCGGGCCATGACCGAGCTTCTGTTTTCCTACGGCACCTTGCAGCAGGACAGCGTGCAGATGGCGTCCTTCGGGCGGTTGCTGAAAGGCCGTGCCGATACCCTGCCCGGCTATCGCCAGACCCTGATCGCCATCGGTGATCCCGAAGTGGTCCGCACCAGCGGCAAGGCCTATCACCCCATCGTCGCGCCGGGCGCGGCAACGGACAGCGTGCCCGGCACGGTGTTCGAGATCACGGCCGAGGAACTGGCCGCCGCCGACCGCTATGAAGTGTCGGATTACAAGCGCGTGGCGGCGACACTGGCTTCGGGCGTCACGGCCTGGGTGTATATCAAAAGCTGAACGCTCAAATCGCCCCCTCCGGCTTCAACTTATGCTCGGCTCCCTAGCGGTCGCCATCGCACGTTGAAGCCACCTCCCCCTTTGGGATGCGCTTCGCGCATAAGGGGGAGGCGGACCTGTACTCCCGACAACAAAAAAGCGCCGCGGTTGCCCGCGGCGCTTTTCCTTTCAGGGTGTCCCGTAAAGGACGTTACTTCTTGTCCGCATACGGACCGGCTTCCGGCTTGCCCTGGGTGTTCCACAAGGGACCCAGTTCGGCCTTCACGCCGT
>DASTMN010000132.1:0-96870 GCA_035714165.1 Rhizomicrobium sp.
GTGACCGAAGATTTCCATGCCCGCTTTTCCGCCACGGCGCGGCATTACCTGTTCCGCATCCTCAACCGCCGCAGCCCGCCCGCGCTGGATCGCGGCCGGGTCTGGCATGTCTCGCCCGCGCTGGATGCCGAGGCGATGGACGCCGCCGCGCGGCACCTGGTGGGGCAGCATGATTTCACCACCTTCCGCGCCGCCGAATGCCAGTCCGCGTCTCCCGTGAAAACCCTCGACCGGCTCACCGTGTCGCGCCGCGCCGATGAAATCCATATCGAGGCTTCGGCGCGCTCTTTCCTGCATCACCAGATCCGCTCTTTCGCCGGAACGCTGAAACTGGTGGGTGAAGGCAAGTGGCAGCCGCGCGACGTCAAGGCGGCGCTGGAGGCGCGCGACCGCACCGCCTGCGGCCCGGTCTCGCCGCCGGACGGGCTGTATCTGGTCAGGATAGATTATTAGAGATCCACCAGCGTCACGCTGCCCGGATCGATCGGCTCGCCCAGGAAAATCTGCCCCAGATGGGCAAAGCGCCCCGGCGCGTCAGTGGCGAGAAAGCGGGACGATCCGCCCTTGTCATTCAGCAGGTTCCGTTCGCGTAGAACAGTCTCCACCGCCGCCGCCGTGGTCTCGGCGCTGTCGATCAAGGTCACCTCCGGTCCCGCGACCTGGGCGATGACCTCCTTCAGCACCGGAAAGTGTGTGCAGCCCAGCACCAGCCCGCGCGGGCGCGGCACCGTGGCCAGCAGCGGACCCAGATAGCGCTGCGCCGCCAGTTCCGGCAGCGGCCCGTCGCGCAGCCCTTCCTCGGCCAGCGCCACGAACAGCGGCGCGGCCTGCTGCACCACCGGCATGTGCGGCGCGAGCGCCTGTATGGCGCGGACATAGGCGCCACCCTTGACCGTGCCTTCGGTGGCGATCACCGCGATGGGGCCGTCGGGTGCGGCGGCGACCGCCGCGGCCGCGCCCGGCGCGATCACCCCCACCACCGGCAGCGGCGCCAGTGTCTCGGCCAGGGCGGGCAGGGCTGCGGCGGAAGCAGTATTGCAGGCCACCACCAGCAGCTTGATGCCGTGATGCATCAATGCGGCAGAGGCCTGCACGGCATAGCGCGTCACCGTGTCGGCGCTCTTGGTGCCATAGGGCAGGCGGGCCGTGTCGCCCAGATAGATGTAATCCTCGCCCGGCAGCCGCGCGCGCAGCGCCCGCATGACGGTCAGGCCGCCCATGCCGGAATCGAAAATGCCGATGGCTGCGCTGCTCAAAGCGGCGGCTTGGCGAAATAGGCCGCCAGCAGCGCGGCATAGATGTCGGTCAGGGCGGCAATCTCGTCCACCGGCACGCATTCGTCGGCCTTGTGCATGGTGGCGCCCGCCAACCCCAGTTCCACCACCGGGCAGATGTCCTTGATGAAGCGGGCATCTGATGTGCCGCCGCCGGTGGACAGGATCGGCGACTGGCCGGTGATCCCGGCCACCGTGTCGCTGACAAGCTGGGTGAACTTGCCCGGCGCGGTGAGGAAGGATACGCCGCTGGTCTGCGACGTTACCGTGATCTCGCAGCCGCTCTGCTGCGCCACTTGCTGGGCGCGGTCCTTGACCCAGTTGATCAGGCTGTCCGGCGTGTGCCGGTCGTTGAAGCGGATGTTGAAGCCCGCCCGCGCTTCGCCCGGAATCACATTGGTGGTGGGATTTCCCACGTCCAGGGTGGTGAAGGCCAGGGTCGAGGGATCGAAATGCTCGGTGCCCTTGTCCAGCTTGTGCGTCGCCAGTTGCGTGACCAGTTCGGCCAGCGCGGGGATCGGATTTTTCGCCTTGTGCGGATAGCCGACATGGCCCTGCACGCCCGTCACCGCCAGGCGGAAATTGATGGAGCCGCGCCGCCCGATCTTCAGCGTATCGCCCGCGCGAGCAACGCTGGTGGGTTCGCCCACCACGCAATGGTCTATCTTCTCGCCCCGCGCCTTCAGCCAGTCCAGCATCTTGATGGTGCCGTTGATGGCCGCGCCTTCCTCGTCGCCGGTGATCAGAAGGCTGATGGAGCCTTTCGGCGCGCCGGTCCGCGACACGGCAGCGACAAAGGCGGCGATGGCCGACTTCATGTCGGCGGCGCCGCGCCCATAGAGCAGGCCATCCTGCACCGTGGCCGCGAAAGGATCTGTGTTCCAGCCTTCGCCGGCCGGCACCACATCGGTATGGCCGGCAAAGCAGAAATGCGGCGCTTCGCTGCCCAGCCGGGCATAGAGATTGTCCACATCGCCAAAGGGCAGACGGTGGGTCGCAAAGCCCAGTTCCTTCAGGACCGCTTCCAGAACGTCCAGCGCGCCCGCATCGGCGGGCGTCACCGACGGGCGGCGGATCAGTGCCTGGGCCAGGGCCAGCACATCTATGGCGGTGGTTTGGGCCATCAGTCGCGCAGCAATTCGTTGATCGAGGTCTTGGCGCGGGTCTTTTCGTCCACCCGCTTGACGATGACGGCGCAGTAAAGGTTCGGGCCCTTCTCGCTGGGCAGCGAGCCGGACACCACCACGGAATAGGGCGGTACCTTGCCCATATGCACCTCGCCGGTGGCGCGGTCGATGATCTTGGTCGAACCCGACAGGTACACGCCCATGGACAGCACACTGCCTTCGCCCACGATCACGCCTTCGGCGACTTCCGCCCGCGCACCGATGAAGCAGTTGTCCTCGATGATGGTGGGGGCGGCCTGCAACGGTTCCAATACGCCGCCCAACCCTGCGCCACCCGAGATGTGGCAATGCGCGCCGACCTGGGCGCAGGAGCCGACCGTGGCCCAGGTGTCGATCATGGTGCCTTCGCCGACGCGGGCGCCGACATTGACGAAGCTGGGCATCAGCACCGCGCCCTTGGCGATGAAGGCGCTCTTGCGCACCACCGCGCCCGGCACGGCGCGAAAACCGGCGGCGCGGAAACGGGCCTCGTCCCAGCCCAGGAACTTGGAATCCACCTTGTCCCACCAGACGGCCCCGCCGGGCGCGTCTTCGATGATCTTCATGTCGTTGAGGCGGAAGGACAGCAGTACGGCCTTTTTCAGCCATTCATGCACCACCCACTGGCCATCGGTCTTTTCCGCGACGCGCAGCGCGCCACTGTCGAGTTGTTCCAGCGCCGTTTCCACGGCGTCGCGTTCGGCGCCCTTGCTGCTGACGGACAGGGAGTCGCGATTGTCCCAGGCGGTTTCGATGGCGCGGCGCAGATCACTCATTTTCAAATCCTGATGTTGTCCAAGAACTGTGTGAGGTTTTCGGTTTCATGGTCAATGTCGCCCGGCGCGGTCTGGGCCAGCGGGCCGTCCTTTGCCCAGGGCGCGTCGGTTTTCAGCCATACGGTGGTCATGCCCAATGCCCGCGCAGGCCCCAGGTTGCGGGGCAGGTCGTCGAACATGGCGGTGCCCGACGCATCGAACCCGCCCGCCGCCACTACGCTGGCATAGGCCGCCGGATCGGGCTTGGGCGCAAAGCCGATGGTGCGGATGTCCCACACCGATTCGAACAGATGCGCCATTTCCAGCCGCGCCAGGATGCGCCCGGCATGGGCGCGGCAACCATTGGTGAAGATGAAGCGGCGTCCCGGCAGCCTTTCAACGGCGTCCCGCAATGCGGCATCTGCAGTGAGGCCGGACAGGTCTATGTCATGTACGAAGTTCAGATAATGTTCGGCGTCGCAGCCATGTTCGCGCATCAGCCCGTTCAGGGTGGTGCCATACTGGCGATACAGGTCCTTCTGCCGCAGGCGGGCCTTGTCCCGCGCCAAGCCCAGAAAGCCGGACACATAGTCCGTCATCCGCGATTCGATCTGGGTGAAGATGCCGTTGCCCGCGTCATACAGGGTGTTGTCCAGATCGAAGACCCAGTTGCGGACATGGCGGAAATCCGGGCGCGTTTCCGCCCCGAAAGTCCCGTTTTCCATGCCCGATCTGCGTGTCATGGCGCCGAACATGGCGCGGGCGGCGCGCCCGCGCAAGCACCGTTAATCGCGTGTCCACCATGCCTCTTTAGCGGCTGTTAAAGCCCAGTGGCGAGAATGTGTCAGGGGAGAAATGGGGCATAAAAAGCCACGGGGAAGACAATGAACGCTCCTTTCAGCCGCCCGGCCGGACCGGGCCTTGATCCGCGCGATGCGCTGGACATCCTGGACATCCGCACCCAGGCGCAACTGAAGGCCGGTGACGGCGGCGCCGAACTGGCCGCCCGCACCGATGCCGGTCCCGATGTGCTGCATTATCTGGCCGGGCATGGCGGCAACGCCACGCGCGCCGCAGTGGCCGCCAATGCCGCCGCCACCGCCGTCACCAATCGTCTCCTGGCCGATGATGTCGAGGAAGAGGTGCGCGCCGAACTGGCGATCAAGATCGCCCGCCTGATGCCTGGCCTGAGCGAGCGGGAGAGTTCCCATATCTTTGCCCTGACGGTGGAAACGCTGGAATGCCTGGCGCGGGATGTCTCGGTACGGGTGCGCGCCATCCTGGCCGAGGAGATCAAGCGGCTGGACTGCATCCCGCGCGATGTGGCGCTGGCGCTGGCGCATGATGTCAGCGCTGCCGTCGCCGCGCCCATCCTGGAATATTCACCGCTGCTGTCCGATGACGACCTGGTCGAGATCATCGCGGGGGCGCAGGTCAATGAGGTGCTGATCGCGGTCGCCAGCCGCAATCCGGTGACCGAGCCGGTTTCGGACAGGCTGGTGCAGTCGCTGAACATCCCGGCCGTGGCCCGGCTGCTGGTCAATCCCGATGCCCGCATCCGCAAGGAGACGCTGGACCGGGTCCTGGAGCAGGCGGAGGAAATCAGCGCCTGGCAGATGCCGCTGGCGATGCGGGCCGACCTGTCGGCGCGCGCCGTGCGCCGCATCGCCTCGCTGGTGGGGGCGGGCATTATCGAGGCGCTGGCCACGCGCAATGATCTTTCGGATGCCACGCGGACACACCTGAACCGCGAATTGCGCGCCCGGCTGGCGGAAAGCCCGGCCACGACGGAGGCGGAGCCGCCCGCCGCAGCGGTGACGCGGGCCAGGGTGGAAAACCGCCTGGACGGGCTTTTCGTCGAACAGGCGGCGCAGGCGGGCCAGCGTGACATCGTGGTGATGGCGCTGGCGCAACTGGCGCATGTGACCGAGCAGACGGTGCGCCGGATATTGGAGTCGGGCAGCGCCAAGGCGCTGGTCTCGCTGGTCTGGCACGCGCACCTGTCCATGCGCGTGGCGTTCAAAATCCAGACCTTTGTGATGAAACTGCCGGCGCACGATGTGCTGCCCGCGCGGGGTGGCGTGAGCTTCCCGCTCAGCAAGGAGGAGATGCGCTGGCATCTCCAGTATTTCAATATCGCCGTCTAGCGGGCCGGTTCTCGCGGAAGCCCGGACGCCGTGATGCGGGCGATATAGCCGGTGCGCCCGCGCGTGTCGGTGCGGGCGAAACCGCTTTCCGCATAGCCGCGCGTGGCGCAGTTTCCAGCCCCCTGGATTTCAAAAGCGGATGTGGTGGTGCAGAATTTCTGCGGCCCGCCGACAACGGCATGCCCGTTTGCGCGCTGGGCCAGCAGGAAGATATCGTTGGCCGCCAGCGGCGTGGTGATGGTTCTGGCGCAGGCGCCGGGTTGCACCGTCCACCAGCCACGCGAGACCGAACGCCCGCGCAGCACTTCGCCCAGCGCCACCAGAAGCGTATCGCGACCGTCGTTGCACACGGTGTAGCCGGCCGGGGCTGTGGTCCTGGTGGCGGCGCGTTCCAGCGCCGTGAACAGTTCGCGGTTTCCGGCATCCGGCGCCAGCCTGGCCTTCTTGCGGAAATCGTTCAGCGCGCTGCCGGTCGTCTTGTCGGGCTTTCCGTCTATTGCCGCGATCTTGTAGCCATTGTCCTTCAGCAGGCGCTTGGCCCCGGCCAGCTGAGCCTGGCTGAGGGTTAAAGCGGGCTTTTCATCGAAATGCATCGTCCAGTCGCGCTGGCCGCTATTGTCCAGCGGCGCGAAGGACAAAGCGAAGGTGTCGCCCGCCGTGCAATAGGGCTGTGTCACCGCCTGGCGGATGGAAAAATTGGCGTCCTTGACGCAGATCGGATAATTGCCGCCCCAGGCGCGCGCCGGGCCGGAATGGGCCAGGGCCGAGCGAGCATGCACCAGATAGGTTTCCGCCGTCAGCGGCTCCTTGCGCGCGACCTCGCAATCGCCGGGGGCGATGCGGGTCCAGCCGCGCGTTTCGCTGCGCGGACTTTGGATCGCGCTGGTCGCGGCATACAGGATATAGCTGGTGCGGTTGCACAGGGTCAGCGCCGCCTGGGCGGGCCGTGGCCACAACACAGCGGCCAACAGACCGAGCAGCAGCAGCCCCCGCGCCATGACGGTGTTATTCGGCGGTGATGAGCGTGCCCGCGCCATGCTCGGTGAAGAGCTCCAGCAGCAGGACGTGGGGAATGCGCCCGTCCAGAATGACGGCGGCGTGGACGCCGCTTTCCACCGCGTCTATCGCGGTCTGGATCTTGGGGATCATGCCGCCGGAAATAGTGCCGTCGGCGATCAGGGCGCGGGCTTCGCGCACCGAAAGGCGCGGGATCAGCTTCTTGTCCTGGTCCAGCACGCCTTCGACATCGGTCAGAAGGATCAGGCGTTCGGCCTTCAGCGCGCCCGCCACCGCGCCCGCCACGGTATCGGCGTTGATATTGTAGGTTTCGCCCTTGCGGCCCGCGCCGATGGGCGCGATCACCGGAATGGTTTCCGACTTCATGATGGAGTGCAGGACTTCCGGGTTCACCGTGTCCGGCTCGCCGACAAAGCCCAGGTCCACCGCCTCGCGTTCGCCGGTTTCGGGATTGGAGCGGGTCATCGCCACCTTGCGGGCGATCACCAGATTGCCGTCCTTGCCCGACAGGCCCACGGCGCGGCCGCCCGCGGCATTGATGCCGGTGACGATCTGCTTGTTGATCGAGCCGGTCAGGACCATCTCCACGATCTCGACCGCCGCTTCATCGGTGACGCGCAGGCCGTCGATGAAGGTGGAGTTGATGTCCAGCTTCTTGAGCATCGCCCCGATCTGGGGGCCGCCGCCATGCACCACCACCGGATCAATGCCTGTCTGCTTCATCAGCACGATGTCCTGGGCGAAGTCGCGCGCCCCCGATCCGGTCATGGCGTTGCCGCCATATTTCACCACGATGGTCTTCTGGTCGTATTTCAGGATGTAGGGCAACGCCTCGATCAGCACGCGGCCCGTCTGGCGCCAGCGCGCCAGGGTCCGCAGGTTGCGATCTTCGGATTCGTCGGAGGTACCGGCCATGGGCGCGCCCAACTGTCTTAAAAGCGGGGCCTTATAGCGCGGGCTGTCGGTTGATCCAAGCACAGGCTTTCTTCCCCCGCGCGCACAGCGCAGGCGGGGGGAGATGTCCGCCTGCGGGCCTGCCCGCACGGCGGACAGAGGGGGCGATTAAAACTCCGCCAGCGCTGCCAGATGGGCCCGCAGGGCGGGAATGCCATCACCCTTGAGCGCCGAGGTGATCTGCACCTGCGCCAGGGCGGCGGTGTGGCGGGCCGCTTCGGCGGCGGCCGTCGCCAGCGCGGTTTCGCGCTGGGCGGGGGCCAGTTCGTCCCCCTTGGTCAGCACCAGGCCGTAGGAGACGGCGGCCCGGTCCAGCAGGTCCATCACCTGGATGTCGGTGTCCATCGGGCCGCGCCGCGCGTCTATCAGCAGCGCCACCCGGCGCAGCCGCGACCGGCCGCGCAGATAGGCGAAGATCATTTCCTGCCAGGCGGCGGCCTCGGTCTTGGACCGCTTGGCGAAGCCATAGCCCGGCAGGTCCACCAGCATCAGCCGGTCGGCCAGGTTGAAGAAATTGATCTGGCGGGTGGCGCCCGGCGTCTGGGACACCCGTGCAAGGCTTTTGCGGCCGGTCAGCGCGTTGACCAGGCTGGACTTGCCGGCATTGGAGCGGCCCACGAAAGCGACTTCGTTGCGCGTTTCCGGCGGCAGGTTTTCCGCCGTGGTCGCGCCCCACACGAAATCGCACGGACCGGCGAACAGCTTGCGGGCTGCCTCCTCGGCCGCCGCCTCAGTCATTGGCGGGCTTGGGCAGTGCCGGGTCGTCCTTCTTCTTGCCCTTGATGTTGTCGAAGAAGCTCACTTCCACGCCTTCGCGGCGCATGATGTACCACTGCTGCGCCACCGACAGGACGTTGTTCCAGGCGTAGTAGATCACGAGGCCAGCGGGGAAGGTGCCGAACATGAAGGTGAAGATGATCGGCATCAGCGCGAACATGCGGGCCTGGATCGGGTCCGGCGGCGGCGGGTTGATCTTGGTCTGGGCCCACTGGGTGACGCCATAGATGATCGGCCAGATGCCGATGGACAGGAAGGCGATGGCCGACGGCAGGTAGGCGTGCGGGTCGAAGGGCAAAAGGCCGAACAGATTTATGAACGAGGTCGGGTCCTGCGCCGACAGGTCCTTGATCCAGCCATAGAAGGGCGCATGGCGCATTTCGATGGTGACGAACAGCACCTTGTAGAGCGCGAAGAAGACCGGGATGGTCAGCAGGATCGGCAGGCAGCCCGAAACCGGATTCGCCTTCTCGCGCCGGTACATGGCCATGATTTCCTGCTGGAGCTTCTGCGGGTCTTCCTTGTGCTCTTTCTTCAGCCGCTCCATTTCCGGCTGCAGCTTCTTCATCTTGCTCATGGCGCGGTAGGAGGCGCTGGCCAGCGGGAAGAAGATCAGCTTGACCACCACGGTCAGCGCCAGGATGGCGAGGCCGAAATTGCCCAGGATGCGGTACAGGTGATCCAGCAGCCAGAAGAAGGGCCGGGTCAGGAACCAGAACCAGCCCCAGTCCACCGCATGATCGAAGTTCACGATCTGCTGCCGGCTCTCATAGTCCTGCAGGATGCTCACCACCTTGGCGCCTGCGAACAGGCGGTGGGTGACGCTGACCGACTGGCCCGGCGCGATGTCGCGCGCGCCCAGCCGGTAGTTGGCCTGATAGGCCTGCGATCCGCTGGGGGTGCGGCTGCCCAGATACGAGCCGTCGAACTGTTCGTCCTGCGGCGGGATGACGGCGGCCATCCAGTATTTGTCGGTGATGCCGACCCAGCCCTGGGTGGCGGCGAAGGTCTTGGCGGGCGTGCCGGGCTCCTTGAAGTCGCCATAGGTGGCGTCGATCTGTTCCTTGCCGGCCACGCCGACAAAGCCTTCATGCAGGATGAAGAACTCCACCATCTTGGGCAGGTTCTGGCGCGCAACATATCCATAGGGATACAGCTTCTGGCCCGCGCCGCCCTTGTTGGTGACGCTGTCCTTCACGCTGAACATGTACTTGTCGTCGATCGCAATGACGCGGGTGAAGACCAGGCCCTTGCCATTGTCCCATTGCAGGGTCACGGGCTTGCCGGGCGACAGCACATCGCCGCCGGTCTGGACCCACTGGCTGTTGTCGGTCGGCATGTCGGCGCCGCCGACCCAGCCGAACTCGGCGTAATAGGGATAGTCGGTGCTGCGCGGGGCCAGCAGCACGATCTCCGGGCTCTTGGGGTCCACCGTCTCGTGGTATTTCTTCAGGCGCAGGTCATCCAGCTTGGCGCCCTTGAGCAGGATCGAGCCGTCCACCATCGGGGTTTCGATCTTCACCCGCGCGCCGCCCACCTTCAGCGCCGCCTCGCGCGTCATGCGCTGGGTACCCGCCCCCATGTCGGGCATGCCCGGCGCATTGGCGGCGCCCCTGACCGGTGCGGCGACCGGGGCCTGGGCCGCGGGCTTGCCGTTCTCCTGCTGCGCCAGCGCGGCCTGGCGCTGCTGCTCGGCCTTCATGGACGGTCCCGCCACGAAATATTGCCAGACGAACAGCACCGCCGCCGACAGGGCGATGGCGAGAAGGACATTCTTGTTGCCGGAGCTGTTCATGGGAAACCAGTCTTAATGGGAATGGTGAGGGGGAACGGGATCGAAGCCCGACGAGCCGCCGAGCCATGTGATGGGATGGCAGTGCGACAGCCGCCGCAGGGTAAGATACAGGCCCCGCACGGGACCGTGGGTCCGAAGGGCTTCCAGCGCATAGGCCGAACAGGTCGGGGTGAAGCGGCAGGACGGCGGCTTAAGCGGCGACAGGACCGCGCGATAGACATGGATGGGCGCGGACAACAGGGCGACGGCGATCTGGCGCATGTTTCAACCCTCTCCCGTCTTTGTGTCCAGCCTGCGATGTGCCGCTTTCAGGGCCGCCGTGATGTCGGACAGAAGGGCCGAAAAGGGACGCGCCCCGGTGCTGCCGCGCGCGACCAGAACATAGTCATGCCCGGCGCGGCCCAAAAGAGGCAGCAGTTGCGACGCGGCGGCGCGCAGGCGTCGCTTAGCGCGGTTGCGGGCGACGGCATTGCCGATTTTCTTGCTGGCGGTGAAACCGACGCGGATGGCGTCCCGGTCGTTGGGCGCAGGACAGGTTTCCAGCGTCACCGCGCCCTCGACGCGGCGGACTCCCCGCGCGGCCCTCAGAAAGTCGGCGCGCGTCTTCAGGCGTTCCACGATGAGAGGCGTCCCTGGGGCGCCGTCAATCGGCTCAGGCCGAGAGCTTCTTGCGGCCGCTGGCGCGGCGGCGGTTCAGAACCTTGCGGCCACCGGCGGTCGCCATGCGCGAACGGAAGCCATGACGGCGCTTACGCACGATCTTGCTCGGCTGATAGGTGCGCTTCATGACTTAAGGCTCCGAAAGGCGGATTAGGCTGCAAAAGAGCGGGGTTTTTAGGCGGTGGCCCCCGCCCTGTCAACGACCGGGATTGCCCAAGATTGAAATATTATTTCAATCTCCCAGAACCACGCCGTCCCGGCGGGGATCGGCCCCGCCGATATAGCCGCCTGACACCTTTTTAATGCCGTGCAGGCCGCTGCCTTCGCCCGCCGTCACCGCCACGGTATGGCCCATCGCCGTCAGGCCGGGGGCCAAAGCGTCGTTGGCGGGGGACTTTTCCAGCCGGGTCGGGCCGTTGGAATTGAGCTGGCGGGGCAGGGCGATGGCCGCCTGCGGGGCCAGCCCGCCGTCCAGCATGGCCACCAGGGTCTGGGAGACATAGGAGATGATGTTGGGGCCGCCGGGTGAGCCGACCGACAGCAGGAACCTGCCGTTCCGGTCGAAGACGATGGTGGGCGACATGGCGCTGAGGGGGCGTTTGCCCGCTGCCGGGGCGTTGGCGACCGGCAGCCCGTCCAACACCGGCTGTAGGGAGAAATCGGTCAGGGTGTTGTTGAGCAGGAAGCCCTTCACCATCGTCTTGGCCCCGAATACCGATTCCACCGAGGTGGTCATGGCGATCACCTGGCCGCTTTTGTCCACGATGGTCATGTGGCTGGTACCGTGCAGGACTGGCGAGCGCTGGGGCGAAAAGGCCGCATGCTTCTGCGGCGGATTACCCGCGCTGGCGGTGCCCATGTCGCGGGACGGATCAATCTGTGCCGCGCGCCCGGCGATATAGCCGGGGTCGATCAACCCCGCCACCGGCACCTTCACGGCATCGCTGTCAGCCAGGAACTTGGCGCGGTCGGCATAGGCTAGGCGGCTGGCCTGGGTGAACAGATGCGCCTCGCTCAGCGTATTGGGCTGAAGCTGTGATGAGGGAAAGCGTTGCAGCATGCCCATGATCTGCACGATGGCGATGCCTCCGGAGGAGGGCGGTCCCATGGAGCAGATTTTCCATACCCGATACGCGCCGCAGACCGGCGCGCGTTCCTTGGCCTGGAAGTTGGCGAGATCGGCCAGCGTCATGCTGCCGGGATTCATCGGCGTGCTTTTGACGGTGTCCACGATCGCCTGGGCGATCTCGCCGGTATAGAAAGCGCGCGCGCCGCCCGCCGCGATGGCCTTCAGCGTGGCGGCATAGTCGGGATTGCGGAAGATCTCGCCCTGGCGGAAGGGCGTGCCGTCGGCATGATAGAATGTGCGGCGGATGTCGGGCAGGCCGGCGCCGCGCAGGGTGAAAGCTTCGATGGTGCGCGCCAGCTTGGGGCCGACCGGGAAGCCCTTTTCGGCCAGCGCAATGGCGGGCTGGAATAGCCGGGCCCAGGGCAGCTTGCCGTGCTTTTTGTGCGCCATTTCCAGCATGCCGATCACGCCGGGCACGCCAACCGACAGCCCGCCGGGAATCACCGCCTGCTTGCTGCGGGGCTGGCCGTCCGGCCCCAGGAACATGGTGGACGTGGCGGAGGCGGGCGCGACTTCGCGCCCGTCAAAGCTGGTGGTCTTGCCGGTGCGCGGATCGAACAGCAGCAGAAAAGCACCGCCGCCGATGCCGGAGGATTCCGGTTCCACCAGTCCCAGCACCATCTGGGTGGCGATGGCCGCGTCCACCGCGCTGCCGCCCGCGCGCAGCATGGCCAGTCCCGCTTCCGCCGCCAGCGGATTGGCGGCGGCAATCATCTGGTGCCGGGCGGTGACCTGCGCGGCGCTGTCCCGCGCCACGGCGGGAATTCCGGCGGCGACGATCAGCAGGACAAGAGCAATCAGGCGGCGCATGTGACGATCCTTTTGCCGCCAGGCGGGGCATGGTCGGGACCGGGCATGGTAGGGACCGCGCGGGCAATAAAAAAGCCCCGCCGAAGCGGGGCTTTTCAGACGTCTGTGAAACTCAGCGCACGAAGACGCGCACTTCGCTGGTGGTGGCGCCCGGATCGGTGGTGGAGGCCACGGCCAGCCGCGTCGCGGGTACGCCCATATCGGTCATGGAGCGCATAACGTCCTGGGCATGACGGCGGGCGGTGGACTGGGCGATCTGCACCGAGGCAGCGCTGCCGCGGGTGGGCGACACCGCGACGACCTGGAAACCGGCGCTGGGACGGTTCTGAAGCGTCTGGTTCAGGGCTGCATAGAGGGTCTGCTGATAGTCCACGCCGGGACGGTCGAACTTGATCACGACCAGCGGGCTGCCGCCGGCGGCCTGCACGCCGCCCAGGGTGCTGACCGCGCCCATGCCGCCGCCATACAGCTCGCCGCTCTTGATCGAGGCGGCCAGGGTGGTGAGGTTGGCCCGCTCGGTCGCGGCATAGGCCGTGGAGCGCTGGACATTGTCCGACACTTCCTTGAGCAGGCGGTCGATCATGACGATGGTCTGCGCGGTCTGGTCTTCCAGCAGGCGCAACTGGCGGTGATCCTCATCCACCGCGCCGGACACGGCATAGGTGGCGCTGATCTGGTCCTGCGCGTAATGCGCGGTGGACGAATCGTTGGTCACATCAGTGCCCAGGGCGTTGAGGGCATTGATGTTGGTGGTCAGGGCGTCAAGCTGGCCCTGGGCGGTGTTCCATTCGGCCACCAGTTCGGGATTGCCGCGGGTGGTGCCCACCTGCAGGCGGGTGGTGATGCGCGCCTTGGCTTCCTGATAGGCCGAGGCGGCCCCGGCGCCCTGGTTGCGCAGTTCGGCCAGGCGGGCGGCATTGGCCGACAGCTTGGACTGCAGGCCCGCCACCTGGCTGCGGATGGTCTGGATGGTCTTGTTGACCGCGGTGCCGGTATCGCTGCCGCCGTCAATATTGACGGGGGTGATGGTGGTGGCCGGAACCATCCCGCCGCTGGCGGCGGGCACATAGGCGCCGGTGGGCGGCGCGCCGGCATCGGGCGGCAGGTCGGTGGCGGCCATCATCTCGCCGTCATCGCCGAACATGCCGTCAATATCGGAACAGGCCGCCAGGCTCAGGCCGGCCGAAACCGCAAAAGCCAAGACGAGGCCCTTTTTGAGCCCCTGCTTTGCTGGAATTCCCCTCATAAAGCTCTCCGCTGCCCGGCGCCGCCTGCGGACGGTATGGCGCCAAAACCCAACCCCGACCGCCGTCCATAGGGAAAGCGGGTGGACCCTTGGGTCCAAGTCTTAACCAGCAGGGCGGGAGGGGACAAGGGACCACAGCACCGCTTTTGCGAGAATCTGCCGTTTTAACCGGGGGTTGGCGGCGATTTCCGGGGGGGTGCGGCCAATGTGACGGGAACGCATCATTCGTGCGCGGTAGTTCTTGCCTTTGCCGAGGCTCCCCAATAGGTTCGCGCCCTCAAAACGCACCCGTAGCTCAGCTGGATAGAGCACCAGACTACGAATCTGGGGGTCAGAGGTTCGAATCCTTTCGGGTGCGCCATTTTTCCTTTCCGTCCCACCAAGGTCCGCCAAACAGGGCTGAGCGCCACCCGGCCATCGGGCCGTGTGCACCCTGGATGCATGTCTTCCTGCCAGGGTTTCCGGCAATAGCCAGCCATGCCGCCGCTTCACGGCGTCATGTCGTGGGAGATGGTGCGTTTGGGGGCGTGCCCGCGATTTTCACGGACGGCGGCGGGCCGCTGCCTTCATTCCGCAGCGGCCCGCGAGTATTGCGGCAGACGTCTACTTCTGGAGGAGGTCGCGAACGCCGTCCATGATCACCTTCTCCGCCGCCAGCGTGGTCTGGGAAACCGTGATCTCGTAACCGCCCTGGCCATAGGCCTTCTCGTCACCGATATAGCCCAGCCCCTCCGCGTACGCCGCCATGGCGACGAAATCGTTGGGTCGGATCGCCTGGGCGCCAAGCTGGTACTGGATGAAGCTCTCGCCCGGGATATGCACCGAATAGGCGTCTTTCAATCGCAGCACGGTCAGCGTGGTGCCATCCTCCAGCGCCTGTGCCCGGACATATTTCCCGACCGCCGCGATGCGCGCGTTTGCCGGGCGCGTGGTGTCAGCGGCGACCGCGCGCGCCTCGTCCTTGAACGCGCCGTATTTTGCGGGCAGCGAGATGTCGGTGGTGCGCCACTCCACATCCGCCGGCGTCAGCGGGGACCGCTCGGTGGCGGTCCAGGCACGCCGCATGGCGTCCTGCATCCGATCCGCAAACTCCTGGCGTGCGCGCTCGGTCCCGTCATTATACTTGCCGACCGTGATGTTGCCGCCCGCGCCCGTGAAATAGATCTGGAACGCGCCGGTTTCCTTCTGGCGCCGTTCGCGCGCGAGGCCCACGAACTCGGACGTGGGAATGCCCTTGCCGAACGCCACCTGCGGGTGCGACGCATAATAGTTGAGTGCGACAAGCGGGCGGTTGCCGTTCCAGAAGCTGATCACGCGCACGAACGGGTCGATCAGTCCTTCGGGCGCGGCCTTGGCCTCCTCCGGATGGAAGATGCTCAGGCGATGGCCGTCCTGGTCGGCGTCCACCTTGAGCCGCGCGGCGACTTCCGCCGGATATTCGTTGGTATAGGTCGATTGACGGTGCATCGCCACACGGCCATTGGCGCCCATGATGCGCCGGTTCCCGGCGATCCGTTCCGCCGCCGCCTTGCCCAGGCCAAGATGGGTGACCGGCTGGGCCTTGGGCAGCGCCTGTGTCAGCGCCGCCACCGAACGCTTCATCACCGAACGCACCCAGGTGCCCTGGTCGGGCACGCCCGCTGGCGTCGATTCCTGAAGGCCAAGCCGCGCCCGTTCGTCGAAGACGCCCAGATCGCCACGCGGCGCGTCATGCTGGTGCAAATGGTGCACCGAGACGCGGTCCGGCGAGGTGCCCGCCGCCTGGGCCAGCATCGCATGCCATTCGTCGCGCGCCTTTCCGTCGATCGTGACCCAGTCCACCGCCACCATGATGATGGGCTTGCCCGCGCCGGTGATCACCACGCCTTTGACCAGCAGCGGTTCGCGGATGCTTTTGACCACCGAATAGCCCATGTCGTAGCCGATCGGCGGCGTGGCATCGGCCTGGAAGGTGGCGACCCGCAGGCCTGTCGTCGTGCCGGCCGCAAGGGCAGGCTGGGCGAAGGCCATGGAGAACAGGCCCAGCCCGGTCATCAGCATGGTTTTGCGAATGGCGGTAACGATGGTGATCATCATGCAGAATTCCCCCGGCAATCGAACAGTTATCGATGCCGCAATCCTACTTGCGGGCAGGCGGTTTTTTTCACCGCAAAAACCGGGCTGGTGATCCGCTGTCGGAGTAAAACCGGCGCATGCCCGTCAAAACCGAAGGAAATCTCCGCTCCCGGCGATTTGCGTTCCGGCCCGGCTCAGAAGGGCAGGCTTGTCTGGTTTACGACGGCGCGCAAAATCAGGTTCGAGGAAAAGCGGGAGATGCCAGGCAGGCGCCGCAAGCTGGTCGCATAGAGCCGTTCCAGCCCTTCCAGGTCCCTGACGGCGACGCGCAGCAGGTAATCCGGCGTTCCGGTGAGCAGGTAGCATTCCAGCACTTCCGGAATCTTGGCCACCGCTTTTTCGAATTTCATCATCTCATCGTCCGACTGGTTCGCCAGCCCGATGAAAATGACGGCGGTCAGGTGCGCGCCGATCGCCGCCGGGTTGATGCGCACCGTATAGTTTTCGATGACCCCGCTATCCTCCAGCTTTTTCAGCCGGCGGAAGCATGCGGACTCGGACATCTTCGCCGCCGCCGCCAGTTCCGCGATCGTCGCCCGGCCATTGCGGTGCAGTTCGCGCAAAATCGCCTGATCGCTCGGCTCCAGCGGGTCAGGAGTAATATTCCGATTTTTGACACTTTTCATCGGGTTTATTCCGCTAAATGCCCATGTTCTCCATATTGCGGCGAAAAAAACCACCGCTCAAGCGGTAGTGTTTTCGGGCGGCGGCTTTTCCGCAGCCGCATTTTTGTACAGGAAGGCCGATGTCGACCGTTACACCCCAGTCCTCCCGCAGCGCTGCCGAAGCGAATCTTTCCTTTGATCGTTCGGCGGAGGTGATCGCGGAAAATTCCAGATATGTGGCGGGGGGTGTCAACAGCAACTTCCGCATCGGCATGGCGGGCGGCCCCCTGGTGTTCCAGCGGGGTGACGGTGCTTTCCTGATCGATGTCGATGGCAACCGCCTGATCGACTATTATTGCGGCATGGGCGCAATGGTGCTGGGCCATACCCCGGCGGGCGTCCAGCAGGCGGTCAAGGATCAGGTCGAGAAGGGAATTCTCTATGCGGGCCAGTCCGAGATCGAGTTCGAGGCCGCCCGCATCCTGTGCGAACGAATCCCCTCGGCCCAGCGCATCCGTTTCGGATCATCGGGATCGGAAGTGGCGCAGGCCGCCTTCCGCCTGGCGCGCGCCGCCACCGGCAAGCGCATCATCCTGAAGTTCGAAGGCCATTATCACGGCTGGTTCGACAATATCCTCTGGTCCACCGCGCCGGGCGAGAATGCCGCCGGGCCGGAAGATGCGCCAGTGCTGGTGCCTGGCAGCCTGGGCCAGGACAAAATCGACGCCGCCGGGCTGGATGTGATCGGCTGGAACGACCTGGCAGCGCTGGAAGCGCGGCTGGCTAGGGGTGACATCGCCGGTGTGATCATGGAGCCGGCCATGTGCAACCAGGGCGCCATCGCGCCCATGCCCGGCTATCTGGAGGGGGCGCTGGCGGCCTGCCGCAAGCATGGCGCCATCCTGATCTTTGACGAGGTCATCACGGGCTTCCGCCTGGGCCGCGAAGGGGCGCAAAAGCGGTTCGGCGTCACGCCCGACCTGTCCATCTTCGCCAAGGCCATCGCCAACGGCTTCCCCGTGGCGGCGCTGGTGGGCCGCGCCGACCTGCTGGACATGTTCGTGACCGGCGGCGTGCTGCATGGCGGCACCTTCAACGCCCAGCCCGTCACCATGGCGGCCATGGTGGCGACGCAGGAAGCCCTGACACCGGAGCTTTATGAAGCCTGGTCGAAGCGCGGTGTGCGGCTGCGGGACGGGATACGCGATATTCTCAAGAGTGCGGGCGTCAAGGCGCAGGTCACCGGCTTCGAGCTGATGTTCCATGTCGCCTTTGGGCTGGACACGCCTGCGCGCAACTATCGCGGCCTGCTCAAGGCCGACAAGGCGCTCTATGTGAAATTCGCCCATGCCCTGCTGAAGCGCGGCGTGCGGGTGCTGGAGCGGGGTGCCTGGTTCGTGTCCAGCGCCCATGACGATGCGGTGATCGACGCCACGCTGGAGGCGGTAAAAGGCGCGGCTTTAGATATTCAGTAACCCTCTCCGGTTTCAGCTTACGCTCGCCTCCCAAGAGGTCGGCGTCGTACGCTGAAACCACCTCCCCCTCGCAGGCGCGTCGCGCGCGAAGGGGAGGCGGGCCTGTGCCGATCTGGCCTTATCTTTCAGGCCGTCCAGCGGCCTGCCCCGCGCCGTAATCAGCATAGGATTTTTCTTCCACGATGCCGGAGCCGACCAGCAGGTTCATCTCGCGCTTGATGCGGGCGCGCGCGTCATTGGTGACATAGACCGCGCGCGCCAGGGCGATGAACCGGTCGCCGAAATCACGCGCCTTTTCGCAGTCGCGGATATCGTCCTCGATCACCCACAGGTCTTCATTGACCCGCCGAAGCTGGTCCATCAGTGCGGCGAAGCCCGGCACGTCCTTCACCGAGGCGAAGAAATCCGGCGCCAGAAGATCCAGTTCGGCCTGCACATTCCGCAGCTTGGCGGGATCGGCGATCCGCGCCGCCTTGATCTCAAGGATGGTGATCTTGTCGGCCACCTCGCCATGCGAGGCGGGAATCATCAGGACGGCCATCATTTCTCTCCCGGTCGGCGCATCTTACCTCAGGCGGCCTTGCTGTCGCCTGTCCTGAGCAGCAGCCAGGCCAGGACCATCGCCAGGGTGCAGACCGCCAGGGCAAGGCCGAAGGCGGGCCATGTTCCGGCGGCGGGCAGCAGCCAGTACAGCGCGAAGCAGAAGCTGGCCACCGATGTCAGCCCCAGCGTCATGCCGCCCACGACGTCCCGCACCGCCTGGCGGCCATGCTGGATATGGCTGGATATGCAGATGATGGAGCCCATCACCGGGAAGGTCGTGAAGATGCCCGACCAGTGGGTGCCCAGCGTCGCGGCGAAGCGGGTGATCACCACGGTCAATGCCGCGCCGGCCACCATGCGGATGGGCAGGCCCCATTTGCCGTGTTCGCGTTCCTCGTCCGAAACGGGGCCGCGCGGATACAGCAGGATGGCGGCAAGCATCAGGAGGAAGGGCAGGATTTCCAGCCAGGCGGGGCCATCCTGCAATAGGATCGAGGCGAAAGCGGCCAGTGTCCAGGCGGCAAGCGCGATGGCGGTGCACCAGGGCCAGGCCAGGTGGCGGGCGCTGGCGGCATAGCTCATGGTGAAGGCCAGCCAGGGTACCAGCCCGAAATAGGCGCCCAGCGCGGCGGCGCTGCCAAAGGCCGGGCCAAGGTCCAGGGTGATGAACAGCAGCAGCGGCCCCGCCACCACGGGAAAGCCCGCCAGCCATCCGGCGACGCGCGGGCCGTGCAGCCGGTCGGCGATGCCCAGCAGCAGCAGCGCCAGTGGCACAATGGTCAGTTTGAGGATCAGCAAATCGGTGTTCCGCCCCGCGTCCTTGTAGCAGAAGCGGCGGCTGCGCCAATGGTGCGCCGCCATATGCCGGATGCTTGCCAGCCGCGCGAAAACCCGTGAAGCTTTGACCGGGGAAAACGGGTTTGGCGGGCATGGTCAGGGTCTTTGTCGCGGGCATTTTTCACGAGACCCATTCCTTTTCCGGCGACACCACCGGCTTTGAAGGATTCGTCATTCATCGCGGACCGCAGATCACCGCCCGGCGGGGCGACGCCTCCCAGATGGACGGTTTTCTCAGCGTGGCCGAGCGCGAGGGCTGGGAGGTGGTGCCCGCCGTCACCTATACCGGCGGCGCGTCGGGCACCGTCGACCATGTGGTGTTCGAGACGTTCTGGGACGAGGTGAAACCCGTGCTGGAACAGGCGCTGGCCGATGGGCTGGATGCTATCCACCTGTCGCTGCATGGCGCGATGGTGACCAGCGCCTGCGACGATCCCGAAGGCGAGCTGATGGCGCGCATCCGCAACATGCCGGGGGCGGAAAACCTGCCGCTCTATTGCGTGGGCGACCTGCATGCCACCCTGACGCCGCGCATGGGCGCGCTGTCCGATGCCATGATCTTCTACCGCGAATGCCCGCATACCGACACCTTTGACAGCGCGGTGCGGGTGTCGGACCTGCTGGCGCGCCGCCTGAAGACTGGCATACGGCCCCGCCATCTGGTGCTGGTCACGCCCATCGTCTGGCCGCCCACCGGCACCGGCACCAAGGATGGTCCGATGCGCGCGCTGGAGGATGCGGCGCGGCGGCTGGAGCACGATGTGCCGGGCATGCTGGCGATGAATATCGTGGGCGGCTACGCCTTTTCCGATGTGCCCCATGCGGGCGTGTCCTTCTCGGCCATCACCGAGGGCAGCGAGGACGAAGCGCAGAAAGCCTTGCGCGAACTGGCGCAGATCGCCTGGGACATGCGTCATGACGGCATCCCGCCGCAGCATGACCTGGACGCGGTGGTGCGAGACTTCAAGCCGGGCGGCAAGGGGCCGGTGCTGGTGGTGGAACCGGCCGACAATGTCGGCGGCGGTGCGCCGGGCGACGGCACCGATGTCCTGCGCGCCTTTCTGAAATACGATGTGCAGGGCGCGGGCGTGGCGATCGCCGACGCCGATGCCGTGGCCGCTCTCCAGCGCATCACCATCGGCCAGCGCATGACCTTGCCTATCGGCGGCTCGCATCCGCTCGATCCGGGGCCGGTGACGCTGGAGGTGGAACTGGTGTCCCGCAGCGATGGCACCTTCGAGCTGGAAGATCACAATTCCCACCTTGTGGGATCGCTGGGCAAGATCATCCATATGGGGCCGTCGGCGGTGGTGCGCCATCGCGGCATCACCATCCTGTTGTCCTCGGCCAAGCTGTGCCCCTTCGACCTGGGCCAGTGGCGCAGCCAGGGCATCAACCCCGAAGAGCTTTCCATCGTGGGCATCAAGGCGGCGGTGGGCCATCGTGTGGCGTGGGAGCCGATCGCCTCGGCCAGCTTCACCGTCAACACCAGCGGCCCCTGCACATCGGACATCACGCGGCTGCCCTACAGGAATCTGCGCCGTCCCGTCTTCCCGCTCGATTCGCTGGAGGCGTGAGGATGCTGGATCGCCGGGCCATGCTGGGTGCTGCGGCGGGCCTGCCCTTTTTCGCGCACGATGCCCATGCCGCGCCCCCTGGCGCCGCGAAGAAGGGCGGCACGCTCAATGCCATGATGCCGGCGGAGCCGTCCACGCTCTGCTATCCGCTGCTCAACATGCGGGTGACGCAGCAGATCTGCGGCAACATCAACGAATCCCTGTTGCTGTTCGACTGGCAGTTCAATCCGCATCCCAACCTGGCAAAAAGCTTCACGGTTTCGCCGGACGGGCGTGTCTATACCTTCCGGTTGCAGGAGAATGTCCTGTGGCATGACGGGGTGCCCTTCACGTCGCGCGACGTGGTGTTCAGTTGCGATGTGATGCTGCGCCAGCTCAACCCCCGCAGCCGCAATGCCCTGGCCCATTGCGAAAGCATCCGGGCAAAGGGCGATCACACGGTGGTCTTCACGCTGAAGCAGCCCTTCAACGCCTTCCTGCTGTCGCTGATGGCGTCGGGCGCGCCGATGATGCCGGCCCATATCTATGAAGGGACCGATTTCCGCACCAACCCCTTCAACTACAAGCCCATCGGCACCGGCCCGTTCAAATTCGCGCGCTGGGAGCGCGGCCAGTATATCCGCCTGACCCGCAACGACCGCTACTGGAGGCCGGACCAGCCGCATTTGCAGGACATCTTCTTCCGCGTCTGCCCCACGCCGGAGCAGCGCATGGTGGCGATCGAGACCGGCGCGGTGGATGTGGCTTTTGCCGACGATATAGACTCGGTGGTGACCTCGCGGCTGGTGGCCAATCCCGGCCTGTCCCATTCGCAGCGCGGCTATGAAGGCGTGGGCGAGATCACGGTGATGGAGTGCAATCATCGGCGCTGGCCGTTCAGCGACCGCCGCTTCCGCACCGCCTTCATGCATGCGATCGACCGCGACTTTCTGGTCAGGGCGATCAATTTCGGCCAGGGCAAGGTGGCCAGCGGGCCGATCCCTTCCACCGCGCCCTATTACGATCCTAAGGCGCTGACGCGCTATCCTTTCGATCCGGTGCGCGCCCGCGCCTTGCTGGACGAGATGGGCCTGAAGAAAAAGCTGGGCGGCGTGCGCCACAGCTTCGGCATGATGATGGTGCCCGATGGCGGCGGCGCCTGGACGCGCGCCGCCCATTACGCCAAGCAGGCGCTGGCCGATGTGGGGCTATCGGTGAACCTGGAATCCGCCGACTGGTCCACCTTCAGCCGCCGCAGCGGCGGCTGGGATTTCGACACCGACTGGAACAGCTATGGCACCTATGGCGATCCGGCCATCGGCACCTCGCGCTTCTATCTGTCGTCCAACATCCGCAAGGGTGTGCCCCTGACCAACGTGCAGGGCTATCGCAATGCCGAGGTGGACGACCTGTTCCAGAAGGCGTCTGTCGCAATCACCCGCCAGGAGGCGCAGGGCCATTACAGCAGGCTTCAGGAAATCCTCACCCGCGATGTCGCCATGCTGTGGATGTATGAGCGCACGCCCATCATGTATTTCAACAATCGGGTGAAGGATCTGGTCACCGGCCCCAACGGCCCCAGCGACGGCTTCGGCCGCACCCGGCTGGCCTGATGGGCATCGCATGAGCCGGTTGCGCTATATCCTGCTGCGCCTGGTCAAGACGGTGCTGGTCACCATCGCGGTGGTGGTGCTGAGCTTCTTCCTGATCCGGCTGGCGCCGGGCGATGCCGCCACGGTGATGGCGGGCCAGTCCGGCTATGCCGACGAGGCGTTCGTCGCATCCCTGCGCGCCGAATATGGCTTGGACCAGCCGCTTCCGGTGCAGTTGTGGAAGTATGCCGGCGCGGTGGCGCAGGGCGACCTGGGCACATCCTACGAACGCCGCATGCCGGTGCTGGATGTGATCCTGCAACGATTGCCCAATACGCTGCTGCTGGACGCCTTCGCGCTGCTGGTGGCGATTGCGGGCGGCGTTTTTCTGGGCGGCATCGCGGCCCGGCGGCCCGGATCGGTGGCCGACACCGGGGTGACGGCGCTGGCCATGCTGTTCTACGCCACGCCGCAATTCTGGCTGGGCATGATGATGGTGCTGGTCTTCTCCGTCTGGCTGGCTTGGCTGCCGCCCTTCGGCATCGAAACCATGGGCGCCGATTATACCGGATGGGCGCAGGTGCTCGATGTCGCCCAGCACATGATCCTGCCGGGAGTGACGCTGGCGCTGTATTTCCTGGCCAGCTATGCGCGGCTGACCCGCGCCGCCATGATCGAGGTGGCCGAGCAGGATTTCGTCAAGACCGCCCGCGCCAAGGGCATCAGCGAGCGGCAGGTGGCGCGGCGTCACATCCTGCGCAACGCGCTGATCCCGCTGGTGACATTCGCGGGTCTTCAGGCCTCCATCCTGGTGGGCGGCAGCGTGCTGGTGGAGAATGTCTTTTCCTGGCCCGGCATCGGCACCCTGGCCTATGAGGCGGTGACGGCGCGCGACAATCCGCTGTTGCTGGGCATCTTCATCGTCACCGCCATCCTGGTCAGCCTGTTCAACCTGGCCACCGACATCGCCTATTCGCTGGTGGACCCGCGGGTGGAGCTGGGCCGATGACGCTGTCGCTCGCCGCCTTTGCCCGCCATTTCTTCGCCCGTCCCACGGCGGTGTTCGGTTTCATCGTGTTCCTGGTGATCGTGCTGCTGGCGCTGGGCGCGCCGCTGATCTTCAGCCGCACGCCCTTTTCCATCGTGGGCATGCCGCTGCTGCCGCCGGGCGCGCCGGGCCTGCTGGCGGGCAGCGACGTGCTGGGCCGCGACATCGCGGTGGGGCTGGCCTATGGCGCGCGCATTTCGCTGCTGGTGGGCATCACCTCCACCATCGGCGCGGTGGGCATCGGGGTGCTGCTGGGCGCGGTCGCCGGCTATTATGGCGGGGTGGTGGACGACCTGCTGATGCGGGTGACGGAGTTCTTCCAGATCATTCCCAGTTTCGTGCTGCTGATGGTGCTGGTGGCCTTCCTGCAACCCAGCCTGGCCTCCACCGTGATCGGCATCGCGCTGATCTCCTGGCCGCAGGTGGCGCGGGTGGTGCGGGGCGAGTTCCTCTCGCTGCGGGCGCGCGAGTTCGTGCAGGCCGCCCGCACCCTGGGCGAGCGCGATGCACACATCATCTTCGCGCAGATCCTGCCCAACGCGCTGCCGCCCATTGTGGTGGTCAGCTCGATGATGGTGGGCAGCGCCATCCTCACCGAATCCGCCCTCAGTTTCCTGGGGCTGGGCGATTCCAACCTGCTGAGCTGGGGCAGCATGATCGGCGGCTCGCGCTCGGCCATGTGGGTGGCATGGTGGACCACGGTGCTGCCGGGCCTGTCCATCATGGTGACGGTGCTGGCCCTGAACTTCATCGGGGACGGGCTGAACGATGCCCTCAATCCCCGGCGGAGGCGCTGATGGCGCTGGTCAGCCTGCGCAACCTGACGGTGGCGTTGCCGCAAGGCGCGGATCGCGCCCATGCGGTCGAGAATGTGAGCCTGGATATCGGGCGCAGCGAGATCGTCTGCATTGTGGGCGAATCCGGCTCCGGCAAGTCCGTCACCGCCCATGCCATCATGGGGCTGTTGCCGCGTGGTGTGCGCGTCTCCGGCGGTGAAATCGGCTGGGACGGCACAAACCTGCTGGCGCTGCCGCCGGACCGGATGCGCCGGATGCGGGGCCGCGACATCGCCATGATCTTTCAGGACCCGATGGCGGCGCTCAACCCGGTCGTCACCATCGGCCGCCAGGTGACCGAGCAGATTCGCGCCCACCGCGCCGTCTCCCAGGCCGAGGCGCGGGAACAGGCGGCATCCCTGCTGGGCGAGATGGGGCTGAAGGATGTCGCGGGACTGCTGAAAGCCTATCCGCACCAGTTGTCGGGCGGCCAGCGCCAGCGCGTGATGATCGCGATGGCCCTGTCGCTGTCGCCCGGCCTGCTGATCGCCGACGAGCCGACCACCGCGTTGGATGTGACCACCCAGGCGCAGATTCTCAAACTCATCAAGCGCATCCAGGCCGAACGGGCGATGAGCGTGCTGTTCATCACCCATGATTTCGGCGTGGTGGCCGATATCGCCGACCGCGTGGTGGTGATGCGCCACGGGCAGGTGGTGGAAAGCGGTCCCACGGCGCAGGTGCTGGGCGATCCACGGCATGATTATACCCGCGCCCTGATCGCCGCCGTGCCGCGCGGGCAAGCCATCGCGCCGCTGGCTACGGAGGCAAAGCCGCTGGTGGCGGTGTCAAACCTGGCCAAGCTGTTCCGGCGCGGCGGGTTTTTCTCGTCCGCAGCCGCCACGCGGGCGGTGGATGATGTGTCGCTGACCCTGAGGCGGGGCGAGACGCTGGGCGTGGTGGGCGAATCCGGGTCGGGCAAATCCACCCTGGCCCGCTGCATCATCCGGTTGCTGGACCCGGACGAAGGGCAAATCCTGTTCGATGGCGCCGATATCGCGCATCTCTCCGCGCGGGGCATGCGGCCCAACCGGCGGCGAATCCAGATGGTGTTCCAGGATCCCTTTTCCTCGCTCAATCCCCGGCACCGGGTGGGCGAGATCATCACCGCCGGTCCGCGTGCTCATGGCGAGGATGCCGTCGCCTGCCGCGCCCGCGCCGCCGACATCCTGCAACTGGTGGGCCTCAATCCGCAGGTGATGGACCGTTTCCCGCACGAATTCTCCGGCGGCCAGCGCCAGCGCATCGGCCTGGCGCGCGCCCTGATGCTCAAGCCCGATGTGCTGATCGCGGACGAGCCGGTCTCGGCGCTGGATGTGACGGTGCAGGCCCAGGTGCTGCGCCTGCTGGACGATGTGCGCCAGCAGATGAATCTCGCCATGCTGTTCATCACCCATGACATGCGCGTGGCGGCCCAGGTCTGTCACCGGGTGATGGTGATGCGCCACGGCAAGGTGGTGGAACAGGGGCCGACGCGCGACATCTTCGCCGCCCCGTCCAGTGAATATACCAAGGCCCTGCTGGCGGCGATTCCCGGCCGCGATGCGCTGCGGGCAACGTTCTAGGAGGAAAGCGTCATGCGGATTGCCGTCGCCGAGCTGAAGCAGGAAACCAATTCCTTCGTACCCTTCACCACCACGCTCAAGACATTCGAGGACCAGTATCTGTATCGCGGCGAGGAGATGCTCACCGCCTTTGGCGGCGCGCGGCTGGAAGTGCCGGGCGCGCTGGATGCGGTGCGCGCGGCGGGCGCGGAGATTGTGCCCCTGCTGGCGACGATGGCGATGGCCTCGGGCACGGTGGAGCGCGCCAGTTTTGAAATCCTGCTGGGCGAGATCCTGGAGCGGCTGGCGGCGGCGGGGCCGGTGGATGGGGTCTATCTGGCCCTGCATGGCGCCATGATCCTGGAAGACGAACCCGATGCCGAGGCCGAGATCGTGCGCCGGGTGCGCGCGGCGTTGCCGCCGGGCACGCCCATCGCCGTGTCGCTGGACCTGCACGGGCACATCACGGCGGCGATGATCCAGCCGGATGTGGCTTACATCGGGTATCGCGAGTTTCCACACATCGACATGTATGAAACCGGCCATCGCACCGCGCAGCTCCTGCTGGATTGGGTGAACGGCAAGGTGAAGCCGGTGATGGCGCTGGCCAAGAAGCATATGGTGGTCAGCCCGGATTCGGCGCGTACCACCGCCGCGCCCCTGGCCGACATCGTGGCGGAAGGGCGGGCGATGGAAGAACGGGGCGAGGTGCTGCATGTCTCGCTCTTTCCGGTGCAGCCCTGGATCGATACCCCCGACCTGGGTTTCGCCGCGCTGGTCTGCGGCACCGATCCGGCCGCGACACAGGCCGCCGCCGACCGGCTGGCCCAGATGGCCTGGGATCGCCGCGCCGAGTTCGAGCCCGTCATCACGCCGCTGGACGAGATCATCCGCATCGGCCTGTCCTCGCCCGGCCTGACCGTGGCCAGCGATTCCGGCGACACGCCCTCGGGCGGCGCGGCGGCCGATTCCACCGCCGTGCTGGCGGCGCTGCTGCGGGCTGGGGCCGACCGGGCCGAGCGCATCTCCATCTGCACCATCTGCGATGCCGAGGCGGCGGCGGAAGCCGCAAAGGCGGGGGCGGGCGCCACCGTGACCCTGGCGGTGGGCCACAAGCGGTCGGGGCTGGGCGATCCGCTGACCGTGACCGGCAAGGTCAAGGTGATCTCGGATGGCACCTATACCCTGACGGGTGACGGCGCGCGCGGCATGGTGGGCGAGATGGGGCTGACGGTGGTGCTGGCGATCGGCGCGATCCGGCTGAACCTGCGTTCCATTCCCCATTTTGAATGGGACCTGGGCATCCATCATTCCGTGGGGCTGGACCCCGCCGGGGCGGCGCTGGTCTTCGTACGCTCGCCGGCGCATTTCCGCGTGTCCTACACGCCTATCGCGGCACGGATTTTCCTGGCGGACACGCCGGGTCCGACCTGCGCCAACATGCGGCGCATTCCCTTCACCAGGGTGACGCGGCCGCTTTACCCGATTGATCTGGTCAACGCGTAGCGGCGCGGCGGCCGCGTTCCGGCGAGCGGCCGAAGGCCAGCAGGATGTCGCGCAGTCCCGGTTCGGCCACCTTGGCAGCGGCGTCTTCCAGCGGCAGCCAGGCCAGTTCGCGCGCGCCCTGTTCCGGCCAGCTCTCGGCCTGTCCCGTCACTTCCAGCGGGAAGACATCCACGCTGCAGGGCATGCCGCCGCCGTCCTTGCGTTCCTTCAGATAGGGATAGTTGCCGACCGGGGCTTCGCCGATATTGCCCTCGACCCCCGCTTCCTCGAAGGCCTCGCGGGCGGCGGATTCGGCCAAGGTCATCTCCAGCATCGGCCAGCCCTTGGGGATGATCCAGCGGCGGGTGCTGAGCGAGGTGATCAGCAGGACTTCCAGCGCGGGCGCCGCGCGCCAGCACAGCGCCGCCACCTGCCTGGCGTGTTCGCGGAAAAGGGGTTCGCCCCGTATCACTGCGTCCTGCATGATTCGTCCGGCCATGATCGTACAACCGCAGTTGGCCCCATTTGGCGCCAGGAAGATACGAAAAAGGCGCTGCCCGGCGCAGCGCCCTGTCATTCTGCGATAGCGGCATGACGGTTATTTGACGCCGAAAGCGCCCGCCAGGAAATAGAAGACCGCGCCGATCAGGCCCGCTGCCGGCATGGTGACGATCCAGGCGGTGACGATGTCCTTGGCCACGTTCCAGCGCACCGCCGAAACCCGGCGCGCCGCGCCCACGCCGACGATCGCGCCGGTGATGGTGTGGGTGGTGGAAACCGGGATGCCCAGCCAGGTCGCGGCGAACAGGGTGATCGAGCCGGCGGTTTCGGCGCAGACGCCCTGGGTGGGGGTCAGGTGGGTGATGCGCGAACCCATGGTGCGGACGATGCGCCAGCCGCCGAACAGGGTGCCCAGGCCCATCGCCGCCTGGCAGGTAATCACCACCCAGAAGGGGACATGAAAGGTATCGCCGCTGAGGCCGTGCGCGAACAGCAGCGCGGCGATAATGCCCATGGTCTTCTGGGCGTCGTTGCCGCCATGCCCCAGGCTGTAGGCGCTGGCCGACAGGAACTGCACATGGCGAAACAGCTTGTCGGTCTTGTAGGGCGAGGCCTTGAGGAAGGTCCAGGAAACGAACAGCACCAGCGCCAGCGCCAGGACGAAGCCCGTCGCGGGCGACAGCACGATGGCGGCGACGGTCTTGCCCAGGCCCTGCCAGACCACGGCGTCGAACCCGGCCTTGCAGACGCCCGCGCCCACCAGCCCGCCGATCAGGGCGTGCGAGGAGGAGGAGGGGATACCCGCCAGCCAGGTCACCACATTCCAGACGATCGCCCCCATCAGCGCCCCGAAGATCACCTGGTCGGAGATGATGCTGGGCGCCACGATGCCGGTGCCGATGGTGTTGGCGACATGCAGGCCAAAGATGGTGAAGGCGATGAAGTTGAAGAAGGCCGCCCAGGCCACCGCATAGCGCGGCGACAGCACGCGGGTGGAGACGATGGTGGCGATAGAATTGGCCGCGTCATGCAGCCCGTTGAGGAAGTCGAAGATCAGCGCGACCGCGATCAGGATGATGATGAGGGTCATCAAACCTGCTCGATGACGATGCCGCTGATACGATTGGCGACATCCTCGAACCGGTCCACCACTTTCTCCAGATGGTCGTAGATCTCGTTGCCGACGATGAAGCCCATGGCGTCTCCGCCGCGGTGCTTGAGGAACAGGGCCTTGATTCCCTGGTCGTTCAGTTCATCCGCCTGTTCCTCCAGGCGGGTGATTTCCTCGGTGATGGCGTTGATGCGGCCCACATTGTCGCGCAGCGATTCCAGCAGGGCCACCGCCTCCACCGTCAGCTCGGCGCAGCGCAGGATGATGTCGGCCATCTGGCGCATGTGCAGCTCGAAGCTGCTGACCTCGAACAGGGTGATCGCCTTGGCGGTCTTCTGCATCTGGTCGATGGCGTCGTCCAGCTGGCCGATCAGTTCCTTGATGTCGCCCCGGTCGAAGGGGGTGATGAAGGAGCGGCGCACGCTCAACAGCACCTCGCGGGCGATCGCGTCGGCCTCGTTTTCATGGGCCACGATGCGGGCGCAGGCGGCGGTGACGCCGGGCCCGCCTTCCAGCAGGTCGCGCAGCGCCACGGCCCCGTCCACCAGGGTGCGGGCATGGTTGTTGAAAAGACCGAAGAACTTGTCTTCGCGCGGCATCAGGGCCTGGAAGAAGCGCAGCACGAAGAACCCCCTGTTTGACGGGCACTGCTTGCTATGGCGGCCCCCGCGGCGTCAAGCGCGGGCCGGGAAAAGCTGAAAATAACAATGGAATCAAAAGAATAGGGGCGCCGTTCGCACGGCGCCCCCGGTTCCTCATGCCGTTTTTGGCATGTCATGACTTCAACGGCGTCAGTCCGGCAGGCCGAAGACGAACAGGTTGTAGCCGTTGGGCGGGCGCTTCACTTCCCGCAGCAGGGTGCCCGGCTTGAGCTGCGGGCTGCCGCCGCCCAGGCCGGTGGTGACGGCGATATACTGCTTGCCGCCGACCATGAAGCTGATCGGATAGCCCTGCACCGTGGTGCCCAGGCGCGTGGTCCACAGCGTCTTGCCGTTGCGGGTGTCCACCGCGCGGAAGACGCGGTCGAAGTCGCCGACAAAGGCCAGGTTGCCCTTGGTCGAGACCACGCCCGTCAGGAAGGGCGAACGCTGCTGGAACGACCAGAGCGGCTTGAGGTCGCTGGCCCGGTAAGCGGACAGGCGGCCGTTATTGCCGTCGGTGCCCGGCATCTCGAAGTAGGTCTGCGAGCCATTGCCCAGCATGAACACGCAGCTCTGCGACAGCGGGATGATCAGCGCGTCGCTGGGCTGGTGATAGCTGGTGGACTGCCAGTCATGACCGCCCTGCGGGCCGGGGCAGGACGACAGCCACTGGTCCACCTTCTGGTCCTTGATGTCCTGGCGATAGACCACCTTGCCGGTCTTCTCGTCGAAGTTGGCATAGACGTTCTGGAACACCGTCTGCTTGGCGCCCAGGAACTTGCCGGTGGTGCGGTCCAGCTTCCACAGGATGCCCGCCTTGCCGATGGTCAGCAGCGATTTCTCGCCACCGTGATCCACCAGCACGCGCTCGAACACCTCGTCCAGGTCCAGCGATTCGCCCGGCGCGTGGTTGTAGGCCCATTTCAGCTTGCCGGTATCGGCATCCAGGGCGACGGTGGAGTTGGCATAGTCCGTCGCGCCATCGCCGGAGCCGCGCAGGTCGCGCCGCCACGGCTTGGCCTGTGCCGTGCCCCAATAGGTGGTGTTGCTGGCCGGATCGTAGGTGCCGGCGATCCAGGTCTCACCGCCCTTGCGCGCATTGTCCGGCAGGCCGCCCCAGGTATTGCCGCCCTTTTCGCCCGTCAGCGCGACGGTGCGGAAGGTCCAGTCGCGCTTGCCGGTCTTGGCGTCATAGGCGCTGATATAGCAATGGTTGTTGTCGCCCTTGCGGCCGCAATTGGTCATGCCGACCAGCACCCGGCCATTGATGATGATGACACCGCCGGTCGAGCCGCCGAACATGGCGCCATTGCCGTTGGGAATCGGCTTCTCGTCGGTGATGTGGGTCTTCCATACTTCCTTGCCGGTGCGCGCATCCAGGGCATAGACGTAACCCTGGGGCGTGTTGACATAGATGTTGGTGCCCCACAGGCCCATGGCGCGCGTCTCTTCGGTGGACGGGCCGGGGCCGGGCTGGCGCGGGGGCGGACCCAGTCGGTTTTCCCACAACAGTTCGCCGGTCTTGGCATCCAGCGCCTGCACGGTGTTGCCGGTGCCCCAGATATAGAGAATGCCGTCATGCACCAGCGGCGTGATTTCCAGCGTGCCGTTTTCCGGCAGCGACCACATCCATTTGAGCTGGAGCGACTTGACGTTCTCCGGCGTGATCTGGTCCAGCGGGCTGTAGCTCCAGCCCTGATAGTTGCGCCGGTACATCAGCCATTCGCCGTCCGGCGGATTGCGCAGCATCTCGTCGGTCACGGGCGTGTAGTTCTGGATATTGCCCTCGACCGTCAGGCCCTGCCGGGTGGGCAGGGTGAAGCGGCCCGGATCGGGAATGCGTGCGCCGGCCATGGCGCGGGCGAACAGGCTGCCCTGCTGCTGCGGCGGGTTCGCGCCGCCCGGCCCGTTGGCCGGGGCGGATTCCTGGCGGCCAGCCGCCTGGGCGTTGGCGCCGGCGCCCGCGGTGGCGCCGGCATTGCCGGCGGCGGGCTTCGGAGCCGCTATCAGCGTCACCTTGCCGGTGGCGACCGAGGCGATGGTCACCGCCGTGGTGGGCGTGAAGGCGGTGGTGCCCGCCTTGGCGCCGTTCACCGCCAGGATATAGCTGACGATGTCGGTATACTGCTTCTCGCTCAGGCTGCCGCCCGCGCCCGCCGGCATGGTGGCGGCGATCTTGCTGTAGAGCTGCGCCGTGGTGCGGTTCTTCCACGCGCCCATGAAGGCGCTGCCCGCCAGGGCCGGGGCGTCATTGGTGCCCGCCAGGTCCGGCAGGTGGCACATGGCGCAATTGTCGGTATAGGCCTGGTGGCCCGCATCCACCTGTGCCTGGGTGAAGGGTCCGGCCGCGTTCTGGCCGAGGGCGCTGGCGCCCCACAGGCCGATTCCGGCAAGGGTGGCTGCCGTAACGAGCAAACCTGTTTTCTTACGCATCTTGTTCAGTCCTCGACGAATAGGTGTGATCAGCGCGACGGCACGTCATACTGCGGCAGGAACCAGTGGTCCTGCTGCGGCACGCCCGGCCCGGCATAGGTGTATTTGGGGAACAGCCAGCCCCACAGGGTGCCCTTGGGACCCCAGGGATATTCGTCGGGCGCCTTTTCACTGTTGATCTGCACATAGAGCTTGCCGGTCCGCAGCGCCTGCGCCTGGGCGCTGGTCAGCTTGAAGGTGCCGGAAATGGTGCCGCTGCTGGCCTTGGTCACATCCAGCGTGAAGACGCGCGCGCCCGGCACGCCCGCCACGGGGCTGGTGTGAATGGAGGCCTCGGTGGCATTGGACGGCATGTCGCGGAAGGTGCCCTTCACGGTCAGGGTATTGCCGTCGGTGGTGGCGGTGGCTTCGCCCCGGCCGCCGATCACCGCCTTGGTTTCGTCGTCCAGCGGCATGGGGCCGAGATTGGTCTGGTAGTCCGCGGCGAAGGCGGGGGCCGCGATAAGCCCCGCCACAAGCGCCAGCATGCCGAGTTTGAATGTCACGAGTGAACTCCTTCAGGTAGATCAGGGGCAGGTAAATCAGGGGCTGGTGAATCAGTGTATGGCGCGCGCCGGGACAAGGCCCACCACAAGACCGGTGACGGCTGCCCGCGCGGCGGTAGGCGCCGGATTGGCTGTTTGCATTGTTGTTCCTCCCGGACCCTTCTTGCGAGGGCTTGAGGGGGCGCACCCTAGCAGCGAGGCCGCGATGGGACCAGCGGCGCAAGGTCGCTTTCTGTCGCGAAAGATCAGCCGCCTGGCGCGTGAATGTGCGCCAGAATCTCATAGGATTTGCGCCGCGCCGCAGCATCGAAGATCTGGCTGGTTACCATCAGTTCATCCGGGCGGTGCGTGGCGATGAAATCCGACAGCGCGGCGGCGGCGCTGTTCGCCCCGCCCACGATGGCGCATCGCAGCACATGGCCCACCATCGCGGCCTGATGCGGCTCCAGGCCGTCTTCATAGCCGGGCAGGGGCGGCGGCAGCGGACCGGGTTGTCCGCTCCTCAGATTCACCACCGCCTGTTGCACCGAGGTGAACAGCAGCCGGGCGTCCGCGTCGGTATCGGCCAGGCAGGCGTTCAGTCCCAGCATCACATACGGCTTGTCCAGCCAGCGCGATGGCCGGAACTGCTGGCGGTAAAGCTGGACCGCGAAGGACAGGTCATCGGGCGCGAAGTGCGAGGCGAAGGCGTAAGGCAGCCCCAGCACGGCGGCGAGTTGCGCGCCGAAATGACTCGATCCCAGAATCCAGACCGGCACTTTCGTGCCCGCGCCCGGAATGGCGCGCACCGGCTGGTCCGGTGCGGGATCGTCGAGATAGGCCAGGAGCGCCTGCACATCCTGCGGGAAGCTTTCCGCGTTGCCCGCGCGCCGCAGGGCCATCGCGGTGCGCGGATCGGTGCCCGGGGCGCGGCCCACGCCAAGGTCGATGCGGTCGCCAAACAGCGCGGCCAGTGTGCCGAACTGCTCGGCCACCACCAGCGGCGCATGATTGGGCAGCATGATGCCGCCCGCGCCGACGCGGATGCGGTGTGTGCCGCCCGCGACATGGGCGATGGCCACCGCCGTCGCGGCGCTGGCGATGCCCGGCATGTTGTGATGCTCGGCCATCCAGTAGCGGCGATACCCCAATGCTTCCACATGCCGCGCCAGCGCCAGGCTTTCCTGCAGGGCCGCGCGCGCGTCGCCGCCCTGCTTGATGGGAGAAAGGTCCAGGACGGAAAGTGGAATCGCCAGGGTCATGCGGGCAAGGTGGGTTTTTGCACGCGCCTTTCAAGGCGGTTTCCGGAAGCGCCTGACTTTGCAGGAACTTTTGTTCCGGAAGGTACGTCTTGAAATCGCCGCACTGTGCTTTTATCTCCCCGCCCAGGCAGGGGCCTGCATATGCAATCCGAACCGGCTGGTTCCGGATTTTTTTGAGCGCTCCGATATCCGGTACGATGAAACACGTTTTGCAGCCCCCTGACACACGGCTTGTGTCCGAGTCCCCATGCGCCGCCGCGCAAGCGCCCGCGCGCGGCTTTCTGCGCATCCTGATGCTGGGCGGCTTGCTGGTGGCGGGCGCGATGGCGGCGCAGAACGCCACCGACCAGGCCTTGCACAGGACTGCCGCGCATCCGCAGCGCCCCCTGCTGGCGCGCATGGCGGCAACACCGCAGCCGGTCACGCCTTCGGCTTTCGCGGAAGAATCCACCATGACGCCGCGCCAGCTTCTGGATCGCTGGGACAGCCATGTCACCGAGGCGTCCAGGCGATTCAAGGTGCCCAAGACCTGGATACGCGCCGTGATGGCCCGCGAAAGCGGCGGCCGCACCATGCTGGGCGAAGGCCAACCCATCGTCAGCCGCGCGGGCGCCATCGGGCTGATGCAGGTGATGCCCGACACCTATGCCGAGATGCGCGCCGAGCACGGGCTGGGCGACAATCCCTTCGATGCGCGCGACAATGTCCTGGCGGGTACCGCCTATCTGCGCTGGCTGCACAAGCGCTACGGCTATCCGCAGATGTTCGCCGCCTACAATGCCGGGCCGGGCCGCGTGGACACGCATCGCGCCACCGGCGGCCGCCTGCCCGCCGAAACCCGTGCCTATGTCGGCGGCATCACCCGCGCGCTCAATCCGGGTGGTCCGCATCTGGCCGATGCCGGCGACACCATCCGCCTGACCCGTCCGGATGGCGGCACTGTCACCATCGATGTGGGCCAGGTCACCGGCATTCGCGCCGCCATGCCGGGCGAGTTCGCGCCGGGTGTGCAGACCGTCGTGACCCTGGGCAAGAAGAGCCAGGGCATCCGCGAAAGCGTCACCGTCGCCACCGCGGCGATCCAGGCCGGCGGCGGCTGAATGCTGGCCTGACCGTGTTTCTCCGCTAGTATCGCCGCCGCACAAAGCGGAGACGGCGATGCGGTTGCGTGGGATATTGCTGGCGGCGGCCTGTCTTTGCGGCAGCCTTTGCGCTGGTCCGGCCCTTTCGCCCGCCCTTGCCGCGCTGCCTGCCGCCAATCCCTTCGCCGCGCCCAGCACATTGCCCTATCAGGCGCCGCGCTTCGACCGCATCAAGGATGGTGACTACCGGCCCGCGCTGGAAGAAGGCATGCGGCAGCACCTGGCCGAGATCACGGCCATCGCAAACGACAAAACCGCGCCCAGCTTTGAGAATACCATCGTGGCGATGGAGCGTGCCGGGCGCCTGCTGGACCGGGTGGGCAATGTCTTCTTCGCGGTGGTGCAGGCCAACACCAATCCGGCGCTGGACAAAATCCAGACGGAATTCGCGCCCCGGCTGGCGGCGCATGACGACGCCATCCGGCTCAATCCCCGCCTGTTCGCGCGGATCAAGACGCTGCATGACCAGCAGGCCACGCTCAGGCTGGATGCGGAGGCCCGCCAGCTTCTGAAGGTCGTCTATCGCGATTTTATCCATGCCGGGGCCAACCTGCCGGAGGCGGGCAAGACCCGGCTCCGGGACATCAACCGACGGATGGCGACACTGGAAACCAGCTTCCAGCAGAAGCTGGTGGCGGCCGCCAAGGCGGCGGCGCTGGTGCTGGGCAGCAAGGCCGAACTGGCGGGCCTGCCGGAGGCCGAAATCGCGGCGGCGGCGGAAGCCGCCAGGGCGCGGGGCCTGAAAGGCAAGTTCGTGATCCCGCTGCAGAACACCACGCAGCAGCCCCTGCTGGCCTCGCTGGCCAACCGCGCCACGCGCGAGAAGCTCTATCGCCTGAGCTGGACGCGGGCGGAAAGAGGCGACGGCAACGACACCCGCGCCATCATCCGGCAACTGGCGGTGCTGCGGGCGGAAAAGGCCAGGCTGCTGGGCTTTCCCGGTTATGCGTCCTATGTCCTTTCCGACCAGATGGCGGAGACCCCGCAGGCGGTAAAGGCCTTTATCGGGCGGCTTGTGCCCGCCACCGCCGCCAAGGCGGCAGAGGAGGCAAGGCTGATCCAGCAGGTTATCAACCGCGAGCCGAAACCATTCGACCTGAAGCCCTGGGACTGGCAGCGCTATGCCGAGCGCGTCCGCAAGGAACGCTATGACCTGGATGAAGACCAGCTTCGGCCCTATTTCGAACTGAACCGGGTGCTGAAGGATGGCGTGCTGCATGCCGCCACGCGGCTTTACGGTATCACCTTCAAACAACGCACCGACCTGCCCCTCTATCACCCCGACATGATGGTCTACGAGGTGTTCGACCATGACGGCCGGGCGCTGGGGCTGGTCTATTTCGATCTCTTCAAGCGCGACAACAAGACCGGCGGCGCCTGGATGAGCAACTTTGTCGGCCAGTCGCGGCTGCTGGGCACCCGGCCCGTCGTCTACAACGTCGCCAACTTCACCAAACCCGCACCGGGCCAGCCCGCCCTGATCAGCTTCGACGACGTCACCACCCTGTTCCACGAATTCGGCCATGCCCTGCACGGCCTGTTCGCCAGCCAGGCCTATCCCAGCCTGTCCGGCACCAATGTGGCGCGCGACTTTGTGGAGTTCCCTTCCCAGTTCAACGAGCATTGGGCGCTCTATCCCGAAGTCCTGCGGAACTATGCCGTCCACCACAAGACGGGCGCGGTCATTCCCCAGGCGCTGGTGGATCGGCTGCGCAAGTCCCAGACCTGGGGGCAGGGCTATGCGCTGGGCGAACTGCTGGCAGCGTCGGAACTGGACCTGCAATGGCACATGCTGCCCGCCGGAACGCCCGCCCAGGATGTGGACCGGTTCGAGACCAGGGCGCTGGCCGACACCCACACCGATTTCGCCAATGTGCCGCCGCGCTACCGCTCCAGCTATTTCCTGCACATCTGGGCCAATGGCTATGCCAGCGCCTATTACGCCTATCAGTGGACGGTGATGCTGGATGCCAGCGCCTATGACTGGTTCACCCGGCATGGCGGGCTGACCCGCGCCAACGGCCAGCGGTTCCGCGACCTGATCCTCAGCAAAGGTCACACGCTGGATTACGGTCCCATGTTCCGGGCCTTTTACGGCCGCGACCCGGATATCCGCCCCATGCTGGAACAGCGCGGACTGGTGCCGGACGGGAAGTAACCGTCAGGATTTCCCCGTCTTCCGTGCCGTTTTCTTCGCGGTCTTCTTTTTCGCCACTTTCTTCTTTGCGGCTTTGCGGGGCACCTTCTTGCCCTCGGCGCGGGCTTCCGACAGGCCGATGGCGATGGCCTGCTTGCGGCTTGTCACCTTGCCGCCCTTGCCGCCCGGCCCGCTTCGCAGCGTGCCTTTCTTGCGTTCGTGCAGGGCCTTTTCGACTTTTCCGGAAGCGGCCTTGGAATATTTGCGGGCCATGGTGCTGCGTCCTCGCGTGAACTGCCACGCCCCGACAACCGGCCAGAAACAAAACGGTTCCTTCACGGAACGGCGCGGCGGCGAGGGAGTTGACGGGACGCGCAATCCGTCCTCCAAAAGGAGCCATGCCATGATGATCACCCTCTCGCGTCTTTATCCCGATGGCGTGGTCGCCCGCGCGGTGGTGGACGAGCTCAAGGCTGCCGGGCTGCCGGAGGATGACATCGGCATCATCGCGCCGTCACGCGACCGCAGCATGGCGATGGTGAACCATGACCTGGAAAATGCCGGTGACGGCATGGACCGCGACCGGGACGGTCGCGACGATCGTGGCGCGGCGGTGAACCGGGCGGCTGGTCTCGGTGCCGCGCTGGGCGGTGCGGCGGGCCTGGCCGCCGGACTGGGCGCCTTCGTGCTGCCGGGTATCGGCGCGGTGGTGGCGGCGGGCTGGCTGGCCAGTGCCGTGGCGGGCGCGGTCGCCGGCGGTGCGGCGGGTGGCGTGGTCGGCGCCTTGATCGAGGCCGGTGTCAGCGAGAATGATGCGGGCGTCTATGCGGAGGGCGTGAAGCGCGGCGGCACGCTGGTGACCATCCGTGTGATGGGCCGCGACCGGGACTTTTATGAAGAGATACTGGCGCGGCCGCCTGCGACACGCGGTGCGGTGAATTACGAGCCGTCCGGCATGCCGGTCCAGATGCGCGACCTGGATACCCCGCCGCTGCGCCGGGGCTAAGTCCCTCCGGTCATGGCCTGCAACCTTCGCGCATTGCCCAGTGCGGCAAAGGCGGCGGTATTGTCGAATATGCACCAGTCGCCGGGACGCAGCCTGTGCGCCACCGCCTGCAGGTGGCTGTCGTCATACGCCGAATAGTAAATCCTGGGGCTGCCGTGCAGCCGCCAATAGGCGCAGCCGGTCCATCCGCCGGGCCGCCCATCCGTGGGCGCACGCGGCGGATCGGCAGCCACCCGCATGATCTTCAGGTCTGCCAGGGCACGGTCTGCCTGTGGTGTGAACCAGCTCGCATGGCGCGGCTCGCAGGCGATGCGGGCCGCAGTTCGCCCGGCCAGATCATGAAAGAACTCTGCGGCGCGTTCGGCGTCATAGGCCAGGCTGGGCGGCAGTTGCGCCAAAAGGACGCCCAGCCTGTCGCCCAGGCCGGAAATGTCGTCCAGGAAACGGGTCAGCAGGTCGGTGCAATCGCGCAGCCGCCTGTCCTGGGTGATCGCGCGTGGCAGCTTGGCCGAGAAACGGAACTCCGCCGGGACAGCAGACCTCCAGCGTTCATAGGTGGCGCGGCGATGCGGACGGTAGAAGGAACTGTTGATCTCCACGGCGTTGAGCCGCGCGGCATAGCGCTCCAGATGGTTACCTTGAGACGGGAAATCGTCCGCATCGTGGATCGGGATGCTCCAGCCGGCGGTCCCGACGAACATTCAGCGCCACAGATGTTTCAGCGGGCCGCTCCGGCCATAGACCGGATCGGTGCGCGGCGGCCGGGTCCGCATGATGGCGGCCAGCGCCCGGTCGTGATCGCCTTTGGTGGCCCGCAGTTCGTCATACGGACTGCCCGCCGGATAGGCGCCCACCACCAGCAGGTCCGATGATGCGCGGAGGCGCTGATGGCCGGTGCCCGCGGGCTGCACGATCACATCCCCGGCCTTGATCGCGATGTTGCGGCCGCGTGCGCCGCCGAAGCGTATTGTGGCGTCACCCCGCGCGATGCCCAGCACTTCATGGGTCCGGGCGTGGTAGTGGAGAAAGTCGTAAATCCCATCCCGCCAGCCGTCGCGCCAGCCATGATGGTCGAACAGCACCTCGAAGATGGCGGCCGGGTCGAACGCCGCATCCAGCTTCACCACGCCGCGATAATGGATCAGCGGCCAGCATGGATGGTTGGGCGTCAGCCCGTCATCGCCGAAGGCATGCGCATGGGCCTTGCGGTCCCGCACCAGAGCCTGCGCCGCATGGGCGGACGGGCGGGCAATCCCCGTCACCCGTTCGGCGGTGCGCTTGATGTCTTCCAGCAGCATGGCACGAAAACGGCCGGGCGGATGCCGGGTTCCGCCATTCGACAAGGCAGGGAGCGGCGTATAGAAAACCGCCCATGACCAAGGCGGCTTTCATTGCGGGCGACTGGGGCACCACCCGGCTGCGGCTCTATCTGTGCGGCGCGGATGGGGAGGTGCTGGCGCGCGCCGAGGCCGAGGGCGCCGCCGTGCCGGGCCATGCCGGGCGTTTTGCCGCCGCCGTCGCGGCCTGGGATGCGGCGCATGGCAGGCTGCCCGCGCTGCTGGGGGGCATGGTCGGTTCCACCATCGGCTGGCATGAGGTGCCCTACCTGTCCTGTCCCGCCCGCGCCGAAGCCCTTGCCGGCGCGGCGCTGCGTTTCGGGCAGGACGGCCGCGCCATCGCCATCGTGCCGGGCCTGTCCTGCATCGCCCCCACCGGCGCGCCGGATGTGATGCGCGGCGAGGAAGTCCAGATACTAGGGGCGCTGCGGCTCAAGCCGGAACTGGCCAAGGGCCGTCATGTCTTCTGCATGCCCGGCACCCATACCAAATGGGTGGTGGTGGAAGACGGCGCGGTGCTGCACTTCCTCAGCGCGCCGTCGGGCGAGCTGTTCGAGATTCTGTCGCGCCACAGCGTGCTGGCGCGTGACTCCGGCCCGGTCGCGGCGGACAGCGCGGCCTTCGCGCAAGGGCTGGCGTTTGCCCGCCGCAACGACAAGGCCGACCTGCTCCATCTGCTGTTCAGCACCCGCGCCCGCGCCGTGACCGGGGCCATGCCCAAGACAGACGCGGGTTCCTGGCTGTCGGCGCTGGTGCTGGGCAAGGATTGCGCCTCGGCCGTGGCGCTGCTGGATATTTCGGGCACCGTGCAGATGGTCTGCACCCCCGCGCTGGCGGCGCTTTATGCGCGTGCGCTGGCCCCCTATGATGTCCAATGCGCCGTGATGGATGGCGATGCCGCCGCGCTGGCGGGGCTGGTGCATATCCAGGCGGCGATGAATCTGACGCAGTGAATCTTGGCACAATAAATCTTGGCGGAACGCGATGACCAATCCCGATGCTCTTCTGGCCGAACTGCCGCTGGTCGCCATTCTGCGCGGCGTCACTCCTGCGCGGATCGAAGGCGTGGCGGCGGCGCTTTACGGGGCGGGCTTCCGCGCCATCGAAGTGCCGCTGAATTCGCCGGACGCCTTCAAGAGCATTGAGATATTGAGCAAGGCGTTCGGCGACCGCTGTCTGTGCGGCGCGGGCACGGTGCTGACCGCCGAACAGGTGGACGGCGTCGCCGATCTGGGCGGCCGGCTGCTGGTGACGCCCAATACCGATACGAAAGTCATCGCGCAGGGCGTGGCGCGGGGCATGACGGTGATGCCGGGCTTCTTCACGCCGTCCGAGGGCTTTGCCGCCATCGCGGCGGGCGCGAAGACGCTCAAGCTTTTTCCGGCCTCCAGCGGCGGCATCGGCCATCTTCAGGCCATGCTGGCGGTGATCCCGAAATCCATCCCGGTCTATGCCGTGGGCGGCGTCGGCGCGGCCAACATGCAGGAATGGAAAAAGGCGGGCGCGGCCGGTTTCGGCCTGGGCTCGGAACTGTTCAAGCCCGATTTCAGCGATGACGAGATTGCCGCCCGCGCCGCCAGATGCGTGTCCGCTTTCCGCGACGCGGGCTGAATCAAGGGCGCAACTCTTCCGCGCCTACCAGTTCGTATACGACCCGTCCGGACGGCGATTGATCGGAATTGGGCGATACGGCTCGCTCCAGTCGCCGATCTGCTGCAGCTTGCTGGTATCCAGCGTCACGCCCAGGCCGGGGCGCTCGTTGGGCCACAGCTTGCCGTTCCGGAAGTCATAGCATTCGGGCAGATAGGGCCAGGGCTGACGGCCCGAAGCCGTCATCTCCATCAGCGCCACCACCGAGGTGGCGGTCAGGCAATGCACCAGCGCGGTTTCGCCGATGGGGCCGGTGAAGTGCGGGATCATGCCGATATACTGGGTTTCGGCCAGGGCGCAGATTTTCATGTATTCGGTGATGCCGCCCACATTGGGCACGGTGCAGCGGGCGTAATCCACCAGGCGCTGGTTGATCAGCACTTCATTGTCCCACTTGGCGCCCAGCACCTCGCCCATCGCGATCGGCACCTTCACCTGCGGGCGCAGGGTCTTGTAGACCTCGATATTGTCGCTGCGGACTAGGTCTTCCACGAAATAGGGGCCCAGGTCCTGGATCATGTTGGCCAGGCGGATGGCGTCGGGCGTGTCCAGAACGCCGTGGAAATCAATCGCCCAGCCGCCGTCGCGGCCCGCGCCCTTGCGGATCAGCTTGCAGTTCTCATAGGTCTGCTGCACCGCCTCGAAGCGGTCCAGCACACGGCCGCCCGCCGTGCCGGTGCGGTAGGCGCGGAAGCCTTCGGCGACACAGGCGCGCGCCGCGTCTTCCAGCGTGCCGCCCTTGGGCGTGGGATAGCTGGTGGCATAGCATTCGATGTAGTCGCGCGACTTGCCGCCCAGCAGCTGCCAGACCGGCACGCCCAGCGCCTTGCCTTTCAGGTCCCACAGCGCCAGGTCCAGGCCGCCCAGCGAATGGGTCTTTTCGCGGCCCGCGGGATAGAAATAGCCGCGATACATGGTCTGCCACAGATGCTCGACGCGGAAGGGATCCTCGCCGATCAGCATGCCGGCGCATTGTTCCATGCTGGACGGCTCGCCGCCTTCGCCGACACCGATCAGCCCGCTTTCGGTCTCGATGGTCACGACATTGGTGGACTGGTTGAAGGTCGGCTGGTGCACATTGGGGCGGCCCGCCGCGTCGGTGGGCGTCTTGTAATAGCGGACGCGCTTGATCCTGTCCTTGGGAAGGCCCAGCGCGAAGGCGCTGGGCGGCGTCCAGAGCGACGCGGCCGCCGTGCCCAGCATGCCCGTCATCAATGTGCGGCGATCCATTCGTCCCTCCATGCGCTGATTTTTGCCGCACGCTAGAGGGTTTGCGGTTTGGGGCAAAGGGCCGCGGCGCAGCATTCCGTCCGCGATTTTTTTGCCGTCACGGCGCGCATTCCCTGTTTGCATCTCCCTGCTGTTGTCATAGTCTTTCTCCAAGGCGGCTCCACCAAGAGAGGCGCCGCAAGCAGGAAGACGGCACAGACCGTCCCTGTGGGGGAAACGGGCCGAGGGGAAAAATAGCGGAAATCAATGAGTTATCGGCGCACGCCGGAATGCGGGCAGCCCAGTGGGTTGCGGTGCATGTGGGGATATAAAGAATAAAGCGGGATACAACCCGTGACATTGGTGCCGCCTTCCATCGGGAAGGCGGCATTTTTTTTATTCCGGTCTTCTGTGTTTGCGCCCGCCGCATGTCGCAGTGCAGCGTGAACTTTTTGACGCCTTTTTTTTCGGCGGGCGCTGCCCTAAGGTCCGGAACATTTTGCAGCATTCCCGCGTGGAATGTTCTCCAGGAAAGGCGGCGCAGAACCGCCGGAGTCGCAAAATACTGGACAACGATAATCACGCCGCCTGCGCCGCATCCTGACGATACGGACGCGGGGGACGGCACAACGGGAGTATGTGATGCGTCATCTGAAACTGGGCTCGGCCATCGGCGCGATGTTCGCCATGGCCCTGATGGGCGCGTCCGCCCAGGCCGAAACCACCGTGCTCAGCAACGTGACGGTGATTGACGGCACCGGCAAGGCCGCCCAGCCCAATTCCGCCATCGTGATGACCGACGGCAAGATCGCCTTTGTCGGTCCCATGTCCCAGCTCAAGGCGCCCGCCGGCGCCAAGGTCGAGAACCTGTCCGGCAAGTTCGTGATGCCCGGCCTGATAGACGGCCATGTCCATGTCGGCATGATGAAGGATGTGACGCAGGACGTGAAATTCTACGACCGCGCCAATGTCGAGGCCGACCTCAAGACCTATGCCGCCTATGGCGTGACCACCGTGCAGGTGGCGGGCACCGACAAGGACGTGATCTTCGACATCCGCAAGGACCTCCGCAACAGCCGCCCGCACATGGCGCGCGTCTTCACCTCCGGCCAGGGCCTTGTCTACAAGGGCGGTTATGGCGGCCTGCTGGGCCTGAACGTGCCGGTCGCGACCCCGGAAGAGGCGCGCAAGTCGGTGGATGAACAGGCCGCCAAGGGCGTGGACCTGATCAAGCTCTGGATCGACGACGAGCGCGAGATGCTCCCGACCAAGATGCCCTACACCCTCACCAAGGCCATCATCGAGCAGGCCCACAAGCACAAGCTGAAGGTCTGGGCGCATGTCTATTACCTGGATGACGCCAAGGAACTGGTGCGCCAGGGCGTGGACGGTTTCGCCCATATCGTGCGCGACAAGCCGGTGGACAAGGAACTGCTGGACATGATGAAGGCCAAGGGCACCTGGCAGATCGCCTCGACCCTCAGCCGCGAGATCGTCTACAGCATGGCGGTGATGCCCTGGATTCACGATCCCTTCTTCACCCGTGGCGTGACGCCCGGCACCCTGGACGCGCTGCGCAGCCCGGAACGTGAAAAGGCCGTGATGCTGGGACCGATCCGCGTGCCCGGCCTGCCCTACGAAAAGAAGCTGTTCTACGATATGGGCCGCACCGTGGTGCAGGCCATGGAAAACTACGAGGCGATGATCAAGGCCGGCGTGAAGACCGGCATGGGCACCGACAGCGGCCCCAATGGCCGCTTCCCCGGCTTCAACGCCCATGAGGAACTGCAGATGGAAGTGATGGCCGGGCGTACGCCGCTGGAAGCCATCAAGTCCGCCACCGCCGACAATGCCGCCTGGCTGGGCGACAAGACCATCGGCACCCTGGAAAAGGGCAAGTGGGCCGATCTGGTGGTGCTGGATGACGACCCGCTGGCCGACATCCGCAATACCAAGTCCATCTCGGCCGTCTATGTCGCGGGCAATTCGGTTCCGACCATCTGGCAGACCTGCCGCGGCCGCGCGTCCAACGCCTGTACCGGCGGCTGGAAGGATCGCGGCGTGACGCCGTACTAAGACAAGACGTTGCGTATCGGCGCGGGCGGTCCTTGCCGTCCGCGCCACAGTTTTCAGGGGAAATGCCCATGTCCGCCATCGCCGCCCGTCCGACGCGCGTTCGCCATATCGTTCTGTGGCTGACGGTGCTGCTTTATATGGTCACCTATTTCGACCGGGTGATGATCTCCACCGCCATGCCGTCCATCCAGAAGGAGTTTGCCTTCGACGATGTGACGGTGGGCTGGATCCTGGGCGCTTTCCAGCTCAGCTACTTCATGTTCCAGATTCCCGGCGGCTGGCTGGGTGACCGCATCGGTCCGCGCAAGATGCTGACCTATATCGTGCTGTGGTGGTCGGCCTTCACCGCCCTGACCGCGATGATGTGGTCGGCCAGTTCGATGATCGTCTGCCGCTTCCTGTTCGGCATGGGCGAGGCCAGCGCCTTCCCCAACGCCACCCGTTCGCTGTCGCGTTGGATGCTGCCGTCCGAGCGCGGCTGGGCCCAGGGCGTCACCCATGCGGGCGCCCGGCTGGGCGGCGCGATCACGCCGGTGATGGTGGCGTTCCTGATCCTGCACTTCACCTGGCATGCGCCCTTCATCATCTTCGCCCTGGTGGGCATCGTCTGGGCGGGCGTCTGGTACTGGTACTATCGCGACAATCCCTGCGAGCATGCCAGCGTCAACGAAGCCGAGCGCAAGATGATCCATGACGCGCTGGGCGCGCCGCCCAAGCGCAAGATCATCCCCTGGGGTTCGATCCTGCGCAGCCCGCAGATGTGGACGCTGTCGGCGACCTATTTCTGCTACGGCTATGCGCTCAACATGTTCCTGACCTGGTTCCCGAAATACCTGGACGCCTCGCGCGGCATGAGCCTGACCCAGATGGGCATTTTCGCCAGCCTGCCGCTGGCGGCAGGCGTGATCGGCGATATCGCGGGCGGCTGGTTCTCCGACGAGATCATCAAGCGCACCGGCCGGGTCAAGTTCGCCCGCAAGGTGGTCGCCGTGACGGGCTTCCTGATCGCGGCGGTCTGTTGCCCCTTCGCCACGCTCGAAGCGGACCCCTATATCAGCACGGCGCTGTTCTGCGCCTCGGTCTTCGGGCTGGAACTGGTGGTGGGCAATGCCTGGGCGGTGTCGCTGGACGTGGGCGGCAACTATGCCGGCACCGTCTCCTCGGTGATGAACACCCTGGGCAACATGGGCAGCTTCATCATGGCCGTGGCCACGGGCTACATCGTCCGGGACTTCGGCTGGAACCCGGCCTTCTATGTGGTGGCGGCCCTGTCGCTGGTCGGCGCGATCCTGTTCCTGTTCGTGGATGCGAGCCGGCAGATCCACAAGGAGCCGCCCGCCGCCCCGGCCGGCTGATCGGCCATGAAATGACGCGAAAAACCCGGCTCCGGCCGGGTTTTTTGTTGGGGAATCGGGCAGTTCACTTTTTCGAAAAAATCACTATGGTCCCGGCCCCATGGAACCCTTCAAGACCCTTTCGGGCGTCGCCGCCCCCCTGAACATGATCAATGTCGATACCGACATGATCATCCCCAAACAGTATCTGAAGACCATCCAGCGCACCGGCCTGGGCAAGGCACTGTTCGACGAGATGCGATTCAATCCCGACGGCAGCGAAAAGCCCGATTTCGTGCTCAACAAGCCCGCCTACCGCCAGGCCAAGATCCTGGTGGCGGGCGACAATTTCGGCTGCGGCTCCAGCCGCGAGCATGCCCCCTGGGCGCTGCTGGATTTCGGCATCCGCTGCGTCATCGCGCCCAGCTTCGCCGACATCTTCTACGGCAACTGTTTCAAGAACGGCATTCTGCCGATCAAGCTGCCGCAGGAAATCGTAGACAAGCTGATGGACGATGCCGAGCGCGGCGCCAACGCCATCATCTCCATCGACCTGGAAAAGCAGGAGATCAAGGGCCCCGACGGCGGCACCGTGACCTTCGAAGTGGACCCCTTCCGCAAGCAGTGCCTGCTGAACGGCTGGGACGATATCGGCCTGACCATGCGGGGCGAGGACAAGATCGCCTCCTATGAGAAGACGCAGTCCACCCAGCAGCCCTGGATCTAGGAGCGTCGGCGAAAGCCGGAGCGACCATAAAAAGAGCGTCGGCGAAAGCCGGAGCGACCATTAATATAGTGCGGAAACAGACTCCATGAACGAATACAAGCTCCTTCTCCTGCCGGGTGACGGCATCGGTCCCGAAGTGCTGGACGCCACCATGCGCGTGGTCGGCTGGTACGGCCAGAAGGGCCTGCCCTACCAGACCGAGGAGGCGCTGCTGGGCGGTGCGGCGATCGACGCCACCGGGCGTCCCGATCCGGACGAGACCTTCGTGAAGGCCGTCGCCGCCGATGCGGTTCTGATGGGTTCGGTGGGCGGCCCCAAATGGGATGGCCTGCCGTTCGAAAAGCGCGCCGAGCGGGGCCTGCTGCGCGTCCGCAAGGACATGGGCGTCTATGCCAACCTGCGTCCGGCTCTGTGCTTCGATGCCCTCAAGGATGCCTCGACCCTCAAGCCCGAAATCGTGTCGGGCCTGGACATCCTGATCGTGCGCGAACTGATGGGCGGCGTCTATTTCGGCGAACCCAAGGAAACCACCACCCTGGCCGACGGCCAGAAGCGCGCCGTGGATACCGGCACCTATACCACCAGCGAGATCGAGCGGGTCTGCCGCGTCGCCTTCGACATGGCCCGCCTGCGCGGCAACAAGGTGCACAGCGCCGAAAAGTCCAATGTGATGGTCACGGGCGTGTTGTGGAAAGAGGTCGTCACCGACCTGCACAAGCGCGAATATGCCGATGTGGAACTGCACCATATCCTGGCCGACAATGCCGCCATGCAGCTTGTCCGCAATCCCAAGCAGTTCGACGTTCTGGTGACCGACAACCTGTTCGGCGACGTGTTGTCGGATGAAGCGGCCCAGCTCACCGGCTCCATCGGCATGCTGCCCAGCGCCTCGCTGGGCGACAAGAAGGCCAACGGACTGCCCTCGGCGCTCTATGAGCCGATCCACGGTTCGGCGCCCGACATTGCGGGCCAGGGCCTGGCCAATCCCATCGCTTCCATTCTCTCCTTCGCCATGTGCCTGCGCTATTCCTTCGGCCTGAAGGACGAGGCGGCGCGGCTGGAAAAGGCCGTGGACACGGTGCTGGCCGACGGCTTCCGCACCGGCGACATCATGCAGCCGGGCATGACCAAGGTGGGCACCACGGCGATGACCGATGCCATCCTGAAGGCGCTGGACAAGTCGAACTGACGGATGTCATGGCCGGCCTCCGAGCCGGCCATGACAGGGAAGGTCAATCGTCCTTCAGATTCCGCCGCGCCTGGTGCAGCAGCGGTTCGGTGTATCCCGACGGCTGCTCCTTGCCCTTGAACACCAGGTCGCAGGCCGCCTGGAAGGCGATGCCGTCATAGCCGGGCGCCATCGGCACATAGAGCGGATCGCCCGCATTCTGCCGGTCCACCACCAGCGCCATGCGCTTCATGGTCTCCATCACCTGCGCTTCGGTGGCGATGCCGTGCAGCAGCCAGTTGGCGATGTGCTGGCTGGAAATCCGCAGGGTGGCGCGGTCTTCCATCAGGCCGACATTGTGGATGTCGGGCACCTTGGAACAGCCCACGCCCTGGTCCACCCAGCGCACCACATAGCCCAGGATGCCCTGCGCATTGTTGTCCAGTTCCTGCTGGACTTCCTCCGGCGACCAGTTGGGCCGGTCGGCCAGCGGAATGGTGAGGATGTCGGACAGCTTGGCGCGCGGGCGCGACTTCAGTTCGTCCTGCCGCGCCGTCACGCTGACCTGGTGATAGTGCAGGGCGTGCAATGTGGCGGCGGTGGGCGACGGCACCCAGGCGCAGCTGGCGCCCGCCATCGGATGGGCGATCTTGGCCTTCAGCATGTCGGCCATGCGGTCGGGCATCGCCCACATGCCCTTGCCGATCTGCGCCTTGCCCTGAAAGCCGCAGGCCAGACCGATATCCACATTCTGGTCCTCATAGGCGGCCAGCCACTTGGCGGCTTTCATGTCGCCCTTGCGGACCATCGGACCCGCATACAGGGATGTGTGCATCTCGTCGCCGGTGCGGTCCAGGAAGCCGGTGTTGATGAAGACAATCCGGTCCTTCGCCGCCCGGATGCATTCCTTGAGATTGGCCGAGGTGCGGCGTTCCTCGTCCATCACGCCCATCTTGATCGTGTGGCGCGCCAGCCCCAGCAGGTCTTCCACCCCGTCGAACAGCGTGTTGGTGAAGGCGACCTCGGCGGGGCCGTGCATCTTGGGCTTGACGATATAGATGCTGCCTTTGCGGCTGTTGGCGCGGCGGCCCTGAATGTCGTGCAGCGACACCAGCGACGTCACCACCGCGTCCATCAGCCCTTCGCCGATCTCGCTGCCGTCGGGCAGCAGGATGGCGTCGGAGGTCATCAGGTGGCCGACATTGCGGATGAACAGCAGGCTGCGGCCGGGCAGGGTCAGCGTACCGCCATCCGCCGCCGTATACGTGCGGTCGGGATTGGCCTTGCGCTCCAGTGTCCGCCCGCCCTTTTCAAAGCTGGCGGTCAGGTTGCCCGTCATCAGGCCCAGCCAGTTGCGATAGGCCGCCGCCTTGTCCTGCGCATCCACCGCGGCGATGGAATCCTCGCAATCCATGATGGTGGTGATGGCGCTTTCCAGAACCACATCGCTGATGCCCGCCTTGTCGGTCCTGCCGATGGGATGGGCGCGGTCGAAATGGATTTCGATATGCAGCCCGTTATGGGCCAGCAGCACCAGCGAGGGCGCCTCGGCCGCCCCGGAGAAGCCGCGGAACTGCGCCGGGTCTTTCAGCGCGGGCGACAGCGCGCCGCCGGTCACGGACACCGCCGTCACATCCGCCCAGGAGCCGGAGGCCAGCGGCACGGCCTCGTCCAGCACTTTGCGGGCAAAGGCGATGACGGCGGCGCCGCGCTTTTCATTGAACGCCTTGCCGGGGGCCATGTCGCCTTCCTGCGGCAGGGCGTCGGTGCCATACAGCGCGTCATACAGGCTGCCCCAGCGCGCATTGGCGGCATTGAGGGCAAAGCGGGCATTGGTCAGCGGCACCACAAGCTGGGGACCGGCGATCTCCGCGATCTCCGCATCCACATTCCGCGTGCCGATCTGGAAGTCCGCGCCTTCCGGGACCAGATAGCCGATTTCCTGGAGGAAGGCGGTGTAGGCGGCGGCATCCAGCGGGCGGGCCGGGTTGGCCTTGTGCCAGCCGTCAATCGCCGCCTGCAGCCGGTCGCGCTCGGCCAGCAGGGCGCGGTTCTGCGGCATCAGCGTCTGCGCCAGCGCGGCAAAGCCTTTCCAGAAGGCGTCGGCTTCCAGGCCCGTGCCCGGCAGGGCTTCGTTGACGATGAAATCATGCAGGGGCTGGGCGACCGCAAGGCCGTGGACCGGGATTATGTTCGTCATGGCGGGCTTCTTTTGCTGGGAAACGCCGCAGCCTAGGCCCGCATGATGGAAGGGTCAAAGCGGCAAAATGAAAAGGCCGGGCTTTCGCCCGGCCTTTCGCATGTTTTGCCGTTTGTCCGGCGTCAGTAGTGGGGGATCATCCAGGTCCACAGATGCTGCTGCAGGAAGACCAGGATGCCCAGCAGCACGGTGAAGATGATCGAGTGGATGAAGGTGCGCCGGAAGATGGACGATTCATGCCCCTTCAGGTCCGACACCGCCACGCCGGTGGCGATGTTCTGCGGCGAGATCATCTTGGCGAAGACGCCGCCCGACGAGTTGGTGGCCGCCATCAGCACCGGATCGAAATTCAGCTGCTTGGCGGCGACGACCTGCAGGTTGCCGAACAGGGCGTTGCCGGACGAGTCGCTGCCCGACAGGAACACCGCCAGCCAGCCCAGGAAGGCCGAGAGCAGCGGGAACAGCGCGCCCGAAGCGGCCAGGCCCATGCCCAGCGTGTAGGTCAGGCCCGAATAGTTCATCAGGTAGGCCAGGCCCACGATGGCGCAGACGGTCAGGGTCGGCAGCATGATCTGCCGGAAGGCCACGCCGAAGGCCTTGGCCAGGCCACCCAGGTTCTGTCCCACCGCAAAGGCGGTAATGAGGGCCGTCACCATGATGGCGGTACCGGTGGCGAAGGGCTGCCAGTTCCACACCGCCGCATAGGGACGGTCATACAGGGTGATGAAGACCTGGTTGTGCAGGCCCGGCCACTGGATCGCCTGCTGGAAATAGGTGGCGACCTTCAGCTCGGTCCAGAACATGACCAGGACGCACATGATGATCCAGGGAAGCCAGCCCTGCCAGGGCGCGACATGGCGGTGGGGCGAATTGGGATCCTCCACCGGCACGGTGAGGGCATAGGCCTCGCTGCCCTTGGGCTGCCATACGCGCAGGAACAGCACGGTGGCGATCAGGGCCGAGCCGGCCGAGATCACGTCGGTCAGCTCGTAGGTGATGTAGTTGGAAGAGACGAACTGGCCCAGCGCGAAGGCGCCGCCCGCCACCAGCAGCACCGGCCAGAGCTCGCGCACCGACTTCATGCCGCCATACATGGCCATGACATAGAAGGGCAGCAGCAGGGCGAAGAAGGGAAGCTGGCGGCCGACCATCGCGCCCAGCACATGCGGCGAATATTCGGTGACGCCGGCCAGGGTGGTGATCGGAATGCCCAGCGAGCCGAAGGCCACCGGAGCGGTGTTGAAGATCAGGGCATAGACCACCGCGTCCAGCGACTTGAAGCCCAGCATGATCAGCAGCGAGGCGGTGATCGCCACCGGCGCGCCGAAGCCCGACACGCCTTCCAGCAGCGAGCCGAAGCCATAGCCGATCACGATCAGCACGATGCGCTTGTCGTTGGGCAGGTGCTCCAGCACCCAGCGGCGGAAGGCGTCGAAACGCCCCGACTGCAGGGCGACATTATAGAGAGTCAGCGCCGCCAGCACGATCCACATGATCGGCCACAGGGCGAAGGCCACGCCCGCGGCGGTGGCATTCAGCGCCATGCCCACCGGCATCTGCCAGCCGATGATGGCGACCAGAAGGCCGCTCACCAGGCCCGCCAGCGAGGATTGCCAGGCCGGACGCTGCAGCACGCCCAGCATCACCAGCACCACCAGGATCGGAATGGAGGCGACCAGGAAGGACAGCGGCATGCTATTGCCGATGGGCGTGAGTAGCTGGTGGAACATCTTGCTTCTCCCTGTGTGGCGCGGCACCGCGCCCCTTTTCCTCAAATGACCCGGCCGTGCTTCGGGCACAGCTCTTGTTATGCGTATCCCGCCGGTCGCAGGCCTCAAGGGCCTGCCGCCGGTTCGGACATGTCGGGATATCGGCGTGTGGGATGAAAGGCCGGGTCACTGCGAGTCGTTGTCGCGATGTCCGGTACCGGATGCCCCGCCTGCTCCCTCAGATCCCCACTGTTCTGGGGTCCGTTAGAGCAAAAAAAACCGTTTCGGCCAAGGCATTTGCAACGGTGCAGCGCACCATTTGCCGACTGGCGCGCGGCTGGTGGCGGGGGCCGGGACTAGCCGTTCCAGGTCGAGGCGACGTGATCCGGATCGTCCTGGCTGCGGCGCTCCGACATCAGGAAGCCGTAATAGCCGCAACCGCCGCCCGGATATTCGCGGCAGATGGTGGGACGGGCCGTATAGATGGTGCAGCGGCGCAGGTCGGTGTCGAAGAACTGGCAGATCTTGCCGTAATGCGGGTCGGCCTTGCGCCGCATGGCATATTTGGCCTCGGGGTCCGCCTTGGTGAACTTGGTCCGTGCCTGGTCGAAGCTCAGGCCGAAATGCCGGGCCAGCCGCTCGACATCGCGCTTGTTGAGCTGGATCAGCGGATAGGAGCAGCAATAGCCGGGACATTTCGCGCAGTTATAAGAAGTCACGTCCTTGCCGCCTGAATCAGATGATCTTCCTGATAGCATGAACGCTTTGTGCTGACAGGCGATCCGGCATGGATGGCGACGCCGTGACGCGGCGGCTATAGTGCGGCACGGCTTGCCCTTGGCGGGGCGCCGCGCACTATCGGGCACACATGGCCAACAAGCCCATTTTCTTTGATGCCACGGGCCGCCGCGCCGCGCGCCTGCGTGTCCTGGCCTGGGTGGCCGGCCTCGTCATCCTTGTCATGCTCACCGGCTTTGCCGCCAGCCTGGTGCTGATGCCGCCGGTCGCCAGCCTGGACCTGCCGGGCCGCTCGGTGGGTGTGGACCCGCGTCTGGAACACCGCGCGGCCGCGCCCGGATTGCTCGCCCGCGCCGAACGCCTGGCCGAGGAGGCCCGCCGCCATCGCCAGGAGCGCGCCCGCGCCCGCCGCCAGGCGCGCGACATGGCGGGGCGCGACCTGCCCGCCATTCTCAAGCCGCAGGATGGCCGCTCCCTGGCCATCGCCTTCTATACCAACTGGTCGGGGCGGGACGATGCGAGCTGGCCCGCGCTGCGCCGCGCGCTGAAGCATCTGGACTGGGTGATTCCAAGCTGGCTGTCGCTCAGCGGGCCGGGGCTGGATTTCACGGTGACGCTGGACAGTAAGGCGCTGACCTATATCCGCCGCCACAAGCCGGGCGTCGCCATCTTGCCCATGATCCAGAATGTGACCGTGGGCAACTGGGACGCGCCGGGATTGCAGGCGCTGCTGGCCGACCGGTCGCGGGCCGATGCCCTGCGAAGCCGGATCGTCGCCTTCATCGCCGCCCACAAGCTGCAGGGCGTGACCATAGACTTTGAAGAAGTGCCGCCGGCCGCGCACCCCGACCTGGAGGATTTTCTCACCCGCCTTTCGGCGGATTTCGCGCCGCATGGCTGGATCATCGCCCAGGCCGCGCCTTTCGACGATGATGGCTGGCCCTACCGGGCCTATGCGGGGATCGTGGATTACACGATCCTGATGGCCTACGACCAGGCCGATCCCGACAGCCCCGCGGGCTCCATCGCCGGGCAGGGCTGGTTCGAGGAGAAGCTGGACGCCCGCCTGCGCGAGATACCGGCCGACAGCGCCATCGTGGCGATCGGCTCCTGGGCCTATGACTGGAGCGGCAAGGGACCGGCATCGCTGCTGAGCTTCGAGGATGCGATGGCGACCGCGCGCGACAGCGGCGCAGCCGTGCAGTTCGATCCCGACAGCAACAATCCCCGTTTTTCCTACCGGGAAGGAAACGGCACGCGCCACGATGTCTGGTTCCTGGACGGCGTCACCGCCTTCAACCAGATCCATGCCGCCGATCCCTATCGCCCCGCCGGCTATGCGCTGTGGCGGCTGGGCACCGAGGATCCCTCCATCCTGCCGCAGAAGGGCGAGGGGGTGATGGGCCGCCCTTATGGCGCGCCGGTGCCGGACAATCTCCGCAACATCGCCATCAATCTGGAGAATGTGGATTTCGACGGCGAAGGCGAAATCCTGCGGGTGGAAGGCGATCCTTCGCCGGGTCGGCGCACCCTCACCATCGAGCCGAAGACCGGCGATATCGTGGACGAGCGCTATGACAGCCTGCCCACCAGCTATGTCATCCGCCGGGTCGGCGCGGTGCCCGGCAAGCTGGCGCTGACCTTCGACGACGGCCCGGACCCGGACTGGACGCCCGCCATCCTCGATATCCTGAAACAGAAGAAAGTGCCCGCCACCTTCTTCATGATCGGTTCCAACATGCAGGCCCATCCCGGCCTGGTGCAGCGGGTGCTGGCCGATGGCCATGAGATCGGCAGCCACACCTTCACCCATCCCAACCTGGCCGAAACCTCGCCCGCCGCGGTACGGCTGGAACTGAACGCCACCCAGCGATTGTTCGAGGCCCTGACCGGGCGCTCGATGCGGATGCTGCGCCCGCCCTATCTGGCGGATGCCGAACCCAGCGACGCCGAGGAGATCGTGCCGGTCCAGATCGCGCAGGAGCTGGGCTACACCACCATCGGCACCCATGTGGACACGCTGGACTGGACCATGCCGCCGGTCGAAAAAATGATGCGGAGCGTGGAGAAGGGGGTGAACAATCCCAACCCCGGCCTGCGCGGCAACATCATCCTGATGCATGATTCCGGCGGCGACCGCAGCCAGACCATCGCGCTGCTGCCGGTGCTGATAGACCGGCTGCGGGCGCAGGGCTATCACTTCGTGCCGGTGTCGGAACTGGGCGGTTTCACCCGCGACCAGGTGATGCCGCGCCTGCCGCTGACGGTGTCGCTCTATGCCGACCGGGTGGTGTTCCTGACCATCAGCACCGTCTCGCTGTTTCTTTATTACTGCTTCCTGGGCGCCATCGTGCTGGGCGTGGGCCGGTTGCTGGTGCTGGCCGGGCTGGCGCTGTGGCGGCGCCGGCATGGCGACGGCGCCGCGCCGCTGCCGCGCGACGGCGCGCCGCTGCCGGTGACGGTGCTGATCCCGGCCTTCAACGAAGAGAAAGTGATCGTCCAGACCATCGAACGCATCCTCTCCAGCGACTATCCCGACATGGACGTTCTGGTGATCGACGACGGTTCCAGCGATCACACCGCCTATATCGCCCGCAGCCATTTCATGCGCGACGCCCGCGTGTCGGTGCTGTCCATCCCCAATGGCGGCAAGGCCAATGCGCTGAACATCGGCCTGGCGCAGGCGCGGGGCGACATCATCGTGGCGATGGATGCCGACACCCAGTTCGAGGCCACCACCATCTCGCGGCTGGTGCGCTGGTTCTCCGATCCGTCCATCGGCGCGGTGGCGGGCAACGCCAAGGTCGGTAACCGCGTCAACATGATCACGCGCTGGCAGGCGCTGGAATATATCGTGGCGCAGAACCTGGAACGGCGTGCCTTGTCGGCGCTGGATACGCTGACGGTGGTGCCCGGCGCGGTGGGCGCCTGGCGCAAGGACGTCCTGGCGTCGCAGGGCGGCTTCCCGCCGGACACGCTGGCCGAGGACCAGGATCTCACCATCGCCATCCAGACGGCGGGCTGGCGGGTGCATTTCGATTCCACCGCCATCGCCTGGACCGAAGCTCCGACCGATGTGAAGGGCCTGGCCAAGCAGCGCTTCCGCTGGGCCTATGGCACGCTGCAATGCCTGTGGAAGTACCGCCGCATCACCTTCAACCGCCGCTATGGCGAGCTGGGGCTGGTGGCGCTGCCCCAGGTCTGGCTGTTCCAGATTCTTCTGACCACGCTGGCGCCGATGGCTGACCTGCTGCTGCTGTGGCAGCTTCTGGGCCAGTGGATCGCCTATACCCAGCACGGCACCGAGTTCAACAGTTCCAGCCTCTGGATCATCGGCATCTATTACCTGGTGTTCGTGGTTGTGGACCTGCTGGCGGCGGCGATCGGTTTCCTGCTGGAGAAGGACGAGGACTGGAGCCTGCTCTGGTGGCTGGTGCCGCAGCGCTTCGGCTATCGCCAGATCATGTATTATGTGGTGCTGCGCTCGCTCTGGACGGCGCTGAAGGGGCCGTTTGTCGGCTGGGGCAAGCTGGAACGCACCGGAACCGTGCGGGCGCGCGGCTAGTCTTGCGGCTCTGGCGCCGCGATACTGGCGCCGCGATACTGGCGCGCGGACTGTGTGCGCGGGAGATTCGGCCGGGATGGGAAGGGGACGGACAGGCCTGCTGTTTGCCGTTCTGGCGCTGCTTGCCGGGCTGGGCGGCTGCGGCCTGCTGGGCGGCGGGCCCCAGGCCGCGGCGACGCCCGATGTCCTGCGGCCGGGCGACGCCCTGCGCATCATGGTGCTGGGCGAGGACGAGCTGACCGGCACCTTCGTCGTGGATCAGGACCGCACGGTGCATCTGCCGCTGGTGGGGGCGGTGCCCGCGGGGGGGCTGAGCCTGGTCCGGTTTGAGAACGACCTGCGCGCGGTGCTTCAGCAGGGCTATCTGAAAGACCCGCAGATTCTGGTGGCCCGCGCCGACCCGGAGCCCCCGCCGCCCGTGCCTGCCTTGCCCGTCAGCCAGCCCGAAGTTCCCCAGCCTGCAGCCCCTCCGGCGCTGCCAGGCCCGCCGCCCGGCTCCATGACCCCCGCGCCGTCCGCCGCCACGCCCCCTCCGCCCGGTCCCACGCCGACCCTGCGGCAGTCCCAACTCAGCCCCTGAAGGGTCCGGGAAGCCGCTTTTCCGGCCCGCGTTCCTGACTTTTTAGGAGTCATTCGCAAAGTGCATGGCGATGCATCCGTCCTATGCAATTCTGACATGTTGCGCCGCACCGCCTCACATGTTCACATGTCGGGCAATTCTAAGAATACTGGGCCTTTCCCCGTCCTCTCGCGAGGGCGGGCAAACCGTGTGCCCGGACGACTGTTGGGGATAGACATGGGTTTGCCGGAAAAGCAGGGTCTTTACGACCCCCGCAACGAGCACGATGCCTGCGGCGTCGGTTTTGTCGCCAATATCAAGGGCGCCAGGAGCCATGAGATCATTGGCCTGGGCCTGCAGCTGCTCATCAACCTGGACCATCGCGGCGCGGTGGGTGCCGACCCCCTGGTGGGCGACGGCGCGGGCATCCTGATCCAGATTCCCGACCCCCTGTTCCGGGAATGGGCCAAAGACACCGGCGTCACCCTGCCGCCGCCGGGCCGCTATGCCGTGGCCATGTGCTTCCTGCCGCGCGAGGCCAAGGCCCGCGAGATCGTGGTCAAGCAGTTCGAGCATTTCATCAAGGTGGAGGGCCAGACCCTGTTGGGCTGGCGCGACGTGCCCACCGATCCGGCGGGCCTGGGCCAGACCGTTCTGGACGAGATGCCCCTGATCCGCCAGGCGATCATCGCCGCCGGGCCGCATATCAAGGACCAGGACCATTTCGAGCGGAAGGTCCTGACCATCCGCAAGCAGACCCAGAACCCCCTGGCCGAACTGGCCCGCAAGCACAACCAGCCGGCCATCGCCCAGCTCTACATGCCCAGCTTCTCCACCCGCACGGTGGTCTATAAGGGCCTGCTGCTGGCGCATGACGTGGGCCGTTTCTACCGCGACCTGCAGAATCCGCTCACCGTTTCGGCGGTGGCGTTGGTGCACCAGCGTTTCTCCACCAACACCTTCCCGAGCTGGAAGCTGGCGCATCCCTACCGCTATATCGCCCATAACGGCGAGATCAACACGGTGCGCGGCAACGTCAACTGGATGAATGCGCGCCGCCGCTCCATGGAATCGGACCTGCTGGGCCCGGACCTGGACAAGATGTGGCCGCTGATCCCGCATGGCCAGTCCGACACCGCCTGCCTGGACAATGCGCTGGAACTGCTGGTGGCGGGCGGCTATCCGCTGGCCCATGCGGTGATGATGCTGATCCCCGAGGCCTGGGCCGGCAACAAGTCCATGACGCCCGCGCGGCGCGCCTTCTATGAATATCACGCCGCCCTGATGGAGCCGTGGGACGGTCCCGCCGCCATCGCCTTCACCGACGGCCGCCAGATCGGCGCCACGCTGGACCGCAACGGCCTGCGCCCCGCCCGCTATATCGTCACCGATGACGACCTGATGATCCTGGCCTCGGAATCGGGCGTGATTCCGGTCGCCGAGGAGAAGATCCGGCGCAAGTGGCGCCTGCAGCCCGGCAAGATGCTGCTGATCGATTTCGAGGAAGGCCGCATCGTCGAGGACGAAGAGATCAAGCAGAAATTCTCCGAGGCCGAGCCCTATGAGGAATGGCTGCGCCAGGCCCAGTTCAAGCTGGAGGACCTGCCGGACCTGCCGGAAGAACACCGCGCCAAGGCCAACGATCCGCTGGTGCTGCTCGATGCCCAGCAGGCCTTCGGCTATACCCAGGAAGACATCCAGTTCTTCCTGGAACCGATGGCCAGCGCGGGCGACGATCCCATCGGCTCGATGGGCGCCGATACGCCCATCGCGGTGCTGTCGAAGAAGCCCAAGCTGCTCTACAACTATTTCAAGCAGAACTTCGCCCAGGTCACCAATCCGCCGATCGACCCGATCCGCGAGGAACTGGTGATGAGCCTGGTCTCGATGATCGGCCCGCGCCCCAACCTGCTGGGGCGCGACGCGGGCGCGCACAAGCGCCTGGAAGTTGCCCAGCCGGTCCTGACCAATGCCGATGTGGAGAAGATCCGCGCCATCAGCGAACTGGTGGACGGCGCCTTCCGCACCGCCACCATCGACTGCACCTGGCCCGCCGCCGAGGGCGCCGAGGGCCTGTCCAACGCGGTGCAGCGCATCTGCCTCAACGCCACCGACGCGGTGCTGGCCGACAACAACATCCTGATCCTGTCGGACCGCGCCACCGGCCCGGACCGCATCGCGATCCCCGCGGCGCTGGCCATCGCGGCGGTGCATCACCACCTGGTCCGCCAGGGCCTTCGCATGCAGACCGGCCTTGTGGTGGAAACCGGCGAGGCGCGCGAGGTGCATCATTTCTGCGTGCTGGCCGGCTATGGCGCCGAGGCGATCAATCCTTATCTGGCCTTCGAGACGCTGGAACAGATCCGTGTCCGCCAGGCGCTGCCGCTCAAGCCCTATGAGGTACAGAAGAACTATATCAAGGCCATTGGCAAGGGTGTCCTCAAGGTGATGTCCAAGATGGGCATTTCCACCTACCAGTCCTATTGCGGGGCGCAGATTTTCGACGCGGTGGGCCTGTCCAGCGAATTCATCGAAAAGTATTTCACCGGCACCGCAACCACGGTGGAAGGCATCGGCCTGAAGGAGATCGCCGAGGAAAGCGCGCGCCGCCACCGCGACGCCTTCGGTGACAATCCCATCTATCGCAACATGCTGGATGTGGGCGGCGACTACGCCTTCCGCCTGCGCGGCGAGGACCATGCCTGGACGCCGGATTCGGTGTCCCGCCTGCAACATGCGGTGCGCGGCAACAATCCGGCCGAATATCAGCTGTTCGCGCAGCAGATCAACGAGCAGAGCGAGCGCCTGCTCACCCTGCGCGGGTTGATGGAGTTCAAGTTCGCGGAAAACGCCATCCCGCTGGACCAGGTGGAGTCCGCCGCCGACATCGTCAAGCGCTTCGCCACCGGCGCGATGAGCTTCGGTTCGATCAGCCGCGAGGCGCACACCAATCTGGCCATCGCCATGAACCGCATCGGTGGCCGTTCCAACACCGGCGAGGGTGGCGAGGAGCCGGACCGTTTCACGCCCCTGGCCAATGGCGATTCCCTGCGGAGCGCCATCAAGCAGGTGGCGTCGGGCCGCTTCGGCGTGACCACGGAATATCTGGTCAATGCCGACGACATCCAGATCAAGATGGCGCAGGGCGCCAAGCCCGGCGAGGGCGGCCAGCTGCCCGGCCACAAGGTGGACGCCAACATCGCCAAGGTGCGCCATTCCACGCCCGGCGTCGGCCTGATCTCGCCGCCGCCACACCATGACATCTATTCCATCGAGGACCTGGCGCAGCTCATCCGCGACCTCAAAAGCGTCAACCAGAAGGCGCGCATCTCGGTCAAGCTGGTGTCGGAAGTGGGCGTTGGCACGGTGGCGGCGGGCGTCGCCAAGTGCCGCGCCGACCATGTCACCATTTCCGGCTTCGAGGGCGGCACCGGCGCGTCGCCGCTGACCTCGCTGGTCCATGCGGGCAGCCCCTGGGAAATCGGCCTGGCCGAAACCCAGCAGACGCTGGTGCTGAACGGCCTGCGCAGCCGTATCGCCGTGCAGGTGGACGGCGGCCTGCGCACCGGCCGGGACGTCGCCATCGGCGCGCTGCTGGGCGCCGACGAATTCGGCTTCGCCACCGCGCCGCTGATCGCTTCGGGCTGCATCATGATGCGCAAATGCCATCTCAACACCTGTCCGGTGGGCGTCGCCACCCAGGACCCGGTGCTGCGCAAGCGCTTCACCGGCCAGCCGGAGCATGTCATCAACTATTTCTTCTTCGTGGCCGAGGAACTGCGCGAGATCATGGCGCAGCTTGGGTTCCGCACGGTCGCCGAGATGGTGGGCCGGGTGGACAGGCTCGACATGAAGAAGGCGGTGGCGCATTGGAAGGCCAGGGGCGTGGACCTGTCGCGCATCCTGCATGCCGTTACCGCCAGGGCGGGCGTCGCCATCCGCCACACCGAAAGCCAGAATCACGGCCTGGAAACGGCGCTGGATCACGAACTGATCGCCGCCGCCCGTCCCGCCATCGAAAGCGGCCAGCCGGTGCGGCTGGAACGCGGCGTCCGTAATGTGGACCGCACCGTGGGCGCGATGCTGTCGGGCGAAGTGGCCAAGGCGCACGGCCATGCCGGCCTGCCGGAAGACACGATCAGCGTGAAGTTCACCGGCACTGCGGGGCAGAGCTTCGGCGCCTTCCTGGCGCGCGGCGTCTCCATCGAACTGACCGGCGACGCCAACGACTATGTCGGCAAGGGCCTGTCGGGCGGCCGGATCGTGGTCAAGCCGCCTGCCGGCCTGTCGCGCGATCCGTCCGAGAACATCATCGTGGGCAACACGGTGCTGTATGGCGCCATCGCGGGCGAAGCCTATTTCCAGGGCGTGGCGGGCGAGCGGTTCGCGGTCCGCAATTCCGGCGCCATCTGCGTGGTGGAGGGCACCGGCGATCACGGCTGCGAATATATGACCGGCGGCGTGGTGGTTGTGCTGGGCAGGACCGGGCGCAACTTCGCGGCCGGCATGTCGGGTGGCGTGGCCTATGTCTATGACGAGGACGGCCAGTTCGAATCCCGCTGCAACCATGCGATGGTGAAGCTGGAGCGGATCGCGCCCTTCTGCGGCGCCGAGGATCCCGAACTGCCGCGCCAGCGTTCGCTCAACGTCTCCGATCCGGGCATGGGCGACCTGCTGCGCTTCGATGCCGAGCGCATCCGCATTCTGGTCGAACGTCATTACCTGCACACCGGCAGCGCCCGTGCCAAGGCGATCCTGGACGATTGCGACGCCGCACTGGGCAGGTTCGTCAAGGTGATGCCGACCGATTACGCCAAGGCGCTGGCCGACATGAAGGGCCGCGGCGCGGCCTCGGTCGCAGCGGAATAGGGTTCAGAAGATGGGAAAGATCACAGGCTTCCTGGAAATCGAGCGCAAGGACCGTCCCTCCGAAAAGCCGGAGGAGCGGATCAACAATTATCACGAGTTCGTCCGCCCGCTTCCGTCCAAGGAGGTCAGCGACCAGGCGGCGCGCTGCATGGATTGCGGCATTCCATTCTGCCACAATGGCTGCCCGGTCAATAACCTGATACCCGACTGGAATAATCTGGTCTATCGCGAGCAGTGGCGTACTGCCTCGGAGACGCTGCACTCCACCAACAATTTCCCGGAGTTCACCGGCCGCGTCTGCCCCGCCCCCTGCGAGGCGAGCTGCACCCTGAACATCATCGACAGCCCGGTCACCATCAAGACCATCGAATGCCAGATCGTGGACCGCGCCTGGGAAGAAGGCTGGCTGCAGCCGCAGGTTCCGGCGAAAAAGACCGGCAAGACGGTGGCGGTGGTCGGCTCCGGCCCCGCCGGCATGGCGGCAGCCCAGCAGCTTGCCCGCGCCGGCCATTCGGTGACCCTGTTCGAGAAGAACGACCGCATCGGCGGCCTGCTGCGCTACGGCATTCCCGACTTCAAGATGGAAAAGCACCTGATCGACCGCCGCATGCGCCAGATGGAGGCCGAGGGCGTGGTGTTCCGCACCAATGTCGAGGTGGGCGTCACCGTCTCGATGGACATGCTGCTGGCCGACTACGATGCGGTGGTGCTGTCGGGCGGCGCCGAGGCCCCGCGCGACCTGCCGGTGCCGGGCCGCGAACTGGACGGCATCCATTTCGCCATGGATTTCCTGGTGCAGCAGAACAAGCGGGTGGCGGGCGATCCGGAATCCAAGGCCGCGCCCAGGGGCACGCTGTCGGCCAAGGACAAGCATGTGGTGGTGATCGGCGGCGGCGATACCGGTTCGGACTGTGTCGGCACGTCCAACCGGCATGGCGCGGCCAGCGTCACCCAGTTCGAGATCATGCCGCAGCCGCCGGTGAAGGAGAACAAGCAGCTTGTCTGGCCCGACTGGCCGCTCAAGCTGCGGACCTCCTCCTCGCACCAGGAAGGCTGCGAGCGCGACTGGTCGGTGCAGACCAAGCGCGCCATCGGCGAGAATGGAAAGATCACCGCGCTGGAATGCGTCCGTGTCGAATGGCAGCTGGGCGATGGCGGCCGGATGAATCTTGTCGAGGTGCCGGGCAGCGAGTTCACGCTCAAGGCCGACCTGGTGCTGCTGGCGATGGGCTTTGTCAGTCCGGTCAAGGCGGGCCTGGTGGAGCAGTCGGGTGTCGAGCTGGATGCGCGCGGCAACGTCAAGGCGCCGGTGACCAGCTACCGGACCAGCAAGGACAAGATTTTTGCCTGCGGCGACATGCGCCGGGGCCAGTCGCTGGTCGTCTGGGCGATCCGCGAAGGCCGCCAGTGCGCGCGGGGCGTGGACGAGTTCCTGATGGGCAGCTCTGAGCTTCCGCGTTAATTTTGCCCCCCTCCGGTTTCAGCTTCCGCTCGGCTGCTCGGGCTCTCGCCCTCGCACTTGCCTCGCTCGCTGAAACCACCTCCCCCTTCGGGTGCGCTGCGCGCACAAGGGGGAGGAGGGTCTGTGCTTTCCGGAATTTCGCTATTTCGTAATCACGATCCCGATGGGAGCGGCCTTCGCGCTCTCGAGGATCTTTGCCGCGTTCGCCACCAGCGGGCTGTGCAGCATCTGGCGGCGCGACACCAACACCGTGGCGTCGGCCAGTCGCGCGATCACCGCCGCGTCAGGTCCCGCGCCCGCCGCGCCGCAATCCAGCACCACGAAATCGGCCCCGCCGCGCAGGATGGAAACCAGCCGCGCCATCGGCCGCGAGGCGAACATCGTCACGCTCTTGGCCGGGCGGCGCGGTGCGCCCAGCACATAGACATCGCCGCGCGAATCCTTGGCCAGCGCCTTGTTCAGCGGCACCGCGCCGGTCAGCACTTCATAGATACCGTTTTTGACCGGGGCCTTCATCGTCCTGCTGGCCGTGCGGGCAGGGGCGCAGTCCACCACGATGGCCTTCTTGCCCATTTTGGCCGCGGCGCGTGCCAGGCTGACCGCGATGGTGCTGCGGTTTTCGCCATTGTCCGCCGAGGTTATCGCGACGATGGCGGCGCCCGCGCCCGGCTTGGATTCCAGCTGCCTGACCAGCCCCGCCATGGCGCGGGCATAGGTGCTGCCGGGATAATCCAGCACGAAATCGGCGGCGCGCAGGGCGGCGCTGTCCTGGATGTCCGCCAGGATGGGCGGGCCGCTCCAGACCGCGACGGGCGCGGGCCGCGAAGGCGTCTTGCGGCGGGGCGGGGTGCGGATCGCGCCGCGCGGCGCGCCATTGACCCGCCCTTGAACCCGAACTGGCATCATCGGTCCCAGCTTTTCGGCGGCCAGCGCCGCCAGCAGGCCCAGCAGAAGCCCGACGGGAATGGAAGCGCCCACGATAAGCCCGCGCCGGGGGCCGCTGGGGCCGGTGGGCACCGGCGCGCGGCTGATGATGCGCGATTCCGGGGTCTGCACCTCGTCCATGTTCTGGGTCTGGCGCAGCCGCTTGACGAAATCCTCATACTGAAGACGCGTGGAGTTGGCGTTGGATTCCAGCGCCTGCAACTGCACCCGCGCCATGTTCTGGGTGGTGGCCTGGCGCTGGGTAGAGGCCAGGCTGCCCATCAGCGAGTTGAGATGGGCGCGGGCCACCAGCACATCGCTGTTGGCCGAAGCGGCGGCGCGGTTCACTTCCTGGGTGATCTTGAATTCCAGGTCGCGCTTCTGCTGCTGGATGGCCTGCATCTTGGGATGCAGCGCGCCATATTTGGCATTCAGGCTGGCTTCCTCGCTGAGAAGCTGGGCCTGCTGGGCGCGCAGCTGGATGATGGTCTGCGAGGCGACGATCTGGCCGACATCGGCGGGATTGGAGGTGTTGATGCGGTCCAGCACCGCCTGCTTTTCCGCCAGGGTGGAGCGGGCCTGCACGATCTGGGCGTTGATGGCGGCAAGCTGCTGGTCCACCAGCGAACTGCCGGGGCCGATATCGGAAATGTTGTTGTCGGCGCGATAGCGCTGTGCCGCCGCCTGCTGGTCCTCAAGCTGCGCCGCCAGTTCCTGCATGCGGTGGTTGAGCCAGTCGGCGGTTTCTGCGGTGGCGTTGACCTTGGTGGTGACCTGGGATCGCACATAGGCTTCGGCCACGGCATTGGCGATCTGGGCCGACTTGGCGCCGTCGCTGGAACGGGCGGTGATGGCGATGGTGGTGGACAGGCCCTGTGCGTCGGCCGAGACATGGCCCATCAGCGCATTGACGACATGCTCGCGGCTTCCGGCCAGCGCCGTTTGCGGCTGGGCGAACCAGTTGCGCGGATTGACCAGGCGCAGCATCTCGCCCAGCACGGCGCGGGTGCCGGTGGGGGCCAGTTCGGAATTGAATTCGGGATCTTCGTACAGCTTCAGCCGGTCCACCACCGCCGAGGCGACCTCGCGCGAGGTGATGATCTGGATCTGGTTCTGTACCGAGGCCGGATCGGTGGGCATCTGGGTCAGGACCGCCGACAGGTCGGTGACGCTGTTCTTGCGCGGGTCCAGGATGACCACCGCCGAACTGGACCAGACGGTGGGCATCACCAGCGCGGCGGCCACGGCCACCAGCACGGTGGCGATGGCGATGCGCGCGATCAGGGCGCGGCGGGCGTCTATCAGGCGCAGCAGGTCGGCGAACTCGAAGCCAGCCGGCGCGGGCGGCGCGATCGGCGCTCGCGCGGCATAGGCGGTGAGGGGCCGGTAGGGAGACATGACGCGCGAGCAGCCTTCCACGAAGGGCATCGTGAATTCGCGTCGCGAATCCCTGGCCCTCAAGGCCTTAACCTTTAACGCGGGCTGCCTGACGAATGGTTAACGCCGGGCTGGCCCGGCCCGGCAAAAGCCTGAAAAGCGCGGTGCGGCGGCGTTAATGGCCTCAATAGGCGTTGGCGGCCCGGCGGGTGGGGCGGGCGGCATGGGCCAGGCCCCGTTCCAGCCAGTCCGGCAGGGGGCCTTCGGGCAGGCTGGCCAGCGCCGATTCGGGATCGTCCCAGGCAATGTCGTGAAAGGCGTCGGCCAGCCAGGGGCTGTGCGGGTCGCGAGTCAGTTCCTGGGGGAACAGGGCGATGCGGCGTTCGGCGATGGCGGGGCGTGGCATGGGGATGGCGTCCAGCGCGGCGATCAGCGCGCCGCACAGATCCTGCCGGGGCCCCAGCGCCAGATGGGCGGTGGGGGTAGCCCGGGGATTGATCTCCAGCAGATGGGCAACCCCGTCCGCGTCGCGCATATAGTCCAGGCCATGCAGGCCCGACAGGCCGAAGCGCCGCGCCACGATGCGCGCGGTGGCGTCCATCTGCGCCGACGCCACCTGTTCCAGGACGCTGGCGGGGCCATTGTCCTGCTGGGTCTGCAAGACGTCGAAATGGCTGGCCGCCAGCACCTCGCCCCGCCAGCAGGCCATGGATGTGGTGGCGGGCATGCCGGGGATGAAAGCCTGCGCCCCGATCACCGGCCTTTGCGGGTCCATCGCCGCGCGCAGATGCGCGGCGTCACGGCGGCGCACGGCCCGCACCATTTCGCGCCAGCGTTGCGGCGGCCGCGCCATGTCGGCATAGGTGGCATGGGCCTGTGGGCGCGTCCGCGCGATGGCGACGCCGCCACCGCCCCAGCTATGGTCGCTCTTAAGCACGACGGGCAGTCCCATCCTGGCAATGGCGTCATCCAGCGCAGCCTGTGACGGGACCGGCGCCATGACGGCCACCACCGCACCGGCCTGGGCAGCCGCATCCAGAAAGGTGCGGCGCGCCGTCATCTGGGGATAGAGGTCGGGCGTGCCCAGCGAGCGCGCCAGAAGTTCGCGTTCCGGCCCACCCTCGGCATGCAGGGCCACCAGATGCCGGGCGATGCGGTCGTCGCAGGGCACCACCAGGTCGGGCGCGCTTTGGGCGATCGCCTCGCGCAGGCAGGCCAGCGGCGCCAGCGAGCGCCAGGCAAAGCCGCGATCCAGATGCCGCGAGGGCGCGATCGGATGGCCTTGCGGGAACAGCGCGTCCACCCGCGCCCCTGCCGCGGCGAAGCCGCCCACCAGGCGGTCGGCGCGGGCCCAGGTGAAGCTGGTGACGAGCAGGATGCGGACAGACATGGCGTGACGGCGTGAAGATGCGCGGCGACAATAACGTGATGGCCGTCAACCATCGGTGAAGATTTCCGGTGCTAGCCTCACCGCAATCAATACGGGCGCGTCCCAAAGCGGGACAGCGCATAAGGCTGGAGCATAATGTGATCAACTTCACCCATACCGCGATCATCGGCGCAGGCCCCTACGGCCTGTCGCTGGCCGCCCATCTGGCGCATGCGGGCGCGGATTTCCGCATCTTCGGAACACCGATGGCGACCTGGCGCGATCACATGCCCAAGGGGATGATGCTGAAATCGGACGGCTTTGCCTCCAACCTGTCCTCGCCCGATCCGGCCTCCACCCTGAAGGCCTGGTGTGCCGCGCGTGACGTGGAATATGATGATCTTCTGGTCCCCGTGAAGCTGGAGGTTTTCCAGGCCTATTCGGCATGGTTCCAGCAGACCTATGTGCCCATGCTTGAGGACAGTCAGGTTGTTTCGCTGAAAAAGTCGCCGCGCGGCTTTTTCGTCACGCTGGATAGCGGCGAAATGCTGGAAGCCGAAAAGGTCGTGATGACCGTCGGCATCAGCTGGTTCTGCAATGTCCCCGAGTTGCTGACAGGCCTGCCCGCCGGGCTTGCCTCGCATTCCTATGACCACAAGGATATGAGCGCTTACGCTGGCAAGAAGATCTTGGTGCTGGGCGCCGGCTCCTCGGCGGTGGACATGGCAGTGACCGCGCAGGATGCGGGCGCTGACGTGACGTTGCTGGCGCGCGCCAATGTCATCCATTATCACAGCGAACCCGATCCCGGCGCGATAGCGTGGCTTTCCTCGCTCACCCGTCCGTCAAGCGGCATCGGGCCGGGCTGGAAATCGTTCCTGTTCGCGAAGTTGCCGCGTGTCTTCCGTCGCCTGCCCGAACCCCTGCGTCTGCGCGCCACCAAGCGCCACCTGGGCCCCGCGCTGGGCTGGTTCATGCGCGGACGGCTGCAATCCTGCACCTATCTGGGCCATAATATCGAAAGCGTCCGTGCCGAACAGGGCGGAGTGGCCCTGACGGCCCGCGCTCCTGACGGCAAGCTGGTCGAGATCGTCGCCGATCACGTCATCGCCGCGACCGGCTTTTATCCCGACCTGCGTCGTCTGCCCTTCCTGGATGCGGGCCTGCGCGGCGAGATCGCGCATGTGGTCCATACACCCAAGCTGTCGGACCATTTTGAAACCTCGGTGCCGGGCCTGTATGCCACCGGCCCGCTGGCCGCCAATGCCTTTGGCCCGCTGATGCGTTTCATGGTGGGCGCGGAATATGCCGCGCCGCGCATCGCTGCCCATATCGTGAAGGCCGCGCGCAAGGCGGGCGGGCGGCGCGACGCCGCCTGATTGTTCTCAGGGGGCGCGGCGCGCGGCGAACGCCTGCGCGATCGCGTCCCACATGGGCTTTTTCCGCATCTGCGCGTCATAGGGCAGCTTGCGATAGCGGAAGCCGGCCAGCTTGCGCCGCCAGTCCTCCGGCGGATCGATATGCCGGTCCGACAGGCACCAGGTCAGCACCGCCCGCGTGGCGGGATTGTCCAGCACCACATCCAGAAAGCGGCGCGTCTCATCGGCCACGGCGCGGTCGCGGGCGGTGATATCCGCCGGGCCGTCGCCGTCATAGACATCCAGCTCGGTGACCAGGATGGCCAGCCCGCGCGCTCGCACTTCGCCCAGAAAGTCGCGCAGCTTGCGCTGGTCCACGCGGTTCTGGAATGCATTGAGATGGCCCTGAAGGCCCAGCGCATCCACCGGAACGCGCCGCGCCAACAGGCCGTCCAGCAGCGTCAGGGTGGTGGCGCGGAAGCGGTCATTGTCCGGTCCGCCCTGCTCGCAGCCCCAGTCGTTATAAACCAGCTTCACCGCCGGGTCGGTGGCACGGGCGGCATGGAAGGCGGTGTCCAGATAGCCGGGACCGAACGCCGACAGCCACGGCGAGGGCCGCAGCCCGCGCCCATCGGGTGCGATGGCCTCATTGACCACATCCACCGAGGCCATGCGCCCGCGATAGCGCCCCAGCACGGCCTGGATATGGCCGGTCAGAAGCTTCTCGTCGCGCCGCGCCGCCAGCGCCGGTTCCAGCCAGTCCGGATTGGAGGCATACCAGACCAGCGGATGGCCGCGCATGGACATGCGACTGGCGGCGGCAAAGGCGAACAGCCTGTCGAGCGCGGAAAAATCGTAGCGCCCGCGCTGCGGTTCCAGGAATTGCCGCTTCATTTCATATTCCGGCACAAGCTGGCGCGCCTGCTGCCGCAGCACCGGCACGAAATCGGCTTGGTCCAGCATGTAGGTAGCGGCGGCCGCGCCGAACACCAGTCCGCGCGCCTCGGCCAGGTCGCGCAGGCTGCGGCCCTGTGCGGGCTGGGCGATCACGGGCAATGCCCATGCGCCTGTCAGAGCAGCCGCTGACGCCGCCAGGAAATCGCGCCGCTTCACGCCTGTTCCAGCCTGTGCGCGGGCTTGCCGTCGCGGTCCTTCAGCCCCAGCCGCAGCCAGGAAATGGCGCGGTCCGCCACCAGGCGATAGCCGCCGCGGCCCAGGAAAATCTGCAGGAATATCACCACCGCCAGCGATGGACGGTAACAGCCGCGCAGCACGGCATTGAGATAGAGATACAGCGCCCGCAAAGGCTCGTCGCGCACCACCATCTTGGCCAGTGCCCAGCCGCGCGCGCCATGCCAGGCGATGGCGGGAATACGCGGTTTCATGTCGTTCAGCCAGGCGCCGAACGCGATGCGGTTGCGGTCGGACGAGGCGCGGTTCGGGTCCGGCAGGTCTTTCCAAACCGCACCGGGTTCCGCGATCATGCAAAAACGATAGCCGTCCAGCGCCAGGCGGATGGCGAAGTCCGTATCCTCGGCGGCGCGCAGGTCGGTGTGATAGCGCACCCGGCGGGCGGCATCGCGCGGCGCGACGATGGTGATGGTGGGCACGAAGCCCCGGTCGCACAGAAGATAGGTCGCCATGTCCTCGCCCGGCGCAATGGCGCGCGGCGGCTTGACGATGATGCGGTCCTGTCCCCGGTCCACCAGGATGCGGGCATAGCCCACGGTGCCGCTGGTGCCGTCCAGCAGGGCGTGCATCCGTTCCAGGTGGCCGGGCAGGAACACATCGTCGGAATCCAGCGGCGCGATGAACCGGCCCAGCGCCCTGTCCAGGGCGGTGTTGCGCGCCGCGCCGCCCCCGGCATTGTCCTGGCGGAAGAAACGGATGCGCGGGTCACAAAAGCTCTCGGCCACGGCGCGGGGATCGTCGGCGGAACCGTCATCCACCACCACGATCTCAAAATCCTGGCAGCTTTGTTCCAGCACCGAACCGATGGCGGCGCGCAGGGCTTCGGCCCGGTTGAAGACCGGGATGATGACGCTGAAAAAGGGGGCGCGGGCCGTCATCCCGCCAGTCTAGCGCGACGCGGTTAACGAGACGCTTACCGGGATATTAATGCCCGTTCCCGGTGGAGGCTGTTCAGCGCCCCGATCACCAGCAGCAGGCTGGACCAGGTGACGCCGTCGCCTTCCAGGAAGTCGGATTCCATCACATTGTGCAGAATCTGGAAGGTGAACAGGGCGAACAGCATGGCCTTGAAGCCGCTGCCGTCCTGGTCCAGAACCCAGAAGCGGCGCAGCGGCGTGACGACCAGCCCGGTCATGGCCAGCAGGAAGCCGATGCCGCCGATGGTGACCAGCACCTGTAAATACCCGTTATGGCCGTGGCTGACCTGGTTGACCCAGCCGCTGACATAGCCGTTGAGCGGCGACAGGTTGCCGCTGTCGGCAAAGGTGCCGAAGCCGTGCCCGAACAGGGGGTGGTCGGCGATATAGGCCAATTCCGCTGCCCAGATGGCGGAGCGGCCGGTGAACTCGGCGGGATCGGACAGCAGCCGCATGATGGAATCCGAACTCAGGATCGCGGCCCCGCCCAGCAGCACCAGCAGCAGTGCCACCGCCGTGACCAGGATCGCCCGGCTCAGGCCGTCGCGCCAGCTCAGGCGGTAGGCAAAGCCCGCCGCCAGCGCGATCAGCAGAAATCCCAGGCTGGATTTGGAATGGGTCATCAGCAGGAAGCCGAAGGCCATCGCCGCGACGCCCATGCCGATCCAGTTGCGGCGGCCGATCCGCGCGAACAGATAGACGATCACCGTCATGGCGCTGACCGAACCGGCGATGTTCTTGTGGCCGTACAGTCCGCGCCAGTTGCCGACCAGGGCGGTGTCTATCTCGTCGCCGCCATGCCGGGCGCTGGCCACCAGCGGAATGGACAGGATGTTCACCAGCAGGATCAACCCCAGCAGAATGCGCCAGATCCGGAAGGCCCGCTGCGCCCCCAGCGTCTGCACACTCAGCAGCAGCGAAATCACGATGACGATTTCCAGTCCGGCCCGGCGGATCACCACGCTGGCCTGCGGCGCCCATAGCGCGCTGGCAAGGCACCAGATCAGCAGCAGGGCGATGCTGGGCGGAATGGCACGCGCCGCCTGCAGGCCGTAACGCTGCAAGGCGATCAGCCCGGTCATAGCGGCGATGCCCAGATACAGCACCTGCCGCATCAGGTCGCCGCGCGAGGCTTCGGGCACGCCGCCGAAATGGGCGACGGCGGGCGGCGGCGCAAAGGCGTCCAGCCGCACGAAGATCATCAGCAGCAGCGCGACATAGGCCGCCACCGCCAGCATGCTGCGTTCGACGGCGCGGGAGGAGGCGTAACCTAGAGCGTACTCATTCGCCATGGACCACGGCATACTCGTTGTAGCGCGCCCCGAACATCGCGGTGAGCTTGCCGGCGGCGCGGAACAGCTTCTGCAACGGCACGGCACGGCGATTCGGGCTGCCCGCGAGGATGACGGCGGCGAGCGGCGACAACAAGAGTGCGGCGAGGATTTTGGCGGTTTCGGCGGACAGGCGCGGCAGGCCGGGGCGATGTTTCAGCAGCACGCGCATGTCGGAATTGCCCACCGAATAGGCCCGGCGCAACAGCCAGCCCAGCCCGGCGCGGCTGTCGGGAATATCACCATGGGCGCGGGCCTCGTCGCACCAGGCGAAGCGCTTTCCCGCATGGGCCAGGCGCACGAAGAATTCGCGGTCCTCGCCGCCCGACAGGGCGAAGGCGGGATCGAACCAGGGCGCGGCCATTTCCTCAAGCACGGCGCGGCGGATCAGGATGTTGCCCGCGCCCTGCAGCATTTCGACCGGGCCGCTGGCATGGCGGATGTCGCCATGGCCTTCCAGCGCCACATCATTGCCGAACAGGATGGAGCCTTGCAGTACATCGGCCCGGTTCTCCCGCGCCGCCGCCAGGAAGGCGGTGATCCAGTCCCGATCCGGCCATTCGTCATCGTCGATCATGGCGATGAAAGCCGCATCCGTCTTCAGGGCCTGCTCGATCAGCGTGTTGCGGACCTGCGCGATGCCGCGCTTTTCGGCGATCACCGCCGCCAGTGGCCAGCGATAGCCGGCTGCCCGCGCCTGCGCCAGGTCCAGCCCGGCATGGGTTTCGGCGTCGTTGTCGGCCACCAGAACCCGGACATCGGCCTGTGTCTCCAACGCCGCGATGGCGTCCAGCAGGCGGTCCAGCATTTTGGGCCGTTTGAAGGTGGGAATGCAGATGACGACGGATTCAGGCAGGGGGTCACGCATGTGCGCGCCTCCAGTCGGTGGCGATGCGGTGGCAGCGATACAGCGTTGCCAGCTCGCCCGCCAGGATGCCGCCCAGCGAGGCGATCGGTCCCATCGTCACCAGCAGTGCCAGCGTTCCCAGGATGGAAATGATGCTGGTGGCGGTGCTGATCTGCGCCAGCGCCTTGAACTCGCCCGCCGCCTGCAGGAACGTCGCCAGAGGAGCGCGGAAATTCCGCACCAGCACGATCATGGCGGTGATGGCCGTCACCAGGATCACGTCGTCGGCGACATAATGGCCGCGCAGCAGGATGTCGGGCGCCCATAGCAGCAGTCCTGCCGCCAACAGGATGGTGCCCAGCCACACCATCATCAGCGCGGCGCGGAATTCTGTCACCACGCGCATGGCGTGATCGGGTGCGCCGGCCTTGAGATGGCGCGTCATCACCGGTCGCTCGATGTCGGGCAGGGTGCCCTGCACCAGCGAAATGGGGCGCATCAGCAACTGGCCCAGCGCCAGCAGCGCGAAAGGACCGGGACCGGCCAGGAAGGTGACCAGATAGGCATGGGCATTGACGGTCAGTTCGGTCAGCAGAACGCCCAGCAGCGACCAGCGGGTCAGGTCGCGGAAGATGGGGCCGTAATCGCCCAGCCGTCCCGTGCGCAGCGCGGTGACATGATCGCGCGCCGCCTGGAAACCGAAAGGCATAAGTCCGGCGACGGCCGACAGCAACATCAGCGTGCCACCCGCCGTCAGGCTGACATGGTTGGTGAACAGCATCGCCGCCAAGGTGGCCAACAGCCCAGCGGCATAGACCAGGTCCGAGGCCACCGCCTGCTTGACCTTGCCGCGGGCATTGGCGAAGCAGCGCAGCAGCCAGCGGCAGCTCATCACGCCGCCATACAGGCCCAGCATGACGGCGGCCTGGCTGGGGGCTTCCAGCACCATCAGCGCGGCGAAGACCGCCAGCGCCGCCAGGCTGGACACCAGAAGATTCATCTTCAGCGAGGTCGCCACGATGCGCGCGTCGGGCACGCCCTCGCTGTTCAGGCTGCGGGTGATGGGCAGCGACAGGCCGGCGGCGATCATGCTCATGCAGAAGGGCACGATCACCATCACGAAGGAGAACAGGCCGAACTGCGCCGCCACCATGTCGCGGACGAAGACCAGCGAGATCAGGAAATGCGAGCCCGAGGTCGCCACCGGGCCGGAGGCGGAAATGACATAGCGTCCCGCTATGGCCAGCAGGCGGTCCAGGCGTCCGGCGGGCGCCACGGCGATGCTGCTGTCCATGGGCAGGGCCATGCGAATCCTTCAGGCGGTGCGGAATGCTTCCGTGACCGGAAGGCCCGCCCCGGGGCGGCCTGCATTGGTACGGGTCAAAAGTAAAAATATTGCCAGCGGATTGGTCACGGCATAGCGCCAGAACAGCCTTTTGGGCTCGCGCACCAGGCGGAACAGCCATTCCAGGCCCGCCGCCTGCATCCATTGCGGCGCGCGCTTGTAGGCGCCGGTCACGAAATTGAAGCAGCCGCCGCAGGTCACCAGCCAGCCCGCGCGCAGGCGCGTCTTGTTGCGGACGGCGAATTCATATTCCAGCGGCACCGACAGGCCGACCCAGACCACATCCGGCAGGGTCAGGTTGATCTCGTCGCACAGCTCGTCTTCCTCGTCCCGGCCGAAATAGCCGTGGCGGCGGCCGACGATCTGCAGGCCGGGATAGGTTTCGCGCAGCACACGGGCGGTTTCGGCATTGGCCTCCTCGGTGGCGCCCAGCAGGAAGAAGCGCAGGCCGTGCTGCGCCGCGACTTTGGAAGCGTCATGGATGAAGTCGGTGGTGGCGCTGCGTTCCGGGATCGGGGTGCGGGTCAGAAGGCGCGAGGCGAAGACGGCGGCCTGGCCGTCGGCATGGATGATGTCGGCCTGCTCGAAGGTGAAGCGGAAGGCTTCGTCCTGCGCCGCCAGCGCAATGGCATGGCCGTTGGAGGCGAAGACCAGCTTGGGCCTGGCGGCGGGATTTTCGCGCGCGTCCAGGCAGTCCAGCAGCATCTGCTGGGCCAGGCCGTCGCGGCTGACACAGGCGGTCCGAAGGCCGCCCACCGTCACTTCGCCCCAGGAGTCATTGGCGGCGGCCAGTACAGGCGCGGCGGGCGCGGCATGGGTGTGGGGCAGGGCGATGGCAGCGCGCATCAGTGGGCGTTCCGCATGTTCAGAACGGCCAGCGGCGTGCGGGCCAGGATCTTCAGGTCCAGCGCAAGGCTGTGATGGGCGACATACCAGGCGTCCAGGTCGATGCGGGCCTGCATGATGTCCAGGGTGGGGGTGGCGCCGCGCGCGCCGTTCACCTGCGCCCAGCCGGTGATGCCCGGCTTGACCTGAAAGCGGGTGGCATAGTTGGCGATGACGGCGCCGTACTGTTCGTCATGCGCCACGGCATGGGGCCGCGGCCCGACCAGCGACATGTCGCCGGACAGGACGTTGAAAAGCTGCGGCAGCTCGTCGATGGACAGCTTGCGGATCAGGCGGCCCACGCGGGTGATGCGGGCATCGTCCTTGCGGGCCTGCACGACCGCGGCGCCGTCCTCCAGCACCCGCATGGAGCGGAACTTGAAGATGCCGAAGGTCCTGCCGTTCAGGCCGGTCCGGCGCTGACAGAATATCACCGGTCCCCGGCTCTCGGCCATGATGGCCAGGGTCACCAGCGCCAGCAGCGGGCACAGCAGCACGATCAGCGCCAGCGCGGCGGCGATATCCAGCACCCGCTTGGCGTCCAGGACCGCGGCCGTCTCGGTGACGGTCTCGGGCGTGGTCAGGCAGAAACCGTCAAAGGCGGGAAAAACCGCCTTCATCACGATCTGGGAGCTGTTCTGGGTACCCACGGCGTCCGGCCCTGCGACTTGGCTTCGGACGGGGTGTTGCAGGAGCCGGGCCAGCGGGTTCCGCGCCGTTCTGGCACGAAAACGGCCCGGAATGGCCCGTTTCCGCGCGGGCGGCGACTGTTCGGCTGTCCGCCGGTCCCGATTTGGGGCTGAACGGAAACCTTATTTAAATCAGATGCTTACGGAACAACCCGGCGCAGGATTTCGGCGCCCGGCGCCAGCAGGACATAGGCCCAGAGTCCGGCGGCGATGGTGTTGATCAGGGTAAAGCGCCAGAAGGGCACCTCGGACATGCCTGACACCAGGGGCACCACGCCGCGCAGCGGCCCCATGAAGCGTCCGATGATGATGCCCCAGGTGCCCCAGCGGCGGAACAGGTGCAGGGCTTTTTCGATATGGGACTCGAACTGCCGGAACAGCCGGAAATGCACGATCTTGTGGTGGTAATGGTAGCCCAGCCACCAGGAGATCCAGTCGCCCACCATCGATCCCATCAGGGTGCCCGCCCAGCCCGGAAACAGGGCCAGGTGGCTGGCACCGATCACCCCGCCCAGGGCGATCAGCAGGAGCGTGCCGGGCACGATGATGGACAGGCCGATGAAGGACTCCGAAAAGGCGATCAGAAAGGCCAGCGGGAATATCCAGAAGGGGTGGGCGCGCGCCGTTTCCGTGACCCAGATTCGCGCATCGTGGACCAGCCAGTGAATGAAATCGGGAAGCACCTGCGCCTGTCCTGTTTGCCGGGCCGCGCCCGCTGGGGAGGGCGACATAGCGTGATTGCCGCTCCTGCACCAGAGCGCCGCCCGGTCCGGGCACCATCCCGGCCGGGTCATGCCGGATCAGGACAGTTTTGACAAATTCCTGCCGCGTCGAAGCGGCTATATAAAAAGGACGGCTATATAAGCGTCCAGGCGTTACGGCTATACATTCATGTACGGTTCATCTGGGCGAGGCTAATCCGTCTGCCTTATTCAGTTGCCATCAGCTTTGCCCGCCATTTCGGCGCTTTTGTGACACGGATACCCCATGAATATTGACCGCGCCCCCGGCGACTTCGAGCACCGCGAGGCGGCGCCCGCTGCCGGGCGGCTGGGGCGTGCCTGGGCGGGCACAAAACGCTGGAGCGCGGCCAATCCCCGCCTGTCGCGGGTGGTGTGGTTCGCGGTGGGCCTGGGCCTTTTGGCGCTGCTGATCTGGGCCATCTATCCCTCCAGCTCCGGCCAGCGCCGGGGCATGATTAACCAGGGTGCGCAGCCGGTGGGCGTGGCCACGGTCCAGAAGGGTGATATCAATATCGTCCTCAATGCGCTGGGCACGGTGACGCCTTTGGCCACCGCCACGGTGCGGCCGCAGGTCGGCGGCATGCTGATCAAGCTCAACTTCACCGAGGGCCAGATGGTCAAGGCCGGCGATGTGCTGGCCCAGATCGATCCGCGCCCCTATCAGGCGGCGCTCGACCAGGCGCGCGGCCAGCTCGCGCGCGATACCGCCACCCTGGCCAATGCGCGGCTGGACCTGAAACGCTATCGCGATCTTCAGGCGCAGAACGCCATCGCCGCGCAGCAGGTCTCCACCCAGGAAGCCACCGTCAAGTCCAGCGAAGGCGTCATCGCCTCCGACCAGGCGGCGGTGGAAACCGCCCGCATCAATCTGGGCTATACCAGCATCGTGTCGCCGGTGGATGGCCGGGTCGGCCTGCGTCAGGTGGATATCGGCAATATCGTGTCGGCGGGCCAGGCGAACGGCATCGTGGTGGTGACGCAGCTTCAGCCCATGTCGGTGCTGTTCACCATTCCCGAAGACAATGTCCGCGCCGTCACCGAGCGCGTGCAGGCCGGCGCGGTCCTGCCGGTGGACGTTTACGACCGCAGCCAGACCACCAAGATCACCAGCGGCACGCTGGCGACGGTGGACAATGTGGTGGATCCCGCCACCGGCTCGGTAAAGCTGCGCGCGATGTTCGAGAATACCGATCTCAAGCTGTTCCCCGCCCAGTTCGTCAATGTGCGTCTGCTGATCAATACCCTGCCGGACCAGACCACCGTGCCGGTGCCCGCCGTGCAGCGTGGCGCCGACGGCACCTATGTCTTCGTGGTGCGCCCGGACAAGACCGTGGTCCAGCGCACGGTGAAGGTCGGCATCCAGGATGGCGACAAGATGCAGGTCCTGTCGGGCCTGGCGCCCGGCGACACGGTGGTGGTGGATGGCGCCGACCGCCTGCGCGACGGCGCCGACGTGGAAATCCCCGCCAATCCCGCCGCCAAAATCGCCGTGCCTTCCGGCGGCGGCCAGGAAGAAGCGGTGCGCGCGGCGCAACGCGCCAAGCTGGAAGAGGCGCTGAACACGGCCTGCAAGGCTGATGTGGCCAAACTGTGCGCGGGCGCCACCGGCCGCGAGATGCGGATGTGCCTGTTCCGCGGCCGTGACGGTCTCAGCGCCGATTGCGGCCGCGCCCTGTCGCAGATGCGTCAGGCGGGCGGCGGCCGTCGCGGCCCGGGTGGTCCTGGCGGCGGGCCGGGCCGGTGAGTGACGCCCTGAACGGGCATATGCCCCAAGGCTCCGGCAGCAATCCCTCCGCGCCGTTTATCCAGCGGCCTGTCGCCACGACCCTGTTCATGATCGCCATCCTGCTGGTGGGTCTGACGGGCTATAAGTTCCTGCCGCTGTCGGCGTTGCCGCAGGTGGATTATCCCACCATCCAGGTCCAGACCTTCCTGCCGGGCGGCAGCCCGGAAGTGATGACCACGTCGGTCACCGCGCCGCTGGAACGGCAGTTCGGCCAGATGCCGGGCCTGAAGGAGATGTCGTCGGTATCGTCCGCCGGGTCTTCGGTGGTGACGCTGCAGTTCGACCTGTCTCTCAGCCTGGACATCGCCGAACAGCAGGTCCAGGCGGCGATCAACGCGGCCTCGAACCTGTTGCCCGCCTCGCTGCCCGCGCCGCCCATCTATGCCAAGGTCAACCCGGCCGACGCGCCCGTCATCACCCTGGCGGTATCGTCGCGCACCCTGCCCATCACCCAGCTTGTGGACCTGTCGGAAACCCGTATCGCCCAGAAGATTTCGCAACTGTCGGGTGTCGGCCTGGTGAGCATTTCCGGCGGCCAGCGGCCCGCCGTGCGCGTGCAGGCCAACCTGCAGAAGCTGGCGGCGCTGGGCCTGAACATCGACGACCTGCGCACCACCATCTCCAACAACAATTCCAATTCGCCCAAGGGCAGCTTCGATGGCGCCTTCCAGTCCTACACCATCAATTCCAACGACCAGCTTCAGAGCGTGAAGGATTACCAGGATATCGTGGTGTCCTTCCGCAACGGCGCGCCGGTCTATCTGCGCGATGTCGCCAACGTGGTGGACGGGGCCCAGAACGACAAGCTGGCAAGCTGGGCCGACAATACCCCGGCGGTTCTCATCAACGTGCAGCGCCAGCCCGGCGCTAATGTCATCGCGGTGGTGGATTCCATCAAGGAGCTGCTACCCGCGATCAAGGCGGGCCTGCCCGCCTCGGTGGACATCCGCACCCTGACGGACCGCACCGAAACCATCCGCAGTTCGGTCGCGGACGTTCAGTTCGAACTGATGCTGGCGGTCGTGCTGGTGGTGCTGGTCATCTATGTCTTCCTGCGGAACCTGCCGGCCACCTTCATCCCCTCGCTGTCGGTGCCGCTGTCCATCATCGGCACCTTCGCCGCCATGTACCTGCTGGGCTACTCGCTCAACAATCTGTCGCTGATGGCGCTGACCATCTCGGCGGGTTTCGTGGTGGATGACGCGATCGTGATGATAGAGAACATCACGCGCTATATCGAAAAGGGCGAGACGCCCTACAACGCCGCCATGAAGGGGTCGGGCGAGATCGGCTTCACCATCGTCTCGCTGACCGTCTCGCTGATCGCGGTGCTGATCCCGCTGCTGTTCATGCAGGAAGTGGTGGGCCGCCTGTTCCGCGAATTCGCCGTCACGCTATCCATCACCATCCTGATCTCGGCGGTGGTGTCGCTGACCCTGGTGCCGATGCTGTGCGCCAAGCTGCTGCGCAGCCACCGGGTGGAGGAAAAGCGCGAGAACAGCTTCCAGCGCCGCACCGAATATTATTACGACCGGCTGGTGGCCGGATACGACCGCATGCTGATCTGGGTGCTGAAGCACCAGCGCCTGACCCTGTTGTCGGCGGTGGCGACCCTGGTGCTGACGGTGCTGCTGTATGTCGTGATCCCCAAGGGCTTCTTCCCGCTCCAGGATACCGGCTTCATCCAGGCCACCACCGAGGCCGGGCCGACCGTGTCCTTCGAGGCGATGGCGACCCGCCAGCGCCGCCTGGCCGAACTGATCCTGAAAGATCCGGATGTCGCCAGCCTGTCCTCCTTCATCGGCGTGGACGGCAGCAACCATACGCTGAACAGCGGCCGCATCCTGATCAACCTCAAGCCCAAGCATGACCGCGACGGCGTGGAGGCGGTGATCGAGCGGCTGTCCGAGCACGCCCGCAGCGTGCCCGGCATCACCTTCTATCTCCAGCCGGTGCAGGACCTGACCACCGACTCGGTGGTGAGCCGCGCCCAGTACCAGTTCGTGCTCCAGGCCGCGACGCAGGGCGCGCTGGACGATTTCGTGCCGCGCCTGCTGACGCAATTGCGGTCGGTCAACGCCATCCGCAATGTCTCGACCTCGTTCCTCGACAAGGGCCTGTCGGCCTATCTGGACGTGGACCGCGACACAGCGGCCCGCTTCGGCGTCACGGCGGCCACCATCGACAATGCGCTGTATGACAGTTTCGGCCAGCGCATCATCTCCACCATCTTCACCCAGTCCAACCAGTATCGCGTGATCCTGGAGGCCGATCCGGGCCTGCAGAATTCCGTGGAGTCGATGGGTGACATCTATCTGCCCACCTCGGGCGGCGGCCAGGTGCCCCTGTCGGCCATCGCGCGGGTCGAGCAGCGCACCACCCAGCTGCAGATCGATCACCTGGCGCAATTCCCCTCCGCCACCTTCTCCTTCGATGTCACGCCCGGCTATTCGCTGGGCGCGGCGGTGGACGCGATCAAGGCGGCCGAAGACGACGTGGGTGTACCGCCCGGCATCACCACCCAGTTCCAGGGTTCGGCGCTGGCCTTCCAGTCGGCCCTGGCCAACGAGGTGCTGCTGATCATCGCCGCCATCATCACCGTCTATATCGTGCTGGGCGTGCTGTATGAGAGCTTCATCCACCCCATCACCATCCTGTCCACACTGCCGTCGGCGGGTGTGGGCGCGCTGCTGGCGCTGATCATTTCGGGGCATGACCTCAACATCGTCTCGATCATCGGCATCATCCTGCTGATCGGCATCGTCAAGAAGAATGCCATCATGATGATCGACTTCGCGCTGGAGGCCGAGCGCAACGAGGGCAAGCCGCCCGCCGAGGCGATCCACCAGGCGGCGCTGCTGCGCTTCCGGCCCATCCTGATGACCACGGTGGCGGCGCTGTTCGGCGCCCTGCCGCTGATGCTGGGCAGCGGCATGGGGTCGGAGCTGCGCCATCCGCTGGGCATCTCGATCGTGGGCGGCCTGCTGGTCAGCCAGCTCCTGACCCTGTTCACCACGCCGGTGATCTATATCTATTTCGACCGGCTGGGCGCGGACTTCCGGGCCTGGCGGGCGCGCCGCCGCGGCGACGCCGCCGCACCCGTGACGCCATGAGGGTGATGCCGTGAGGATTTCGGCCCTGTTCATCCGCCGCCCCGTCGCCAGCGTGCTGCTGGCGCTGGGACTGGGGCTGGCAGGCCTGACGGCCTATACCCTGCTGCCGGTTTCGCCGTTCCCCAACATCGACATTCCCACCATCGTGGTGAACGCCTCGATGCCCGGCGCCAGCCCGGAGACGATGGCCTCCAGCGTGGCGACGCCGCTGGAACGGCATCTGGGCACCATCGCGGGCGTGGACGACATGTCCTCGCGCAGCAACGTCAATTCCACCCAGATCGTGCTGCAGTTCGACATCAGCCGCGACATTGACGGCGCCGCGCGCGATGTGCAGGCGGCGATCAACGCCGCCCGTGCCGACCTGCCGGCGGCGCTGCGCTCCAATCCCACTTACCGGAAATTCAATCCGGCCGACTTCCCCATCATGATCCTGGCGATGACCTCCCGGACGCTGTCGCCGGGCCAGATTTACGACCAGGCGTCCAACATCATCCAGCAGAAGCTGTCCCAGATCAGCGGCGTGGGTGATGTCTCGCTCAACGGCGCCTCGCTGCCCGCCATCCGCATCGAGCTGAATCCGCGCGCCCTGTTCAAATACGGCATCGGGCTGGCTGATGTGCGCGCGGCCGTGTCCGCCGCCAATGCCAACACTCCCAAGGGCGACATCCAGCAGCGGGACCAGACCTTCCAGGTCTATGCCAATGACGTCGCCACCCAGGCCAGCCAGTACAAGACGCTGATCATCGCCTATCGCAACGGCGCGGCGGTGCGCCTGCAGGATGTGGCCGAGGTGGTGGACGGGGTGGAGAATGTCCGCAACCTGGGCACCTTCAACGGCCAGCCCGCCGTGCTGGTCAACATCACCAAGCAGCCCGGCGCCAATGTCATCGAGGTGGTGGACCGGATCCGCGATCTGTTGCCGGATTTGCAGGCGGCGCTCCCCAACTCCATCGAGCTGGGCATGCTAATGGATACCACCACCTCCATCCGCAATTCGGTGCATGATGTGGAAATGACCCTGATCATCGCCACCGTGCTGGTGATCCTGGTGGTGTTCCTGTTCCTGCGGAACATGAAGGCGACGCTGGTGCCCACCGTCTGCGTGCCGCTGACGCTGCTGGGCACCTTCGGGGCGATGTACCTGCTGGGCTTCAGCCTGAACAATTTCTCGCTGATGGCCCTGATCGTCTCCACCGGCTTCGTGGTGGACAATACCATCGTGGTGCTGGAGAACGTCACCCGCCATCTGGAGAACGGCAAGAGCCGTCTGGAGGCGGCGTTGCAGGGCGCCCAGGAAGTGACCTTCACCGTCATCTCCATGAGCATTTCGCTGGTGGCGGTCTTCTTCCCGGTGCTGCTGCTGGGCGGCATTGTCGGCCGCATTTTCCATGAATTCGCCGTCACCCTGACGGTGGCGATCCTGATCTCGATGGTGATCTCGATCACCCTGACGCCGATGATGTGCGCCTATCTCGATTTCTCAGTCGAGGAAGACAAGAACCCGCTGATGGCCTGGTCGCGGCGCAGCCTCGAATGGATGCAGGATTTCTACCGGCGCACCCTGGGCTGGTCGCTGGCCAATCCCAAGACCATCGTGGTGATGGTGTTCCTCGCCATCGGCCTGAACATTTATCTGCTGACGATCGTGCCCAAGGGCTTCTTCCCCTCCACCGACGAAGGCACCATGCAGGGCGGCCTGCGCGCCGACCAGAGCATCTCTTTCCAGGCGATGCAGAAGAAGTTCATGCAGTTCATCGAGATCATCAAGAGCGACCCGGCGGTGGCCACGGTGGGCGGCTTTGCTGGCGGCGGCGCCGCCAATTCGGGCAATGTCTTCGTCACGCTCAAGCCGCCGCATGAGCGTGGCCTGACCACCGACCAGGTGATCGACCGCCTGCGCCCCAAGCTGGAGAAGGTGGCGGGTGCGCGCCTGTTTCTGCGGCCCGGCGGCCAGATCGGCGGCGGCGGCGGGCGCGGCGGCAATGCCAGCTATCAATATACCGTCCAGGCGGATTCGCTGGCGGAACTGAATACCTGGCTGCCCCGGATCACCGCGGCCCTGCAGGACATACCCGAACTGACCGACGTCAATTCCGACCAGCAGGACAAGGGGCTTCAGGTCGATCTCAAGGTGGACCGCCAGACGGCGGCGCGGCTGGGTCTCAACATCGCCCAGGTCAACAATGCGCTGTATGACGCCTTCGGCCAGCGGCAGGTCTCAACCATCTACAAGGACAAGAACCAGTACAAGGTGATCATGGAGGTGGCGCCGAAGTTCTGGCAAAGCCCCGAAACGCTGCGCGACATCTATATCAGCACCTCCGGCGGCAATGTCAGCGGCACCCAGGCCACGGCGGGAGCGGGCGGGGCCTTTACGTCCACCGCGTCGAACAGCACGGCCTCCACCGCAGACAGCGAGGCGGCGGCGGCCGCCGCCGAGGCTGTCCGCAACCAGCAGCTCAACGCCCTGACTGCCAGCGTGCGCGGCGGCGGCTCCACCGGCGCTTCGGTCTCCACCCGCGTCTCCACCATGGTGCCGCTGTCGGCGGTGGCCAGCTATGGCCCCGGCACCACGCCGCTGGCGATCAACCATCAGGGGCCGTTCGTCGCCACCACCTTCTCCTTCAACCTGCCGGCGGGTGAAAGCCTGGGCAACGCGGTCAGCGCCATCCAGCGCACCATGGCCCGCATCAATGTTCCCATCACCGTGCATGGCGAGTTCGCAGGCAATGCGCGCCAGCTTCAGCGCAGCTTCCAGAACATGCCCTTCCTGCTGCTGGCGGCGATCCTGACCATCTACATCACCCTGGGCATTCTTTATGAAAGCCTGATCCATCCGGTCACCATCCTGTCCACCCTGCCGTCGGCGGGCGTGGGGGCGGTGATGGCCCTGCTGATGTTCAACGCCCAGTTCGACCTGATCGCCATGATCGGGGTGATTCTCCTGATCGGCATCGTCAAGAAGAACGCGATCATCATGATTGACTTCGCCATCGATCTTCAGCGACGCGAGCAGCTTTCACCGCGCGAGGCGATCCACAAGGCCTGCCTGCTGCGCTTCCGCCCCATCATGATGACCACCATCGGCGCCATCCTGGGGGCGCTGCCGCTGGCGGTGGGCCTGGGCGTGGGATCGGAACTGCGCCAGCCGCTGGGAATCTCCATCGTGGGCGGGCTGGTGCTCAGCCAGATCCTGACGCTCTACACCACGCCGGTGGTCTATCTCTATATGGACCGGTTCGGGGTCTGGACCAGCGGGTTCTGGAATCGCTGGTATCACGGCATCATGGGCGACAGGCCGGAAGACCATACCGGCAGGCCGACGCCGACTCCGGCGGAATAGGCATGCGCGGGATGGCGGGTGCGTCCGTTTTTCTGAATTGCCCTAAAGGTTGGGCAGGTCCTCGTCGGCCCTGTCGGTGCCCGCATTGATCAGTGCGTTGCGCGACTGGCGGTAGAGGTTGCGGGTCGTCGCGTAGAAATCAATGGACGACCGCTCGATGGTCTCCACCGCGTCAAGCTGCGCGGTGCGGCCGTCGAGTACGCCCACGCCGAAACGGATCGCCATCCAGGTGTCGTCCCCGTGGAACTGGGCATAGGTCAGGGGATCGAAGGCCACGTCCACCACACTGCCCAGCAGGTCACGTGGCGGGCGCGGGCCCACGAAAGGCAGCACCAGGTAGGAGCCTTCATGCACGCCATCCTTGCCCAGGGTGACGCCGAAATCATTGTCATGGCCGGGAATGCCGATCTTGCTGGCGACGTCGATCAGGCCGCCCAGCCCGACGGTGGAATTGATCACGATGCGGCCCAGGGTGTCGCCCGCCTTGTCGGCTTCGCCCTGCAGCACGTCGTTGGCCAGGATGACCGGCGACCGCAGGTTGGTCAGGGCATTATGGATGCCGTCACGGGCGAATTCAGGCACCGCGGCGCGATAACCCTTGGCGACAGGCCGGGCCACGGCACGATCCACCGCCATGCTGAAGTCGAAAATATCGCGGTTGGTGGCTTCCCAGGGATCGTTCTGAGCAAGAGATTCGGCGCTGGGGCTGCTGCAGGCGCCAAGAGCCAGGGCAGCGGCAAGCGCGGCAATCGCTGGAATAGAAGTCTTCATGCCCCACCAAATACAGGATTTGAAATAAGAGACCGTTACCCGGACGGTGTTAATTAACGCTCAATATTGGCTTTGGTGCCGCATTGCACAAGGGGTGGAACCGCGGCGAGCCTTAGATTTGTCTGGGATTCGTCCGGGACTAGTGTGCGGTGGGATGGGTTTGGCCCACCGGGGGCGGCGGGGCATCCTTTGCCCCGGCTCGGTTTTCATCCGGCGCCGGGACGGGGCCGCCCGCATCCTCCTCCGCCACTATAGGCGCAGTCTGAAGGATCGCTACCCCGAAACCGAGGGTGCAGATGTTCTGGCCGAGAAAGCAGGCGCGCATACCATGTCGTCTTTCACCGTTGCCTCGAAAGAACGCACGGCAACGATGAAAGGCTTCGGCTGCTTTGCCTAAATTTTTGTCAAATCGTGTCAGCCCCGGCCATAGAGCGGCATTTTGGTCGCCATCACGGTCAGGAACGGCACATTGGCATCCAGCGGCAGGCCGGCCATGTACACCACGGCATCGGCCACATGGCGCACATCCATGCGCGGCTCCACCGCCAGCTTGCCGTCCGGCTGGAGCACGCCCTGGGTCATGCGCTGGGTCATCTCGGTGGCGGCGTTGCCGATGTCCACCTGCCCGGCGGTGATGTCGAAGGGCCGCCCGTCCAGGATGGTGGACTTGGTCAGGCCGGTGATGGCGTGCTTGGTGGCGGTATAGGGGGCCGAATGGGGCCGGGGCCGGTCGGCGCTGATCGAGCCGTTGTTGATGATGCGCCCGCCCTGCGGCGTCTGGGCCTTCATCATCCGCACCGCCTCCTGGGTGCAGAGGAAAGCCCCGGTCAGGTTGACGGCGACAATCGCCTGCCACTGCTCGAAGCTCAGGTCCTCGATCGGGATGGCGGGGGTGCCCATGCCGGCATTGTTGAACAGGACATCCAGCCGCCCGAAGGTCTGGGCGATTCGGGCGAACACCGCCTTCACCGCCTGCGGGTCGCCCACATCGGCGGGGGCCACCAGGGTCTTGTTGGACAGGCCGGCGGCGGTTTCCTCCAGCGCGGCCTGCTTGCGGCCCACCAGCACGGTGGCATAGCCCGCGGCGTCCAGCCCCTGCGCCACCGCCCGGCCCACGCCGCTGCCCGCCCCGGTAATCATCGCGACTTTGGTCATGTCCGTCCCCCGTTTCTGCATCCATCCCACCCCCGGACTTCGCCCAAGGGCCTGAACGACATAAGGAATATTTCCCGTTTCGGCGCAAGGCCGGGTTTTCGCCTTCCGGCCCCCGGAGGCATCCGATAGAGCATGGGCATCCGGCCAGTTGGCGATGCAAAAGCGCCGCCCGGCGCGTTCGTTGTTTTGGGGAAATGCCATGTCCAAGCGTCTTGTCCTGGCCCTTCTGGCCGCCACCGCCCTGACCAGCCCGGCCACGGCCCAGCCGTCACAGGGCGCGGCCAACCCCGTGGCCCAGGCGGGCAGCCTGGAGACGGTCATCGTCACCGCCCGCAAGCGCGAGGAGATCAAGCAGGAAGTCCCCATCGCCATCGACACCTTCAGCCAGGACGACCTGGAGCGGCTGAATGTCCGCACCGTCGAGGACCTGAAATATGTCAGCCCCTCGGTCTATATCGCCCCCACCACCTTCCGGCAGGACACGCTGAACATCACCATTCGCGGCCAGCGCAATTTCGATGCGCCGTCGGGCGGCGGCAATCCCGGCCTGGGCTTCGACACCGCCTCCGCCGTGTACAAGGACGGGGTCTATTATGCCCGCGCCATCGGCCTGACCGGGGCGCTGTTCGACCTGGAACAGGTGCAGGTGCTCAAGGGGCCGCAGGGCACATTGGTGGGCCGCAACACCACCGGCGGCGCGGTGCTGTACAGCAGCCGCGAGCCGGGCAAGGAATTCGGCGGCTATGTCCGCGCCACGGTGGGCGATTACGGCCGCGCGGGCCTTCAGGGCGCGGTGGACCTGCCCTTGTCCGATACCCTGTCCGCGCGTGTCGCCCTCAATGCCGAGAACCAGAAAGGCTATATCGCCAACCTCTATTACGACCCGGTGACGGGCGAGCGGAACAGCCAGCCCGGCATGGGCTATACTAAGAAGGCGGGCGTCTTTTCGCTGAAATGGCAGCCGGATGACAGCTTCGATCTGGTGCTGCGCGCCGACATCGCCTCGGAACACAATACCGGCTCGACCTATCACACCATCGGCACCTTCGTGGGTACCGCTCCGTCGCAGGGCCGCACCTCGATCTGCAACATACCGGGCACCTGTGTGGGCTTCGTGGACCTGCGCGGCAATACGGTCGCGCCCTATTACCTGACCGCCAATGCGGCCGGGGTCAGCAATCCCAACCCGTCGCCCGCCGCCTACAATTCGCTGCTGGCATCCGCCCAGCGCCAGTCCAGTGCCAGCTTCTGGAGCGCCGAGCAGGCGGTGAGCAATCTCAGCCGCGGCTTCTACCAGACCTATTCGGCGACGGCGAACAAGAGCTTTGAAGGCTTCGACGTCCGCTTCATGACCGCCTATCGCACCTGGGAGAATTCCGGCAATGCCGCCAGCCGCGGCCAGGGCTATGAGACCAACACCTATTTCTACAACTTCCCCAAATACGAATCCTGGCAGTCGGAACTGACCGTCAACGGCACGGCGATGGACGAACGCCTGAAATGGACGGCGGGCCTGTTCTTCTTCAACGAGCGCAGCCCCAATGACGGCAGCCTGCTCTATCTGTTCCTGCCCAACAATGCGGCGGGCGCGGGGCCCTCGGCGGTGGGCGGCCGCCAGCTCACCATCACCGACTCTACCCGCAACGGCGAGGAGAACCGCTCCTATGCCGCCTATGCCCAGGCGACCTACAGCCTGCGGCCCGATACGCGCCTGACGGCGGGCGTGCGCTATACCTATGACGAGCGCTATGCCCATCTGGATACCCGCACCATCCGCACCCCCGCCACGGTTGCGACCAACGCCACGGTGCCCAACGGCGTGTTCAGCAGCACGGGCTATACCTATAAAGGCATCACCTATGCCGGGCAGACCAATGCCTGCGCCCTGACCGATACGGGCGGGCGGCTGCTGCCGCCGGCCAATTGCGCCACCGACATCGCCCGCAGCTTCCACAAGCCGACCTGGACCCTGTCGCTGGACCATGACCTGTGGGACGGCACGATGGTCTATGCCACCACCCGCACCGGCTACCGGTCGGGCGCGATCAACACCCAGGCGATCAATCCCGCCGTGCTGGTGGCCAAGCCTGAGAATGTCCAGGACTACGAAGTGGGCATCAAGTCGGACTGGGCGATCGGCGGCGTGCCGCTGCGGACCAACCTGGCGCTTTACCAGACCGTCTATCACGACATTCAGGTGCAGGCCTCGCTGCCGAACGTGACGCTGGCCACCGGGCCGGGCGGCAGTGCCTGCACCCAGGCCGTGTTCGATGCCGGCCAGTGCCTGGGCAATTTCAACGACAATGTGACGCTGAATGCCCGCAAGGCCCGCATCCAGGGCGTGGAATGGGACCTCACCGCCCTGCCGGCCGACTGGCTGACGCTGAACACGTCGGGCAGCTTCATCGACGCGCGCTATACCGACTATACCTTCACGCCGCCCGCCGGTTACCTGCTACCCACCGGCACCACCAACCTGTCGGGCACGCCGATCCCGCTGCCCGCCTGGCAGACCAATCACACCGCAACCTTCAAGCTGGGCACCGACCTGGGCGGCCTGCCGCTGGGCGACACGCTGTTCACGGCGCATTACTATTGGCAGAGCCGTTTCCTGGCGGACATGCGGACCTTCAACCCGGTGCAGCGCACCAGCGCCTATGGCCTGCTCAATTTCCGCCTGAGCTTCACCGATATCGGCCATAGCGGGGCCGACCTGGCGATGTTCGTCAACAATGTGGTGAACACCCCGGCCTGCCTGCCGGAGTATAACGGTGTGCTCAACAGCGCCCCCAACGGCACCTTCGGCGTGGCCAATACGTCAGGTGTGCTGCAATGCGTGCCGCTGGCCCCGCGCATGGCAGGCGTAACGCTGGGGTATAAGTTTTAATGACCCCCTCCGTTTTCAGCTTCCGCTTTGGATGCGCTACGCGCATAAGGGGGAGGCGGGCCTGTGGAATCCCTTTTGGGCGCGAGACCGGCATTCCACCGGCTTCCTTCCCCCGCATGGTGAAGCCATGTGGCGGGGGAAGGTGTCGCAGCGAAATGTCTACGGAGCAGACCTGAGCTGTGAGGGATGGGGGCAGGAATTAAGGCGCGTATTCGACTTTCACCAGCGACATGGTGAAGACCAGCGTCTGGTTGGGCGGAATGGAATCGCCCGCGCCTTCCTCGCCGTACCCTAGCGCGGCGGGGATCACCAGTTCCCAGGTATCGCCCGTCTTCATCTTCTGCAGCGCCTCGACCCAGCCGGGGATCAGCATGCCGGCGGGGAAGGTGGCGGGTTCTTCCGGCTTGGTCTGGTCGAAAACCTTTCCGTCGATCAGCGAGCCTTTGTAGAACACCGTGACATGGTCGCGCGGGCTGACGATGGCCGGGCCGGTTCCGGCGCGCAGCACGCGGTACATCAGGCCGGAATCCGTCTTGATGACGCCGGGCCGCGCCGCATAGTCGGCCAGGTATTTGGCGTTGGATGCTTCCGAAGTGTCATAGGCGCTGCCGGGCGCGGTGGCGGCGTCGGACTTGCGGTCGTCACAGGCCGCCAGGGCCATCATCGGCAGGCAGCCCAGCACAAAGGCCTTCATCAGCGCGCGCATCGGTCATCCTCTTGGAAAAGCGCAAACCTTGTACGCCAAAGGGCCAGCCGGGGCCAAGCCCGGCCGAATGACGGTGCCGAAAGGATAAATGGCTATCTGGTGGGCTTCGGTGCCGTGGCCGCAGCCGCCACCTGCACGGGATCGCCCTCCTGGAGCGAATCCGGCGGATTGTCCACGATGCGGTCGCTGGCCGACACGCCCACCGCGTCCACCGCCGCGCCCAGGTCGCGCTGGATGGTGATGGTCTTGAGCCGAACATGATTGCCGGCATCCACCGTGGCGACCTGCATGCCCTCGGAGCGGAACATCAGCGCCGTGGCGGGAATGCGCAGGCCGTGCGATCCGGCAGGCACGGGGAATTTGACCGTGGCATAGCCGCCCGGCTGCAGCGCGCCATCGGCATTGTCCAGCGCGAACTGCACCAGCATGGTGCCGGTGGCGCTGGCCACGGCGCCCGCGCTGGCGACCAGTCTGGCCTTGAATTCGCGGCCCGGATGCTGGGGCACGGTGAAGCTGACCTCCATGCCGGGCTGCACATAGGCGGCATAATTCTGCGGCACACGGACATAGACGCGCAGGCGGCTCTGGTCCGCCACGGTAAAGAGGGGCGCGGCGCTGTTGCCGGTGGTGACCAGCGCGCCCACATCCACCGCGCGGGTGGTGACGATGCCGTCAAAGGGCGCGACCAGGCGCTTGAAGCCTTCCTGCGCCGTCAGGCTGTAGAGACCGGCGCGGGCGGCGGCCAGGGCGGCGTTGCGCGCCTCCAGGTCGGCGTCGCGCACATCCTTGTCCTGCCGCGCCACCGCGCCCTGCTGGAACAGCGCGTCCCAGCGCTGCGCCGTCTGGGCCGAGAGGCGCTGCGCCGCCTGGGCGTTGGCGACATTGGCGCGGCCCTGCTGCACCTGGCCGTCCAGTTCCGGCGTGTCCAGTTCGGCCAGAAGCTGGCCCTTCTTCACGGCCGTGCCGATGTCCACATGCCATTTTTTCACATAGCCGCTGACCTGGGCGTGGATCTGGGCGGTGGTGAAGGCCTGGATGTCGCCGGGCAGGTTCAGCTCGCCGCCCGCCTTGGGCGCATCTAGCTTGATGACCTGCACGGTCTGCACGGCCTGCTCGTCCGTCCAGGCGCGGGTATTGCGGCTGTCCAGGAAGCGCACGGCCAGGCCGGTCACCGCCACCGCAAGCGCCACGGCGATCGCGATGATGCCCCAGCGCTTCAGGCCGGGCGGGTCTTTGTGATCCAGCAGGCTGGGGCCGGTCCTGTCATGGGAACCGGCGTCGGAATTCTTGTCAGGCATAGGCTTCTCCCGTCCCGCTCCGGCGGGCGGCATTCTTGGCGTTTCGCCTTGCGAGGCGGCCATGGATGATGCTGAAAACCACCGGCACGAACAACAGGGTGGCGGCGGTGGCGCAGATCAGGCCGCCGATCACGGCGCGGCCCAGCGGCGCATTCTGCTCGCCGCCCTGTCCCAGGCCCAGCGCCATGGGGGACATGCCGATGATCATGGCCAGCGCCGTCATGCAGACGGGACGGAAGCGGGTAAAGCCCGCTTCGACCGCGGCCAGCACGGCGTCGCCGTGATGGGCCAGCCGTTCGCGGGCGAAGCTGACCACCAGGATGGAGTTGGCGGTGGCCACGCCCATGCACATGATGGCCCCGGTCAGCGCGGGCACCGACAGGGTGGTGCCGGTGGCGAACAGCATCCAGACGATGCCCGCCAGCGCCGCGGGCAGGGCGGTGATGATGACGAACGGGTCGGTCCAGGACTGGAAGTTGACCACGATCAGCAGATAGATCAGCACCACCGCCACCAACAGCCCATAGAACAGGCCGGTAAAGGCGGTCTGCATCGTCGTCACCTGGCCACGCATGGTCACGGTGGCGCCGCGCGGCAGATGCTGCTTGTTGGCGTCGATCAGGCGCTGCACATCGCGCGCCACCGCACCCAGGTCGCGGTCCTGGGTGGTGGCGTAAAGATCGATGGTCGGCAGGATGTTGTAGTGGGACACCACGGTCGATCCCTGGTCGCGGCTGATGCTGGCCAGGCCGCCCAGCACCTGTGGCGCCGCGGCGCCCGCGCTCGTCACGGGCAGGTTCTGCAACGCCGCCAGGCTGTCCATTTTGTATTCCGGCACCTGGGCCGTCATGCTGTAGGACACGCCGTTCTTGGGATTGACCCAGAAGTTGGGCGCCGACTGCGAGGTGCCCGCCAGCGTCGTGGCCAGCGCATTGGTGACGTCGCGCTCGGTCAGGCCCACCTGCGCCATGCGGCTGCGGTCGGTCTCGACCCGCAACTGGGGCAGGGCGCTGGACTGCTGCATCCGGGCGTCGGCGATGCCGGGAATCTTCCGCAGATCGCGCAACAGGCGCAGGGCGAAGGCCTGGGTCTGTTCGCGGTTGGTGCCGGTGACCTGCACATCGATGGGCGCGGGCGCGCCGAAGTTCAGGATCTGGCTGGTGATGTCCGGTGGCGGGAAGGAAAATGTGATGCCGGGAAACAGGCGCGGCAGCCGCTCGCGCATGGTGCGGACATAATCGGCGGTGGGGCCGTGGCCCGGCTTGAGGCTGATGAAGATGTCGCTGTCCTGCAGGCCGACGCCGCCGGAGTTGGAATAGAGCAGGTTGATGGGGCTCTGGTTCAGGCCGACACTGTCCACGATGGTGGCCAGTTCGTCGCGCGGAATGATGCGGCGGACCTCCTGCTCGATTTTGGCGACGATCTGGGTGGTTTCCTCGACGCGGGTGCCGGGCTGGGTGCGGGCATGCAGCGTAATCTGGCCCGAATCCACCGCCGGGAAGAAGTCCTGGCCCAGGAAGGGAAACAGCAGCAGCGAGACGCCCACCGCGCCCAGGAAGCCGAACACGAAGCGGCGGCGGCAGGTCATGGCCAGCGCCAGCAGGTTGCGATAGCCCTCGCGGGTCTGCTCGAAACCCTTTTCAAAACGGCGCTGCGTGCGGGCAAAGATATGGTCGCCCTTGGCGGCATGGCCATCCTCGCCCCGCGCATGCGGCTTCAATAGATACAGCGCCAGGGTCGGCACCAGGGTGCGCGACAGGATGAAGGAGGCGATCATGGCGAAGACCACCGCCAGCGCCAGCGGCACGAAGAGATAGCCCGCCACGCCGGTCAGCGCGAACATCGGCACGAATGCGACACAGATGCACAGCAGCGAGACGAAGGCCGGCTGGGTGATCTGGCGCGCCCCGTCCATGATGGACTCATAGACGCCCTTGCCCTGTTCCAGGTGCCAGTTGATGTTCTCGATGGTCACGGTGGCGTCGTCCACCAGGATGCCCACCGCCAGCGCCAGCCCGCCCAGGGTCATGATGTTCAGCGTCTCGCCGGTGGCCCACAGCGCGATCAGCGCCGACAGCACCGCCAGCGGGATCGAGGTGGCGATGATGACGGTGGAACGCCAGCTTCCCAGGAACAGCAGGATCATCAGGCTGGTCAGGGCGGCGGCGATGGCGCCTTCATGCATCACCCCGTCCACCGCCGCCTTCACGAACAGCGACTGGTCGCTGAGCACGTCGATCTTCAGTTCCGGGGGAAGCTGCTCGCGCAGGATCGGCAGCAGGTCCTTGATGCCTTGTACGACGTCCAGGGTGGAGGTCTGGCCGTTCTTGAGCACGGTGGAGAGCACGGCGCGGCTGCCGTCCACATGCACGATGTTCTGCTGGATCGAATTGCCGTCGCGCACATGGGCCACGTCATGCATGAAGACGGTGCCGCCGCCCGCCGTCTTGACCGGCAGCTCGTTCATCGCCTCGATGGTGTCGGCGGCGTTGTTCAGGCGCACGACATACTGGAAGTCGCCGATCTTGATGTTGCCTGCGGGCACGATCTGGTTCTGCGACGCGAAGGCGTTCTGCACGTCTATCGCGGACAGGCCGCGGGCCTGCATGGCCTGGGGGTCCAGGTCGATCAGCACCGAGCGGAACTTGCCGCCATAGGAATAGGGGATGGCGGCGCCGTTCACGGTGGTCAGGCGTGGCCGGGCGAAGTTCTGGGAATAGTCCAGCACCTGCTGTTCGGAGAGCGAGGTGGAGGAGAAGGCCATCTGCAGCACCGGCACGGTGGAGGCGCTGTAGTTCAGGATCAGCGGCGGCTGCATACCCGGCGGCATCTGGCGGATGGCGCTCTGGGAGATCGAGGTGACCTGGGCGCTGGCCAGGCGGATATCCACGTTCGGCTGAAAATAGATCTTGGCGATGCCGATGCCGGGCATGGACTGGCTCTCGACATGCTCCACATCGTTGACGGTGGTGGACAGGATGCGCTCGTAGGGCGTCATGATGCGCGAGGCCATGTCGTCGGGCGACAGACCGGCATAGGTGAAGGCGACGCCGATCACCGGGATGCCGATATTGGGGAAGATGTCGGTGGGCGTCTTCACAGCCGCCAGCGGCCCGAAGATCAGGATCATCAAGGCCATGACGATGAAGGTATAGGGCCGGTCGAGTGCGACCTTGACGAGCCAGGTCATGGGCCAGCCTTGGCCTTGCAGGGTCCAGTCATCGCGCGGTCTTCAACGGTCCGGGTGCGCCTTTGGAGGCGGGGATGGCAACAATTCCAACATTATAGCGGCAAATGCCGGGTCTGCATCGCCGGGGTTGTCGCAAGCTGTCGCCGGTCTGTGACAGGAGGCTGGCACAAAGCGGGGATCGTATATTTCCATAGGCTTTATCGTGTATAATCCGCGCCATGATTTCCCAGAAAGCCCGCTACGCCCTGCGCGCCCTGCTGCATCTTGCGGCCCGCGGCGACAACGATCCGGTGCAGATTTCCGAGATCGCCGAGCGGGAGCATATTCCGCGCAAGTTTCTGGAGCATATCCTGCTGGAGCTGAAGAAGACCGGTATCGTCCGCAGCCACCGCGGCCGGCAGGGCGGCTATTCGCTGGGCCGCGCCGCCAAGGATATCAGCTTCGCCGATGTGCTGCGGGTCACGGACGGGCCGCTGGCGCTCAGCCCCTGTGTCAGCGTCATGGCCTATCGCAAGTGCGATGACTGTTTCGAGGAATCGATCTGCGCCATCCGCAAGGCCCTGCTGGCGGCCCGGGACGCCACGGCGGAAATCCTGGAATCGCGGAATCTGGCCTCCGCCGCGCAACAAATGCGCCGTTCGGGCGCTTTATAGTCCAGCCAAACCTCTGGTTTTCCTCGCATTTTTGCGAAAGACAGCAATATCACATAATTCCTATTGACCAGATAGGGATTTGGCAGAATTAATGCCCGCGCCGCCTGCTAGTCTGTTTTCGCCTGCCAGTCTGTTTTCGAAGGACCCGACCATGAAACGCACCCCTTTCATTTTGGCGCTGCTGGCGGTGGGACTGCTGGCGGTGGGACTGCTGGCCACGGGCGCGCGGGCCGCGGATTTCCGGCTGCTGAATGTCAGCTATGACCCCACGCGCGAACTGTATCAGGACATCAACAAGGCGTTCGCGGCGCAGGCCAAGGCCAGGGGTGACAATGTCACCATTTCCAACAGCCATGGCGGCTCCGGCAGCCAGGCGCGGGCGGTGATCGACGGCCTGCAGGCCGATGTGGTGACGCTGGCCCTGGCCGCCGACATCGACCAGATCGCCCGTCACGCCAAGCTGCTGCCGGCCGACTGGCAGAAGCGCCTGCCGCAGAATTCCTCGCCCTATACCTCGACCATCGTGTTTCTGGTCCGCAAGGGCAATCCCAAGGGCATCAAGGACTGGGGCGACCTCATCAAGCCGGGCATCCAGGTGATCACGCCCAATCCCAAGACCAGCGGCGGCGCGCGCTGGGGTTATCTGGCGGCCTGGGACTATGCCGCCAAATTGCCGGGCGGGAATGCGGACAAGGCCAAGGCCTATGTCTCCCGCCTCTACAAGCAGGTGCCGGTGCTGGACTCCGGCGCACGTGGCTCGACCGTGACCTTCACCAAGCGCGGCATCGGCGATGTGCTGCTGTCCTGGGAAAACGAGGCGCATCTGGTGCTGAAGGAAGCGGGCGGCAGCGCCTACCAGATCGTCTATCCGTCGCGCTCCATCCTGGCCGAGCCGCCGGTGGCGGTCGTGGACCGGAATGTGGACCGCAAGGGCACCCGCAAGGCGGCCGAGGCCTATCTGAACTTCCTCTATACGTCGCAGGCCCAGGAGATCGAGGCCCGCCATTACTATCGCCCGCGCAACCAGCAGGTGCTGGCCAAGTACAAGGGCCAGTTTCCCGCCATCAAACTGTCCACCATTGACGAGGCGTTCGGCGGCTGGACCAAGGCGCAGGCTGTCCATTTCGGCGATGGCGGGGTCTTCGACCAGATTTACCAGCCGGGACGATAGGCGACCGGCTCCGGCGGCTTTGAGTTTGATGGGGGCGTAACGTGAAAAAGCTGATCGGGCTCCTCGCTGCCGCGATGGTGTGGGCCGCGCCCGCCGCCCATGCCGACACCGTCCTGCTCAACGCCAGCTATGACGCCACGCGCGAACTCTACAAGGACCTGGGCGGTGTCTTCAGCGCCCGGCAGAAGGCCAGGGGCGAATCCGTCACCCTCAACAGCAGTCATGGCGGATCGGGCGCGCAGTCGCGCGCGGTGATTGACGGTCTTCAGGCCGATATCGTGACGCTGGCGCTGGCCGCCGACATCGACCAGATCGCCCGGCGCGCCAAGCTGTTGCCCGCCGACTGGCAGACGCGCCTGCCGCAGAATTCGGCGCCCTATACCTCGACCATCGTGTTCCTGGTCCGCAAGGGCAATCCCAAGGGCATCAAGGACTGGGGCGATCTGGTGCGGCCCGGCGTGACGGTGATCGCGCCCAATCCCAAGACCGGCGGCGCGTCGCGCTGGGCCTATCTGGCGGCCTGGGCCTGGGCGGAAAAACGTCCCGGCGGCAATGCGCAAAAGGCCCGCGATTTTGTCACGGCCCTGTACAAGCATGTGCCGGTGCTGGATTCCAGCGGGCGCGGTTCCTCCATCACCTTCACCCGGCGCGGGTTGGGCGATGTGCTGCTGAACTGGGAGAATGAAGCCAAGCTCGCCTTGAAGGAAAAGGGCGGCGAACAATACCAGATCGTCTATCCGTCGCGCTCCATCCTGGCGGAACCGGCGGTGGCGCTGCTGGACCGGAATGTGGATCGCAAGGGCAGCCGCAAAGCGGCCACGGCGTTCCTGGATTTTCTGTATGCCAAGCCCGCGCAGGAGATCGCGGCCCGGCACTTCTACCGTCCGCGCGATCCGGCTATTCTGGCGGCCCACCGGGCGGAGTTTCCCACTCTTCCGCTTGCCACCATTGACGGCGATTTCGGCGGCTGGACCAGGGCCCAGGCGGTGCATTTCGCGGATGGCGGCATCTTCGACCAGATCTACCGGCCAGGACAATGAGCGCCATCGGTTTGAAATTCGGCTCGAACAGGGGCCTGCTGCGACGGCGCAG
>DASTMN010000133.1:0-38642 GCA_035714165.1 Rhizomicrobium sp.
CGGCCCCTTTGGCGCGCGGCGCCATGAAAGAGGGTGTGCGGGAAAGAAAGTTGGATTCCCTTCCCTCGCATCGCCTGACGGCGCTGCTCGCCGGGAATGACAAGAAGAAGAGGCCCACGCCACTTGTCATTCCCGTCCCCGGTCTGCACTTCGTGCAGCCGGAGGATAAACTCCAGCGGGAATCCAGCTTTGGTGAGACGGAAAGGATCAGCCTTTGCGCAGCACGGCACCAACGGCGCGGCCGCGCTGCACCGCCCTGCGTGCGCCCACCCGGTTCGCCCACGCCTCTAGGTTGGGAAAGCCGGACAGCGCGACATGCCGCCCGGCGGAGACGACCCAGCTCCAGCAGGCGATGTCGGCGATGGAATAAGCGCCCGCCAGGTATTTGCGCGTGGCCAGACGCCGGTCCATCACGCCCAGCAGGCGGCGCACCTCCTCGGTGTAGCGCGTCTTGCCATAGGGCACGTCTTCCTTGGCATAGAGATTGAAGTGGTTGGCCTGCCCGGCCATCGGCCCCAGCCCGCCCACCTGCCAGAACAGCCATTCCTCGACCTGGATGCGGGCGCGTTCCTCCTGCGGATAGAAGCGGCCATACTTGCGGCCCAGATACTGGAGGATGGCGCCGGACTCGAAGACCGAGACAGGACGGCCGCCGGGACCGTCGGGGTCCAGGATGGCGGGGATGCGGTTGTTGGGCGACAGCTTCAGGAAAGCGGGGGCGAACTGGTCGCCCTTGCCGATATCCACCGGGTGCAGTTCGTAGGGCACCCCCAGTTCTTCCAGCAGGATGCTGACCTTGTGGCCGTTGGGGGTGGGCCAATAATAGAGCGCGATGGGCCTGGCGGGTTTCGCCTTGGGCCTGGGCTTAGTCTTGGTCTTGGCTGCCGGGGCCTTGCCCGTGGGCCGGGCGGCCTTTTTCACAGTGTTCCGGGTGGATTTCCTGCGGGTCTTTGCCGAAGTCTTTGCCATGTGCGGGGGCCGGTACGGGTGCGGGTTTCAGTGCCAGAGTTGGGGCATCGGCGCGGCCAGGGCAAGCCTGAAGGGAAAGTCCGTCCCGCACGACCGCGGCCCGGAAACAGCTTGGCCGCGATACCCTGAAAGGTACCGCGGCCTTCGCTTTAAGCATCGGATGCTCCCCGAATGAATGGTCAGGGGACCCGAGAAGAAACTAACTGACCGGGGTCAATTACTTCTTCTTCGCCTTCTTCTTGGTGGCCTTCTTCTTGGCGACCTTCTTGACGGCCTTCTTGGCGACCTTCTTGACGGCCTTCTTCTTCGCGGCCTTCTTCTTCGCAGCCATGTTCAACTCCTCTATCGTTTGTTCGGGTCTGAACGGCTTTGCACCGCCCCCCAAAACGTCACGAATATGAATTACTTGCATTTTGAAATGCAACTGTACCGGGGCTTTTGAAAAGCCTCCGGATTCCGAGAATTCAGGAAACCCGCATTTTACAAGGATCAAATCCGCTATTCCGTACACGGATCAAAGTGCGCCCGTTTTGCGGGTCCAGCCCGCGAACCGCGCATTTTGTGCGAATCACCCCTCGTCGGGCAGATTGAGTCGGGTTTTGAGGGCGGCGTTGACGGCCGCCGGGTTGGCCTTGCCGCCCGTCTGCTTCATCACCTGACCCACGAACCAGGCGGCGAGCTTGGGCTTGGCCTTCACCTCCTCCACCTTGTCCGGGTTGGCGGCGATCACCGCCTCGATGGCCGCGTCGATCGCGCCGGTGTCGGTCACCTGCTTCATGCCGCGCGCCTCGACCACCTGGCGCGGGTCGCCGCCCTCGGTCCAGACGATGTCCAGCAGGCCCTTGGCGATCTTGCCGGAGATGGTCTTGTCCGAAACCATCTGGATGATGGCGTTGTTGGCCGCCGCGCTGACCGGAACCTGGGTGATGGAAAGCCCGTCGCGGTTTAGCCGCCCCAGGATTTCGTTGTTCAGCCAGTTGGCGGCCGCCTTGGCGTCCACGCCCCGGGCCAGTTCCTCGTAGAAATCGGCCAGCTCGCGCTCGGCCACCAGCACCGAGGCGTCATAGGCCGACAGGCCCTGCGCCATCAGCCGCGCCTTCTTCTCGTCCGGCAGTTCCGGCAGGGTGCCCGCGATGGCGTCCACCCAGGCCTGTTCCAGCTCCAGCGGCAAGAGGTCGGGATCTGGGAAATAGCGGTAGTCATGCGCCTCTTCCTTGGAGCGCATGGAGCGGGTTTCGCCCTGGCGGCTGTCGAACAGGCGGGTTTCCTGGTCGATCTTGCCGCCCCCTTCCAGGATTTCGACCTGGCGGCGGGCTTCATACTCCACCGCCTGGGCGATGAAGCGCATGGAATTGACGTTCTTGATCTCGCAGCGGGTGCCCAGGCTCTTGAAGGAGCCGGTCCGCCGGAACTCCTCATAGCCGCCCACCCGGCAGACCGAGACATTGACGTCGGCGCGCATGGAGCCTTCGTCCATGTTGCCGTCGCAGGTGCCCAGATAGCGCACGATGGCCCGCAGCTTTTTCAGGAAGGCCGCCGCCTCCTCGCTGGTCCGCATATGCGGCTTGGTGACGATCTCCATCAGGGCGATGCCCGACCGGTTCAGGTCCACGAAGCTGGAATCGGGGCTCTGGTCGTGCAGGCTCTTGCCCGCATCCTGCTCCAGATGCAGCCGCTCGATGCCGACGGTGATGGATTCGCCGTCCTTGAGGTCCACCGTGACCTCGCCCTCGCCCACGATGGGGTCCTTGAACTGGCTGATCTGATAGCCCTGGGGCAGGTCCGGGTAGAAATAATTCTTGCGGTCGAACAGCGAGCGCAGGTTGATCTTCGCCTTCAGGCCCAGCCCGGTGCGGACCGCCTGCTCGATGCACTTCTCATTGATGACCGGCAGCATGCCGGGGAAGCCGGCGTCAATGAAACTGACCTGGCTGTTGGGTTCGGCCCCGAACTCGGTCGAAGCGCCGGAGAACAGCTTGGAGTTGGACAGTACCTGGGCATGGACCTCCATGCCGATCACGATTTCCCAGTCGCCGGTCTCGCCCTTGATGGTCTTGTTCTTTGCGGGGCTGGTCATGCGGTCCACCACTTGGCCGGGGAGTGCCTGAAGTCCGCGGCGGTTTCCAGCGCCAGGGCGGCGCGCAACAGGGTGCCTTCATCGAAGGCCTTGCCGATCAGTTGCAGGCCCAGCGGCAGGCCGTTTTCGGTCAGTCCCGCCGGGACGGCGATGCCCGGCAGGCCCGCCAGGTTCACCGTCACGGTGAAGACGTCCTGAAGATACATCTCCAGCGGGTCGGTGGTCTTGGCGCCCACCGCAAAGGCCGGGCTGGGCGTGGCCGGGGTCAGCAGCACGTCGCACTTTTCATAAGCCTGGTCGAAGTCGCGCTTGATCAGGGTCCGCAGGCGCTGGGCGCGGGCGTAATAGGCGTCGTAATAGCCCGCCGACAGCACATAGGTGCCGATCAGGATGCGGCGCTGCACTTCCGCGCCGAAGCCCTCGCCCCGGCTCTTTTCATACAGGTCGGTAATGTCGCGCACATCCCTGGCGCGGTGGCCGAAGCGCACGCCGTCATAGCGGGCCAGGTTGGACGAGGCCTCGGCGGGGGCGACGATATAATAAGTCGGCAGCGCGTATTTGGTGTGGGGCAGCGAGACCTCGACGATCTCCGCGCCCTGCGCCTTGAGCCAGTCCGCGCCCTTGCTCCACAGCGCGTCGGTTTCGGCGGCGGCGCCCGTCACCCGGTATTCCTTGGGGATGCCGACGCGCAGGCCCTTGATGCCGCCGTCCAGCAGCTTTTCGTAATCGGGCACGGGCATGTCCACGCTGGTGGAATCCTTCGGGTCCACCGAGGCCATGCTGGTCAGCAGGATGGCGGCGTCGCGCACCGTCTTGGTCATCGGCCCGGCCTGGTCCAGCGAGGACGCAAAGGCCACGACGCCGAAGCGCGAGCAGCGGCCATAGGTGGGCTTGAGGCCGACGCGGCCGGTGACGGCGGCGGGCTGGCGGATCGAGCCGCCGGTATCGGTGCCGGTGGCGGCCAGGCACAGGTCGGCGGCCACGGCGGCCGACGAACCGCCCGACGAACCGCCGGGCACAAGATTCTGGTTGCTGTCCTTGGCGCGCCAGGGATTGAAGACGGGGCCGAAGGCGCTGGTCTCGTTGGAGGAGCCCATCGCGAACTCGTCCAGGTTGGTCTTGCCCAGCATCACCGCGCCCGCATCCCACAGATTCTGGGTGACGGTGGATTCATAGGGCGGCACGAAATCGCCCAGGATGCGGCTGGCGGCGGTGGTCCGGACGCCCTTGGTGCAGAACAGGTCCTTGATCGCCAGAGGAAGGCCTTCCAGCGCGCCGATCTTGCCCGCCGCGATGCGCTTGTCGGCGGCGTCGGCCATCGCCATCGCCTGCTGGGCCGTCTCGGTGATGTAGGCATTGAGCGGGCGCGCCTGTTCGATCGCGGTCACGAAAGCGCCGGTCAGCTCGCGGGAGGAAATCTTCTTGGCCCGGATGGCGTCGCGCGCCTCGGCCAGGGTCATGCCAGTTGGATTGGAGGTCAGGTCGGACATTATTCCACCACCTTCGGCACCACGAAGAAGTGGTCCGCGCCTTCGGGCGCATTTGCGAGCAGCGCATCGGCCTGGCCGCCATCGGTCACGGCGTCGGCGCGCCACTTCAGTTTCTGGGCCGCCACGCTGGTCAGGGCGGGCACACCCTCGACATTCACCTCGCCCAGCATCTCGACCCACTGGAAGATGCCATTCAGCTCTCCGGCCATGGGTTCGAGGCGGCTTTCCGGGATGGAAAGGCGGGCCAGCCTGGCGATGCGGCGCACGGTGTCCTTATCGACGGACATGAGGTTCCTGCTGTGTTAGAGGAGGCTTGCTTGCTAGCAACCGGGGGGACCGGAGGCAAGCAAAAGGGACTTTCATGCCGGTTATCCCGTTGGAAGACTTGAAACTGGACCGGGGCCAGCGCCTGTTGGGGCTGGACCTGGGGGAAAAGACCATCGGGCTGGCCCTGTCGGACACGCTTTTGACGGTCGCCACCCCCATGCAGACCCTCAAGCGGGGCAAGTTCGCCGCCGACGCCGCCCGGCTGGACATTATAATAAGTGCGCAGGGTGTCGGCGGGCTGGTTGTGGGCCTGCCCCTGAACATGGACGGCTCGGACGGCCCCTCGGCCCAGTCGGCCCGCGCCTTCGGCCGCAACTGGGCGGCCCGTTCGCCCCTGCCCGTCCTGTTCCAGGATGAACGCCTGTCCACCAGCGCCGTGACCCGCACCCTGCTGGACGCCGATGCCAGCCGCCGCCGCCGGGACGAAGTGGTGGACAAAATGGCAGCCGCCTACATCCTGCAAGGGGTGCTGGACCGACTGCGGAATCTTCGATGACGTTTCTTTCGCTCACGCCAACAGTGCGTGCCGCGCGGTGGCTCCGCGGGGGCGGCGGACTCCCGCCGGGGCGCGGTCGCGCCCGGTCTCATGCATGCCTGCATTCCGGCAGGAGAGATTGATGCGCGACAGCACCACCGCCCGCTTCATCTGGCTGCCGCCGGGCCTGAGGCCCCCCGCCGCGATGGAAAAGCGGCAGGAGCGCATCATCCTGCTGGTGGGAGTGGCGGCGCTGTTCGCGGGCTTCGACCAGAACATCTTCGGGCTGGCGGTGCCGCAGATACAGGCCGAGCTGAAGATTCCCGAAAACGAAGTCGGGCTGACCGTCGCCTATTTCCGCATCGCCGCCCTGTTCGCCATGCTGCTGGCGGCCAGCGCCGACCTGATCGGCCGCCGCCGCCTGCTGCTGGGCACCCTGTTCGGGCAGGCCCTGTTCACCCTGGCCACCGCCTTCGCGCCCGACTATCCCACCTTCGTCTGGGCGCAGTTCTTCACCCGCGTCTTCGGCTATGCCGAGGAAATGCTCTGCTTCGTGGTGATCGCCGAGGAAGTGTCGGAGCGGGCGCGCGGCTGGGGCAATGGCGTGCTCAGCGCCATGTATTATGTGGGCGCTGGGCTGGCCTCGCTGGTCTTCGCGCTGATCGATCTTCTGCCCTATGGCTGGCGCGCCATCTACCTGATCGGGTCGCTGCCGCTGTTCCTGGTGGCCTTCCTGCGCCGACGCCTGCCGGAGACGCGGCGCTTCGCCGAACAGCCGCCCCCGGCCGGGTCCCGGCTGCGGGTCGCGGCGCAACTGCTGAAAGACATCGCCCGCCAGTATCCGCGCCGCGTGGCGCTGGTGGTGATCGCGGCGGCGGCCTTCGGCTTCGCCATCTCGCCCGCCACGGTGCTGGCGCAGAAATACCTGCAGGACGTTTATCACTTCAGCCCCGGCCAGGTGACGCTGCTGCTGGTGCCCGGCGGACTGGTGGGGCTGGCGCTGGCGATCCTGGCGGGACGACTGTCGGACCGGCTGGGGCGCAAGCCGCTGGCCTTCGCCATCGTGGCGCTGGCCGGGCTGTGCTTCTTCCTGTTCTATAATGGCGCGCCGGGCTGGGCGATCCCGCTGCTGTGGATCCTGGCCTTTTTCGGATTCTTCTCCGGCGACGCGCTGATCGCGGGCTTCGCGCTGGAAATCGTGCCAACCCAATACCGCGCCACCGTGTCGGGCCTGCGCTATCTGGTGGAAATCACGGCGGGCGCGGTGGCGCTGGCGCTGGAAGGCGTCCTGTACGACCGGCTGGGCGGACACGGCCCGGCGATTCAGGCCCTGCTGCTGGCTATCCCCATCACTTTGATCGCCGTCCTGTTCCTGCCCGAGCCGGCAGGGCGTAAACTGGAAGACATGACAGCCTGATCCGTCAACCATGCGCCCGTCATGGGGTTGCGGGACCAGGCATTGCTATCTATAAGGCCCGCTTTAATGACATCCGCGCCCGCCGTACCGATCCTCAAGACGAGCCACCTGCTCGGGATCGCCGGGCTTTCCCCCTTCGACGTCACCGCGCTGCTCGACCTGGCAGAGACCTATGTCGTGCAGGGCCGCGCCACCGACAAGAAGACCGCCCTGCTCAAGGGCCGCACCCTGATCAACCTGTTCTTCGAATCCAGCACCCGCACCCAGTCCAGCTTTGAACTGGCGGGCAAGCGGCTGGGCGCCGATGTGCTGAACATGAGCGTCAAGACCAGCTCGGTCTCCAAGGGCGAGACGCTGCTGGACACCGCCTCGACCCTCAACGCCATGCGCCCCGACCTGCTGGTGGTGCGCCATCAGGATGCGGGGGCCGCCGAACTTCTGTCGAACAAGCTGGATTGCAGTGTCATCAATGCCGGCGACGGCGCGCATGAGCATCCCACACAGGCGCTGCTGGACGCGCTGACCATCCGCCGACGCTGCGGCGGTTTCGAAAACCTGACGGTGGCAATCTGCGGCGACGTGCTGCACAGCCGCGTTGCCCGCTCCAACCTGATACTGCTCTCCATGATGGGCGCACGGGTACGGCTGGTCGCACCGCGCACCCTGCTACCCGCCGATGCCGACCGTTTCGGCGTGGAAATCTATACCGACATGGAAAAGGGCCTGGCCGGGGCCGATATCGTGATGATGCTGCGGCTTCAGCTGGAGCGCATGTCGGGCGCGTTCGTGCCGTCGGTGCGCGAATATTTCCGCTTCTATGGCCTGGACCGCGCCAAGCTGGCCCATGCGAAACCCGGCGCGCTGGTGATGCATCCCGGCCCGATGAACCGGGGCGTGGAGATCGCCTCGGACATCGCCGATGATGTGCAGGTGTCGCTGATCTCCGAACAGGTGGAGATGGGCGTCGCCATCCGCATGGCCGTGCTCGACGCCCTTGCGCGCGGAGCGCGCCATGAGACAGAGCGCAGGGGGACGGCATGAGCCGCAGGATCGCGTTCCGCAATGCGCGGCTGGTGGACCCGGCCAATGGCCTGGATGTCAAAGGCGGCCTGCTGGTCGAAAATGGCCGCATCGCCGATATCGGCCCGCGCCTGTTCAACGATGCCGAGCCGAACGATCCCGAAGTGGTGGATTGCCGGGGCCTGGTGCTGGCCCCCGGCCTGATCGACGCCCGCGTCTTCACCGGCGAACCGGGGGCGGAGCATCGCGAGAGCCTGGAATCCGCCAGCCTGGCCGCCGCCGCGGGCGGCGTCACCAGCATGGTGGTAATGCCCAACACCGATCCGGTGATCGACGAGCCGTCGCTGGTGGATTTCCTGCTGCGCCGCGCCGCCGCCACCGCGCGGGTGCGGGTGCTGCCCTGCGCCGCCCTGACGCGCGGCCTGCGCGGCGAGACCATGACCGAGATCGGCCTGCTGAAGGAAGCGGGCGCGGTGGGCTTCACCGATGGCGACCGTTCCATCGCCAATGCGCGGGTGCTGCGCCGGGCGCTGTCCTATGCCGCCACCTTTGACGCGCTGGTGATCAGCCATGCCGAAGACCCCGAACTGGTGCAGGGCGCCAGCGCCACCGAGGGCGAGTTCGCCACCCGGCTGGGCCTGCCCGCCGCCCCCGCCATCGCCGAGGCGATGATGGTGGAGCGCGACATCCGCCTGGTCGAACTGACCGGCGCGCGGCTGCATTTCGGCCAGGTTTCCACCCGCGCCGCGCTGGACGCCATCGCCGCCGCCAAGGCGCGCGGCCTGCCCGTGACCTGCGGCGTCAGCGCCCATCACCTGACGCTGAACGAACTGGATGTCGGGCACTATCTGACCTTCCGCAAGGTGCGCCCGCCGCTGCGCTGCGAGGATGACCGCGCCGCGATGGCCGAAGGCGTCGCCAGCGGCGTGATCGACGTCATCGTGTCCAGCCATGAACCGCAGGGCGCGGACACCAAGCGCCAGCCTTTCGCATCCGCCGCCGCCGGAACGGTGGGGCTGGAAACGCTGCTGGCCGCCGCCCTGAGCCTGTCGCATGACGGCCCGGCCGGCCTTTCCCATGTGCTCAAGGCGCTGACCGCCAGCCCGGCCCGCATCTTCGGCCTGCCGACCGGCAATCTGTCGAAAGGCGCGCCCGCCGACCTGGTGCTGTTCGACGAACATGCGCCGTTCCAGGTCCAGGCCGAGGCGCTGCATTCCCGGGCGCGCAACACCGCCTTCGAGGGGCGCAAATTCGCGGGTGTGGTGCAGCAGACCTTTGTGGGCGGCGAACGGGTCTTCGCGCGATAGATTTCCGCCGCAAAGGCTGGCATCGTCGCGGCCATGACATCCCTGCCCCTGCTCCAGGCCCTGCTGCTCGGCTATCTGCTGGGCACGATTCCGTTCGGCCTGTTCTTCACCCGGCTGTCGGGCGCGGGCGACATCCGCGCCATCGGGTCCGGCAATATCGGCGCCACCAACGTCCTGCGGACCGGCAAGAAATGGGCGGCGGCGGCCACCCTGTTCTGCGACGGGGCCAAGGGCGCGGTGGCGGTAATCGCGGCGCGCCTGCTGCTGCCCGCCGAAGGCGTCGGCCCGGAAATCCTGGCCGCGCTGGGCGCGGTGCTGGGCCACCTGTTTCCCGTCTGGCTGAAGTTCAAGGGCGGCAAGGGCGTCGCCACCTTCCTGGGCGTGACGCTGGCGCTCTACTGGCCGGTGGGCCTGATGGTGGCGGCGACCTGGCTGGGCGCGGCGCTGGTATGGCGCATCTCGTCCCTGTCAGCGCTGATCGCCATCGCCCTGTCGCCCGCCTTTTTCCTGCTGATGGGGCTTTATGATCACGCCGCGCTGGCGCTGCTGCTGTCGGCGCTGATCACAGTCATGCATCGTGACAATATCCGCCGGCTTATCCGTGGCGAGGAACCGCGTATCGGGTCCAAGAGCGGAGATGCAGGTGGAACTCAGCGATAGCGAACGCCGCGCCTGGCTGACCCTGTCGGCCACGCCGCAAGTCGGCCCGGTCACGTTCCACAACCTGATTGCCCGCTTCGGTTCGGCCTCCGCCGCGCTGGAGGCCCTGCCCCGGCTGGCGCAGCGAGGCGGCGGCAAGGGCTTTGCCCTGCCCGATCCGCGCGACGCCGAACGCGAACTGGAGGCGCTGGCGAAACTGGGCGGCCGCATGATTGCGTCCTGCGAAAGCGGGTATCCGCAAGGCCTGGCGGCGCTGGATGCGCCGCCGCCGCTGCTGTCGGTGCTGGGCCATCCCCACCTGCTGAAAAAGGAAATGGTCGCCATGGTGGGCGCGCGCAACGCCTCGGCGCTGGCGCGCAAGTTCGCCGACACCCTGTCGCGCGAGATGGGTTTTGCCGGGCTGGTGGTGGTGTCGGGGCTGGCGCGCGGCATCGACGCATCCGCGCACGAGGCGGCGCTGGCGGTGGGCACGGTGGCGGTGGTGGCGGGCGGGGTGGACATCATCTATCCGCCGGAAAACGAAAAGCTGTATGCCGCCATCCGCGAACGCGGCGCGATCGTATCGGAGATGCGGCTGGGCGAAGCGCCCCAGGCACGCCACTTTCCCCGCCGCAACCGGATCATCTCCGGCCTGGCGCGCGGCGTGGTGGTGGTGGAGGCGGCGGAAAAATCCGGCTCGCTGATCACCGCCCAGTATGCGCTGGAACAGGGGCGCGAGATTTTCGCCGTGCCCGGATCGCCGCTCGATCCGCGCGCGCGCGGCGCCAACCGCCTGATCCGCGAGGGCGCGACCCTGACCGAAAGCGCCGGCGACATCCTGGCCGTGCTGTCCCCCATGCTGGGCAGCGGCTTCCGCGAGCCGGATGGCGCCTTTCCGTCATCTCCCGCCGGGGACAGGGAGACGGACGCCGAAGCCGACCACATCCGCGCCGCCGTGGAGGAAGCCCTTGGCCCCGCTCCGGTGGAAATTGACGAACTGATCCGGCAACTGGGCGCGCCCGCCGGGGCGGTGCTGACCGTGATCCTGGAAATGGAACTGGCGGGGCGCTGCGTGCGTCAGCCGGGCAACCGGGTGTCCTGGGCCTGAGGCGGCCCCCCCTGATCCCGGATGATGATGCGGGCTTCGGCCTGGGCCAGTTCCAGCAGGTGGGCCAGCATGCCCTGGTCCTGCCGCTGGGCAATTTTCCGCAGGTCATCCAGCAGGTCCAGGGTGTAGCTGGCGAATTCAGCGGGCGAAACCCCGTGCCCCGGTGGCGCGGCGGAAGCCGGGGAACCTGTACAGCGGGACTTTCGCGGAGACGCATCCATCATGATTTTGTAAGAAATTGCGGATTAACCATAGGAACGACCATCACCCATTCGCAACCTAGAGTTACATATGATGGGTAAAACTTCAAGAAATACAACCTGTGGTGACAAACTGCCACCCAGCCCGGCGTTGACAGGGCCAGCCGCAGAGGGTCAGTGTCCCGCCCCTTTGGCGGTCCCCACCTTGCACAGGCCCGGTCCGGCCCCAGATAAGCCCCTTCGTCCGTCACCCTTGGGTTTCATGTCCTAGATGAACGTCCTGATCGTCGAGTCCCCCGGCAAGGTCAAAGCCATCAACAAGTATCTGGGCAGCAATTATAAAGTGCTGGCCAGCTTCGGGCATATCCGCGACCTGCCGTCCAAGGACGGCTCGGTGAAGCCGGATGACGATTTCTCCATGGTCTGGGATGTGGATGCCCGCGCGGCGTCCAAGATCAAGGACATAGCGGACGCCGTGAAGGGCGCCGACAAGCTGATCCTGGCCACCGACCCCGACCGCGAGGGCGAAGCGATTTCCTGGCACATCCTGGAAGTGCTGCGGGACAAGAAGCTGCTGAAGGACCTGCCGGTGGAACGGGTGGCCTTCAACGCCATCACCAAATCCGCCGTGATGGAGGCCATCGCCCATCCGCGCGAACTGAACAAGGAACTGGTCGAGGCCTATCTGGCCCGCCGCGCGCTGGACTATCTGGTGGGCTTCACCCTGTCGCCGGTGCTGTGGCGCAAGCTGCCGGGCGCACGCTCGGCCGGGCGGGTGCAGTCGGTGGCGCTGCGCCTGATCGTGGAGCGCGAGCAGGAAATCGAGGCGTTCAGGGCCCAGGAATACTGGTCCATCGGCGCCGACCTGACCGCCAAGGCGGGCAGCTTCACCACCCGGCTGATCCAGCTGGACGGCAAGAAGATCGAGAAGCTGTCGCTGACCAATCAGGCCGAAGCCGACCGCGCCGTGGCCGCGATCAAGGCCCAGAGCTTTACGGTGGGCAGCGTCGAGGCCAGCCCGGTCAAGCGCAACCCCTCGCCGCCCTTCAAGACCAGCACGTTGCAGCAGGAAGCCAGCCGCAAGCTGGGTTTCAACGCCAAGCGCACCATGCAGGTGGCGCAGGGCCTGTATGAAGGCGTGGAAATCGGCGGCGATACCACCGGCCTGATCACCTATATGCGTACCGACGGCATCACCATGGTGCCGGAAGCCATCGCCGAAGCCCGCGAGGTGATCGGGAAGAAATACGGCGCGAAATACGTCCCGGCCAATGCCCGCGCCTATGCCAACAACAACGCCACCGCCCAGGAAGCCCATGAAGCGGTGCGCCCCACCAGCTTCGCCCGCACCCCCGAAGAGGTCGCCAAGTATATCGATGGCGACGCCGCCCGCCTTTATGAACTGATCTGGAAGCGCGCCGTCGCCAGCCAGATGGAAAGCGCCGAGCAGGAACGCACCACGGTGGATGTCCTGTCCGCCGACGGCAAGATCACCCTGCGCGCCACCGGCACCGTCACCCTGTTCGACGGCTTCCTCACTTTGTATCTGGAAGGCCAGGATGACGAGGCCGATGAAGACGGCTCGCGCCTGCCCAGGCTGGCGGCGGGCGACGCCACCGCGCTGGATGCCGTCAATCCGGTCCAGCATTTCACCGAACCGCCGCCGCGCTATTCCGAAGCCAGCCTGGTCAAGAAGCTGGAAGAGCTGGGCATCGGCCGCCCTTCGACCTATGCCTCGATCATCTCCACCCTGCGCGACCGCGCCTATGTGCGGATGGACCGCCAGCGCTTCATCCCGGAAGACAAGGGCCGGCTGGTCACCATCTTCCTGAACAGCTTTTTCCGCCGCTATGTCGCCTATGACTTCACCGCGGACCTGGAAGAGAAGCTGGACGAGGTTTCGGACGGCAAGCTGGACTGGAAGCAGCTGCTGCGCGACTTCTGGACAGAGTTCTCGGCCGCCATCGGCGAGACCAAGGAACTGCGCATCACCCAGGTGATCGACGAGCTGGACGCGGTGCTGTCGCCGCACATCTTCCCGCAGGGCGAGGATGGCGTGGACCCGCGCAGGTGCCCGTCCTGCGACAATGGCCGCCTGAACCTGAAGCTGGGCCGCTTCGGCGCGTTCGTCGGCTGCTCCAACTATCCGGAGTGCAAGTTCACCCGCCAGCTCGGCGCCAAGCCGGGCGAAGGCGATGCCGGTCCGGTGGAAATCGGCCTGTTCCCCGGCAGCGAGGACATGATCACCCTGCGGACGGGCCGTTTCGGGCCCTATGTGCAGCGGGGCGATGGCGACAAGCCCAAGCGGTCCGGCCTGCCCAAGGGCACCGACAAGAGCGATGTGGACCTGGAGATGGCAGTCAAGCTGCTGTCCCTGCCGCGCGAGGTCGGATTGCACCCGGAAGACGGCAAGAAGATCACCGCCAATTTCGGGCGCTTCGGGCCTTACGTCTATCACGACGGCATCTATGCCTCGCTGCCTTCGCCGGAAGACGTGTTCGACATCGGGTTGAACCATGCCGTCACCCTGATCGCCGAGAAGAAGGCCAAGGGACCGGGCCGCCGCGGCGGCCAGACCCTGAAGGATCTGGGCGCGGCGCCCGACGGCAAGCCGATCCGCATCATGAAGGGCAAGTTCGGCGCCTATGCCAGCGACGGCGAGACCAACGCCACCCTGCCCGAAGGCACCGAGCCGGACAGCGTGACGATGGAACAGGCGCTGGCCCTGATCGCCGAACGCGCCGCCAAGGGCGGAAAAAAGAAGAAAGCCGTGAAGGCGAAGGCTGAAAAGCCCCAGACTGAAAAGAAGGCTGCGCCCAAGAAGGCGAAGGCCAAAAAGGCCGCGGCCCAGAAGACCACAAAGACAACCAAGACGAAGAAAGCTGCCGCCTCCAAAGGCAAGTCTTCCGGCCCGGGCAAGAAGGCCCAGGAGCCGGAGATGGCAGGCGAATAGGACACTTGAAAAAAGACAGAAAACCGTCGAACACGCGCGCCCTCGACAAGGCGCGCGTGCTTGAACTGCTGGCGGAAAACGCCGGCGCCAACAAGCGCGATCTCGCGAAGCTGCTGGGCCTGAAAGGCTCGGACCGCATTCATCTCAAGCGCATCCTGAAAGAGCTGGAAGCCGAGGGCGCCATCGAAGGGCGCACCAAACAGGGCTTCGTCAAGCGCGGCGAACTGCCGGATATCGGCATTGTCGAGGTGACGGGGCTGGATGCCGATGGCGAGCTGATGGCCCGCCCCCTGGCCTGGACCGGCGATGAAGACCCGCCCGCCGTCTATGTCATTCCGCCCAAGGAGGGCGGCGCGCCCGGCATCGGCGACCGCCTGCTGGCCAAGCTGGAACGGCATGGTGAAGCCTATGAGGCGCGCATCGTCCGGCGGCTGGAACGCGAAACCCAGCAGCGCCTGATCGGCGTGCTGCGGAACAGCCCGTCCACCGGCTGGCGGCTGGTGCCGATCGACAAGAAAGCCCGCACCGAATATGCGCTGGACAAGGCCGACCTGAATGGCGGCGGGCATAACGACCTGGTCGCCGCCGAACCCCGCGCCGGGCGCATTGCCGGATTCAGCCGGGTGAAGGTGGTCGAGCGCATCGGCTCGATGGACAGCCCCCGGACCATCAGCCTGGTCGCCATCCATGACCACGGCATTCCCACCGAATTTCCCAATGCGGTGATCGAGGAAGCGAAAGCCGCCACGCAGATCGACCCGCGTGGCCGCACCGACCTGCGCGCCATTCCGCTGGTGACGATCGATCCGCCCGACGCCCGCGACCATGACGATGCGGTTTGGGCCGGGCCGGATGACGATGACCGCAATCCCGGCGGCCATATCGTGCTGGTGGCGATCGCCGATGTCGCCCATTACGTCACGCCCGGCTCGGCGCTGGACAGGGAAGCCTTCAAGCGCGGCAACAGCGCCTATTTCCCCGACCGGGTGGTGCCGATGCTGCCCGAAGAATTGTCGGCCGACCTGTGTTCGCTGAAGGAAGGCGTGGACCGTCCCTGCCTGGTGGCGCGCATGGTGTTCGACGCCAAGGGGCACAAGCGCGGCCACACCTTCCTGCGCGCAGTGATGCGTTCGGCGGCGCGGCTGACCTATGCCCAGGCGCAGGCTGCTTTCGACGGCCATCCGCACGAGGGCATGACCGCCATCGTCAAGCAAACGCTGGCCGATGTCTGGGCGGCGTACAAATCGCTCACCGTGGCGCGCGGCAAGCGCGACCCGCTGGACTTGGACCTGCCGGAACGCCGCGTGATCCTGGGCGCGGACGGCAAGGTGGCCTCCATCGCCTATCGCGACCGGCTGGAATCCATGAAGCTGATCGAGGAATTCATGGTGCTGGCCAATGTCGCGGCCGCCGAGGCGCTGGAATCCAGGCGCACGCCGCTGATCTATCGCGTGCACGACACCCCGTCCCGGGAAAAGCTGTTCGCCTTTTCGGATTTCCTGCGCACCCTGAACATCAACTTCGCCAAGGGACAGGTGGTGCAGCCCGGCGTCTTCAACCGCATCCTGGCGGGCGCCAAGGGATCGCCGCACGAAGCGGTGATGAACGATGTGGTGCTGCGTTCGCAGGCGCAGGCCATCTACGACCCGGCCAATATCGGGCATTTCGGCCTGAACCTGGCCAAGTATGCCCATTTCACCTCGCCCATCCGCCGCTATGCCGACCTGGTCGTGCATCGCGCCCTGATCCGCGCCTTCGGGCTGGGCGAAGGCGGCCTGACCGACAAGGAGATCGCGGGACTTTCCGCCACCGCCGAGCACATCACCATGACCGAGCGCCGCGCCATGGCGGCGGAACGCGATTCCACCGACCGCTATGTCGCCGCCTTCATGGAAGACCGCATCGGCCAGACCTTCGATGCCCGCGTCACCGGCGTCACCCGCTTCGGGCTGTTCGTGCGGCTGGCGGACACAGGCGCCGAAGGCCTGATCCCCATTCGCAGCCTGGGTGCGGACTATTTCCACCATGACGAAAAGCGGCAGGCGCTGGTCGGCCAGCGCAGTGGCCAGGTCTTCGGCATGGGCGCCGTGCTGGCGGTGAAACTGCTGGAAGCCGCGCCCCTGACCGGCGGCCTGAGATTCGCGCTGGAAGGCGGCGCGGACGAGCCACCCCGCCGGACGGGCAAGCCCCGCCCCGGAAACCATGCGGGGCCCAAGGGGAAAAAGCCCGGAAAGCCGGGCAAGTCCGCCCGGTTCAAGGCCAAAAAACGCTGATTTCCGCCGTTTGCCAGCCAAGTTCGCGGGGCAAGTCCTTGACAGGCAAGGCCGTTCTCGGCCATTACCCGGCCCCTCGACACGACCCGACTGGAGTTTCCCATGGCGAAGCCGACCACTGCCAAGATCCGCCTCAACAGCGAAGGCAAAACTGGCTTCTTCTATGTCGCCAAGAAGAACACCCGTACCATGACCGAGAAGTTCTCGATCAAGAAGTACGATCCGGTGCTGCGCAAGCATGTCGAGTTCAAGGAAGGCAAGATCAAGTAAGCGTTTCGCTTGCCGATCTGAAACGCTAGCCTCCGCGCGCCATGCAGCGCGCCATTGACCGTCTTTCCAACGAAACCTTCGACGTCCTGATCATCGGCGGCGGCGCCACCGGCTGCTTCACCGCGCGCGACTGTGCCCTGCGTGGCCTGTCCGTGGCGCTGGTCGAGGCGCGGGATTTCGCTTCGGCCACCAGCGCCCACAGCTCCAAGCTGGCGCATGGCGGCCTGCGCTACCTGCGCAACCTGGAAGTCGCGCTGGTGCGCGAATCCTTACGCGAACGGCGCGGGCTGATGCGGATCGCGCCGCACCTGGTGCGGCCCCTGCCCTTCCTGCTGCCGCTCTACGGCGCCGGATGGATGGAACGCGCCAAGCTGTCGGCCGGCCTGACGCTGTATGACCTGCTGTCCTTCGACCGCAACCGGCTGGAAGACCCGGCCCAGCGCCTGCCCGGCCATCGCTGGATCGGCCGGGAGGCGGCGCTGGCGCGCGAGCCGGTGCTGGCGGGCGACGGCTTTGAAGGTGCGTTCGAGTATCACGACGCCCAGATGTACGCGCCCGAACGCATCGCGCTGGAAAACCTGGTGGATGCCGACGCGCATGGCGCGGCGCTGGCCAATTATGTCCGTGCCGAGACATTGCTGCTGCGGGACGGCAAGGCGGAAGGCGCGCGCGTCATCGACACGCTGACGGGCGCGGCGTTCGACATCCGCGCCCGCACCGTGCTGGTGGCGGCAGGCCCTTGGGCCGACCTGTTCCTGGAACAGGCGACAGGGCACGCGGCGGCGCACAAGCTGATCCGCTCCAAGGGCATTCACCTGCTGGTGCCGCAGATCAGCACGGCGGCCCTGACCATCGAGGCGGGATCGGGCCACCTGTTCGCGCTGCCCTGGCGCGGCCATACCCTTCTGGCCACCACCGACACGCCGTTCAGCGGCGATCCGGCCAGGGTGGCGGTGCAGGAGGATGACATCGCAAGCCTGCTGGGCAGCTTCATCCGCTACCTGCCGGCGGCGCAGCTAACGCGCGTCAAGGTGCAGTTCTTCTATGCCGGTCTGCGGCCGCTGGTCAGCGATGGGAGCAAGGACAGCTACAATGTCAGCCGCCGCTCCGAACTGGTGGATCACGGCAAGGAAGAAGGACTGGACGGCGTCTTCTCCGCGCTGGGCGGCAAATGGACCACCTCCCGCGACCTGGCCGAAAAGATCACCGATGCGCTGGCGGCGCGGCTGGACAAGAAGACCCCGCCCTGCATCACCGCGGTGACGCCGCTGCCGGGCGGGCGCTTCGACACCTTTGAAGGCATGGTGAAGGGCTACCAGAAAACCTGGCCGGGCATCGCCAGTTTGCGGAACATGGCGCACATGCTGGGGGCGCGGCTGCCGCTGGCGCTGAAGGGCGCGCGCCTCACCGATCTGCAGGCCCTGGGCAAGAGCGGCGACACGGTCGCGCAGGTGCGGTTCGCGCTTGAGAACGAGATGACTCTCACGCTGGAGGACATGGTGATGCGGCGCACCGCCATCGGCCAGTTCGGCCATCCCGGCGCGGCGGCGCTGGACAAGGTGGCGGCGCAGATGGCGGCGCATCTGGGATGGAGCGACGAAAGAAAGGCGGCGGAGGTCGCCGGGCTGGAACCGCTCTGGCGGGTGCGGCCATGACCGCCTTTGTCGTCTTCAATCCCAATTCGGCGGGCGGCCGCACCGGGCGCGACTGGCAGGCGATCGAGGCGGCGCTGGAACAGGTCTTTCCCCTGCTGTCCTTCTTCGTCACCACCGCGCCGGGCCAGGCGGCGCGCGTGGTGCGCGACGCGCTGCGCGACGGGCATATGGAAATCATCGCGGTGGGCGGCGACGGCACCATCAACGAGGCGCTGAACGGATTTTTCGACCACGGCGCGGCGGTCTCGCCCGATGCGGTGTTCAACTTCGTCCATAACGGCGACACCGGCGCGCTGTGCCGTCATTTCGGAATCCCGTCCGGCTGGCGCGCGGGCGTGGCGCATCTGAAGACGGCGCGCATTCGCAAGACGGATGTGGGCCGCGTCGCCTGCCTGTCGCCTGCGGGCGCGCCGCTGTCGCGTTTCTTCCTGGGCAGCGCCAGCTTCGGCCTGTCGGGCAGCGTGGCCGAGGCGATGGGCCGTTCGCGCATCGCGCGGCTGTTCGGCCACGGCTTCGCCCGGCGGTTGCATGCCGCCGCCGCGCTGTGGCGGTGGCGCGAGACGCGGGTGCGGCTGCGCGCCGACGGCCATGACGAGATCGCGGGCATCGCCAGCGTGGCGGTGTCGCCGCGCGGCGGCGCGTTCGACCTGTCGGTGCTGGGCGGGCGCCGCAAGGCCCGCCTGCTGCGCGACCTGGACGCGCTGGCCCAGGGCGACGCACCGGGGCTGCGCCGGTTGCGCTCGATGCGGCTCACCGCCGCCCCAACCTTGGACACCCAGGGCATGGTGCTGGTGGAAACCGACGGGGAATGCGCGGGAACCCTGCCCGCGACATTCGAAATTTACCCAAACGCCATCAATCTGCGCATCTGACCGGCCCTTTCCTTTAGTCTGGCGGAATGGAAAACGGACGCCAGATTCGCTGGAACGGCTGGGGGCCGCGCAATGCCGCGCCGCCCGAGTCCTTCTGGCGCTGGCTGGCCGGGGCGCTGTCCATGCCCGCGCTGCTGGCGACGCCGCCGCGCGCCTTTGCAGACATGGCCCTGCCGCCGGTGCGCCTGCCCGGCGAGACGTTGCAGAAGTTCGCCGCATTCGGCATCCGCCGCGATGACGAGGCGCGGGTGCGCCATGCGGCGGGCCGCGGCCTGACGGACCTGTTGCGGCTGCGCGCGGGGGATATTTCCACCGCGCCTGACGGGGTGCTGTATCCGCGCAGCGAGTTTGAAGTGCTGGCGGCGCTGGCCCTGTGCGCCGAGCTGGACATCGCGGTGGTGCCGTTCGGTGGCGGCACCAGCCTTGTCGGCGGCGTCACCCCGCCGGGCGACCGGCCGTCGCTGGCGATGGACATGACCCGCATGGACCGCGTCACCAGCCTGGACGCCATGTCGGGACTGGCGGTGGCGGAAGCCGGCATCACCGGGCCGGAACTGGAACGCCAGCTGGGCGCGCGCGGCATGATGCTGGGCCACCGGCCCGACAGCTTTGAATATTCCACCCTGGGCGGATGGATCGCCCATGCCGGTTCGGGCCAGGACGCGGCGCGCTATGGCCGCGCCGCCGACTGGCTGGCGGGGCTGCGCGTGGCCACGCCAGCGGGACTTTTCACGGCGCGGGAAACGCCCGCCAGCGCGCTGGGGCCGGACCTGAAACAGCTCATGCTGGGATCGGACGGCATACTGGGCGTCATCACCAGCGCCAGCCTGCGGGTGCGCGCGCTGCCCGCGGCGGAAGACTGGCGCGGCTATGTCTTTCCCGATTTCGCCAGCGGGCTGGCGGCAATCCGCGAGGCGCAGCGCCTGGGCCTGCCGCACGCCATGCTGCGCCTGTCGGACGCCGCCCATACGCGCCTGCATCAGGCGCTGGACCGTGCCCGCCATCCGCTCGATGCGCGCCGGATGGCGACGGATGCCTGGCTGCGCCTGCGCGGCTTTGACCACAGGGCCTGCCTGCTGACGGCGGGCTTTGCCGGGCGGACCGGCGAGGTCGCGCGGGGCCACAAGGGCTTCGATGCGCTGGCCCGCCGCATGCAGGCCGCAAGGCTGGGCGCGCAGCCGCGCTGGCCGTCAGAGCGTTATGGGGCACCCTATCTGCGCGACGTGCTGCTGGATCGCGGGCTGGGCCATGACGCGATCGAGGTTTCGGCCAACTGGGCCACCCTGCCCGGCCTTTATGCCGCCCTGCGCCATGCCCTGCAGCGCGCCATGCGCGATCATGTACCCCGCGCGGGCGCGCAGGGGCTGGTGCTGGCGCACACCGCCAACGCCTATCCCGACGGCGCGGCGCTGAACGTATCGTGGATCTATCCGCGCCTGCTGGAAGACGACCTAGCCCAGGCCGCCGCGATCCGCGCCGCCGCGCTGGATGCGGTGGCGGAGGCTGGCGGCAGCATCAGCCATGCCTGGGGCACGGGCTCGGCATATCGCGGCCGCATGGAGGCCGAAAAAAGCGCGCAGGGCGTGGCGGTGATCGCCGCCGTCAAGCAGGCACTGGACCCCAGGGGCATCCTCAATCCGGGCAAGCTGCTGCCTTAAGCCGCGTCCAGCGCGGCGCGCACCGCTTTGGCCGCCTCGGCCACCGCCTCATGCGCCTGTGGCAGCACGGTCTGCAGATAAATGAAGCCGTGCACCAGGTCGGGATAATCGGCCAGCGTGACCGCCACGCCCGCCGCGCGCAGCTTTTCGACATAGGCCAGCCCTTCGTCATGCAGCGGATCGTATCCCGCCAGCATCACATAGGCGGGCGGCAGGCCGGAAAAATCCGTGGCCCTGAGCGGCGAGACGCGCGGCGAGGCGCGGTCCACGCCCGGCGGGGCATAGAGGTCCAGGAAATAGTCTATGGCCTGCCGCTCCAGGAAATAGCCCACCGCGAATTCATGCAGCGAGGATGTTTCGCCGCCCATCTGGGTAAAGGGAAACAGCAGAAGCTGGCAGGCCAGTTTCAGGCCGCCCTTCTCGCGGGCAAGCTGGGTGACGACCGCCGCCAGCGTCGCGCCCGCACTGTCGCCGCCCACCGCGATGCGCCCCGCATCCACGCCCAGCTCGGCGGCATTGGCCTCGATCCATTGCACCGCGGCCCAGGCGTCATCCACCGCCGCCGGATACGGATGCTCCGGCGCCAGGCGGTAATCCACCGCGATCACCTTGAAGCCGCCTTCGGCGGTGAACAGGCGGCACAGCCCGTCATGGCTGACAAGGCTGCCCGCGACAAAGCCGCCGCCGTGGAAATAAACCAGCACGGCCTGCGGCCCGCTGGCGGCGACCGGCGCATAGACGCGCGCGGGAATGTCGCCCGCCGGGCCGGGAATGGCGATGGTGTCCACCTTGCCCACCGCCACATCCTTGGGGCCGGTCAGTTCCATCATGCCGGCAAAGGACTGGCGCATCAGGCCAAGCGGAATATCCCAGACCTTGGGACGCGGAATCGCCGCCATCCGGTCGAGAAAATCCTTCACCAGCGGATCGAGGGGCATGAAAGGTCCGGAAAGCTGCGCCGCCCGATGCTAACGCATTTGGGAGAGCTTTGGTCTTCTTTTCCTGCCCGTGCGCGACAAGCACAGATCAGCCTCCCCTTCGCGTGCGTCAGCACGCTGGAAGGGGAGGTGGTTTCAGCGTGCGAAGCCGACCACTTGGGAGGCGAGCGTAAGCTGAAACCGGAGGGGTTAAATCAATGCACGGTGATAGAAGCGTCGGGATCTATGCGGCCGGTGCGGATATCACCCAGCAGGACCAGCATCAGGAACCAGAACCGGGCGCGTTCATGGCTGCCTTCGGCTTCCAGCGTCATTACCGCGCGGCTGGCATAGTCGGACGCCGCCGCGCCATGCTCGGACGCCAGATCGGAAGCCAGACGGTAGAGGTCGCCAGTGGTCATGCGCATGGGCACAGGATGAACCGGTGACATGAATGGCGGCTTAACTGCGAAATACCCCAGTAACGGCAATGGGTTGACGACGAACTACACAGCCTGCTCGTTATTTGCTATATACCCCATCCAACAAGCGTGGATTTTCCGTGCGCGGCAAAAGCGTTCTCCTCATCATCGGCGGCGGCATCGCGGCCTATAAAAGCCTGGAACTGATCCGGCGGCTGGCCGAGCGGGGCGTGAAATCCCGCGCCATCCTGACCAAGGCGGGGGCGCAATTCGTCACCCCCCTCTCGGTGGCGGCGCTGACCGGCGAAAAGGTCTTCACCGACCTGTTCAGCCTGACCGATGAATCCGAGATGGGCCATATCGAGCTGTCGCGCAGCGCCGACCTTGTCGTGGTCGCGCCCGCCACCGCCGACCTGATGGGCAAAATGGCGGGCGGGCTGGCGAACGACCTGGCCTCCACCACGCTGCTGGCCACCGACAAGCCGGTGCTGATGGCCCCGGCCATGAATGTGCGGATGTGGGAAAGCGCGCCCGTGCGCCGCTGTTTCGAGACACTGAAAAAAGACGGCGTGCTGTTCGTGGGCCCCAATGATGGCGAGATGGCCTGCGGCGAATTCGGGCCGGGCCGCATCGCCGAGCCGCTGGAGATCGTGGCCGCCATCGAGCAGGCCTTGGCGGTGGACGCACCCCTGACAGGCATCCGGGCGCTGGTGACGGCGGGACCGACGCATGAGCCTCTGGATCCGGTGCGTTTCATCGCCAACCAGTCCAGCGGCAAACAGGGCTATGCCATCGCCGCCGCGCTGGCGCGGGCGGGGGCGCAGACGACACTGGTATCCGGTCCGGTGAACATCGCCCCGCCGCCGGGCGTGACGCGGATATCCGTCACCACCGCGCAGCAGATGCTGGCGGCCTGCGAGGCTGCCCTGCCCGCCGATGTATTGGTGATGGCCGCGGCGGTCGCCGACTGGCGGCCCGACATCGCCGCCAATTCCAAGATCAAGAAAACGGTGGACCGCGTGGTGCCGCTGATCAAGCTGGTGGAAAATCCCGACATTCTCGCCACCCTGGCCGCCCATGCCCGGCGGCCCCGGCTGGTGATCGGCTTTGCCGCCGAAACCGACACCGTGCTGGAAAATGCCGTCGCCAAGCGCGCCCGCAAGGGTGCGGACTGGATCATCGCCAACGATGTCTCGGTCAATGAGAGTGGCGGCTCGGTGATGGGCGGCGACCGCAACCAGATTCACCTGGTGCGCGAAGACGGCGCCGAACACTGGCCCGACATGGACAAGACCGAAGTGGCGGCGCGCCTGGTGGCGCGCATTGCCGAAAAACTGAAAGGTGCCGCGTGAAAGTCATCATCAAGAAGCTGCCGCACGGGAAGGACCTGCCCCTGCCCCGTTACGCCACGCCCGGCTCGGCGGGGCTGGACCTGCTGGCGGCGGTGGACGGCGACAGCGAACTGGCGCCCGGCGCCCGCGCCGCCATCCCCACCGGCCTGGCCATCGAACTGCCGCTGGGCGTGGAAGCCCAGGTGCGGCCCCGCTCCGGCCTGGCGCTCAATCACGGCATCACCTGCCTGAATACGCCCGGCACCATAGACAGCGACTATCGCGGCGAGGTGAAGGTGATACTGGTCAATCTGGGCCAGGAGCCGTTCAAGATTTCGCGCGGCATGAAGATCGCCCAGATGGTGATCGCCCGCCACGAACGCGCCGTGCTGTTCGAAAGCGACACGCTGGGCGAGAGCGAGCGCGGCGCGGGCGGCTTCGGCTCCACCGGCATGACGCACAAGGCATGACGGCCCGATGCTGAAACTCTCCCGCAAGACCCTGCTGGCGTTGGAGGCGGTGATCGACATCGCCTTCAACGCCCGCCCGGAGCCGGTTCAGGCCAAGGAGATCACGGCCCGGCAGGGCGTGCCGCAGCGCTACCTCGAACAGGTGATGCAACAATTGGTGCGCGCGGGCATTCTCAAGGGCGTGCGCGGTCCGCGCGGCGGCTATCGGCTGGCGCGGGAACGCCGCCGCATCAGCGTGGGCGATGTTGTGCGGGTGGCCGAAAGCATCGAGGATGACGAGGAAAAACATGTGCCGCGTTCGGAACTGGGGCAGCGCATCGTCGCGCCTTTCGTTGTCACACTGCAGGACGAACTGATGACGCGGCTGGATTCGGTCTCCATCGAGGACCTGTGCCAGCGCGCCCGCCATGCGGGCGTGGATGCGGGAACCGACAACAGCGCCGATTTCACGATCTAGGAGAACGGAAGATGGAACAGGGCAAGCCGGGACGCGGAAAAATCTATGACTCCATCACCCAGACCATCGGCGACACGCCGCTGGTGCGGATGCACAGCCTGACCGCCGAGGCGGGGGTCAAGGCCGACATCCTGCTCAAGCTGGAATTCTTCAATCCCATTTCCTCGGTCAAGGACCGCATCGGCGTCGCCATGATCGAGGCGCTGGAAAAGCAGGGCGTCATCACGCCGGGCAAGACCACGCTGATCGAGCCGACCAGCGGCAATACCGGCATCGCCCTGGCCTTTGTCGCCGCCGCCAAGGGCTACCGGCTTATCCTGGTGATGCCGGAAAGCATGTCGCTGGAACGGCGCAAGATGCTGATGATCCTGGGCGCGCAGATCGAGCTGACCGAGGCGGCCAAGGGCATGAAGGGCGCCATCGCCCGCGCCCATGAACTGGCGGCCGAGCATCCCGGCGCGGTGATCCCCCAGCAGTTCGAGAATCCGGCCAACCCGGACATCCATCGCCGCACCACCGCCGAGGAAATCTGGAATGACACCGACGGCAAGGTGGACATCGTGATCTCCGGCGTGGGCACCGGCGGCACCATCACCGGCGTGGGCCAGGTACTGAAGCAGAAAAAGCCGTCGGTGCGGATGATCGCGCTGGAGCCGGAGGATTCCCCGGTGCTGTCGGGCGGCCAGCCCGGCCCGCACAAGATCCAGGGCATCGGCGCGGGCTTCGTGCCGTCGATCCTGGACCGTTCGGTGATCGACGAGATCATCACCATCTCCAACGAGACGGCGCTGGAAACCGCCCGCAAGGCGGCGCGGCTGGAAGGCATTCCGGTGGGCATTTCGTCGGGCGCGGCCATCGCGGCGGCGCTGGAAGTGGGCGCGCGGCCGGAGAATGCCGGCAAGACCATCGTGGCGATCATTCCCAGCTTCGCGGAACGTTATCTGTCCACCGCCCTGTTTGAAGGGTTGTGAGCGGCCAAAAACAATAAGAGTTGGATTCCCGCTTTCGCGGGAATGACAGGTTTTGGCGCAGGCGCCAAAGCGAGTGGCCGGATGAGAGACGCTTGCGCGCCTCTACAATAGCGCGTCCAGCAAATCCGGCCGGTCGGTGCAGATCGCGTCCAGCGTCATCAGCCGGCGCATGTCGGCGGGATTGTTGACCGTCCAGGCACCAACCTTCAGGCCCAGCGCGCGGGCATGGGCGATATTGTCCGGGGTTGCATCGGAAAAGTGCGGGAACCAGCCCTGCCCGCCGTCGCGCGCGACGGCCTCGATCACCGGGCGGGCATCGCCCCGCAGCCTGTCGGTGGTGAACCAGCAGCGCCCGCCCAGCCGCCGGATGCGGGCCAGCGCCCGCCAGTCGAAACCGACATAGACCGCATCCTCTCCCGTCACCGCGAAAGCGGCATCGGCCAGCTTGTCGGGATCGGCGCTGTCATCACTGGCATCGCATTTCAGTTCCACGAACAGCCGGAAGGGGCGTGGCGCGGACGCCGCCAGCGCGGCCACCTCTTCCAGCGCGGGCGGGCTTTGCCCATCCACCGCGCGCAGCGCCGGATGACGCGCGGCATAATCGCTGCCGGGGCGTGCGCGGCCCACATCGAAGCCGCGCAGCTCTTCCAGGGTGATATCCCGGATGCGCGGGCCGGGCGCATCGAGCCACACGCCATCCTGCCGCGCCACATCCGCCATCAGGCGGAAATCGTGATGCACCACCGCCACGCCGTCGCTGGTCAGCTGCACATCCAGCTCCACGCCGTCGCAGCCCCGCCGCAATGCGTCGGCAAAGGCCGCCAGCGTGTTTTCCGGCATCAACTGCGCTCCGCCGCGATGGGCGATGTTCTGCATGATCTTTTCCACTCCCCTGGCGGCGCGCAGGGCGACATTACGCGCGCCAGTCGTGGAAGAATATGCCGGTCATCACCCAGGGCGTCACGCCGTCCGCCGCCAGAACCCGCAAGGCGACACTTTCATAACAAAGGGCGACACGGCCATCCTCCATCACCCGCACTTCCTCGATGAAGGGCCGGGCGTCTTCCAGCAAGGCCCGCCAGTGCGCGCTTTCACGGGCAAAGCGCGGCGCGTCCAGCAGGTCGGACAGTCTTGCCCCGCTCACATCGCGGCCATAGCGCCGCCGCATCGCCTCGCCCGCCAGCCGCACCACAAAGTCGTCCGGCGGAACGGGCTGGAACAGCGCCACGCCGCCCAGCACCCGCGCCAGCTCGCGCGAGGGAATGTCGCGGCCCACCGTGAAACAGCCCTCCTGCTCGCGCGCCTGCCAGCAGGCCAGCAGGTGCCGCGCGCCCTGATGCACCGCCTCGCCCCGCGCCACATGAATTTCCCGGCACGCCGCCAAGTCGAGAATTCTCCAGACCAGTCCCAATGCCCGCATTTTCCTGTCCTTTTCCAAGGACAGCGCACCCCCGGCAATGGCTGCCGTTTGCGATGCAACCCTCGCCTATCGCCGGTTGCACTGTCTTTAAAAGGCCACAGACCGTTTGATGCGAATACCGTGAAAATTGTCGGCATTGACTGGCGGGGCCGGGCGGGGTTCATGCCCGCCATGACGCATCAAGCCCATGCCCGCCGCGCCGCCTGGCTGCTGGAAACGCGCGAGCTGATCAAGCTGGCGGTGCCGCTGGCCGCGACCCAGCTGGCCCAGATGGCGATCCTGGCCACCGATACCATCATGCTGGGCCATTACAGCAAGGAGGCGCTGGCGGCCGGGGCGCTGGGCAACACCGTCTTCTTCCTGGTCTGGCTGCTGGGCTGCGGCGTGCCGATGGCGGTGGCCCCGGTGATCGCGCATATCCAGGGACGCTACAGCGCCCCGGATGACGGGCTGGAACGCCGCGAAACCCGCATCGCCGTCCGCATGGGCCTGTGGTCGGTCGCGCTGATCGCCGCGCCGCTGGTGCTGCTGCTGTTCTTTACCCAGCCCATCCTGCTGGCCTTCGGGCAGGAGGCGGGACTGGCCGCCGATGCGGGCCTCTATGCCTCGGTCCTGGCGATCGGCCTGCCCTTTGCGATGGGCTTCCAGGTGCTGCGGAGTTTTTCCACCGCGCTGTCGCATGCCGTGCCGCCCATGATCGTGCTGGTGCTGGCGGTACTGCTCAACGCGCTGGCCGATTATGTTTTCATCTTCGGCCATTTCGGCGCGCCCAGCCTGGGCATCGTGGGCGCGGGCCTGGCCAGCGCCAGTTCCAACGCCTTCAGCTTTCTGGCGATGCTGGCCATCGTGCTGGTCTTTCCGGCGCTGCGGCGCTACCGCGTCCTGCACCGGCTGCTGCATCCGCACTGGCGGACCTTCGGCGAACTGGTGCGGCTGGGGCTGCCCATCGGCATCACCATGGTGTTCGAGGTGGCGCTGTTCAACGGCGCGGCGCTGGCGGTGGGCCTGTTCGGCCTGAACGCGCTGGCGGCGCACCAGATCGCCCTGACCATTCCGTCCATCACCTTCATGGTGCCGCTGGGCATCGGCATGGCGGCGACAGTGCGGGTGGGGCTGGCGGCGGGCGCGGCCGACGCGGCGGGCGCGCGGCGCGCGGGCTATGCCGCCATCGGCCTCTCCGCGCTGTTCATGAGCCTGATGGGCCTGGCGCTGCTGGGCTGGCCGCGCCTGCTGGCGACGCTGTGGCTGCCCGACATTCCCGCCAATGCCGAAGTGCTGGCGCTGGCGGTGAGCTTCCTGCACATCGCGGCGGCCTTTCAGTTGATGGACGGCATCCAGGTTGCGGCCTCGATGAGCCTGCGCGGCCTCAAGGACGCGCACGGCCCCATGTGGATCGCGGGCGCATCCTATTGGCTGGCGGGCGCGCCGATGGGCCTGTATCTGGCCTTCGGCCTGGACATGCAGGGGCTTGGCATCTGGCTGGGCCTGGCGTTCGGGCTGACGGTCGCCGCCTTCGCGCTCACCGTACGCTTTGTGCTGCTGTCAAAGCGCGCCCTGCCAGCGCAGCACCAGCAATAGCCCGATCAGCGCCAGCACGCCGATCAGCGCCAGCCGCGTGGGACGGGCGCGCCGTTCCTGCTCCGCCGCGATCTGCAGCGCGGTGTCGGGATGCAGGCGCACTCCGCCCTCCGCCACCATCTGGGAGAAGTTCTCGGCATTGCGGACCAGTTGCGGCAGGTCCTGGGCCAGCCGCCCCAGCGCCCCAAAGGTTTCCCCGGCGCGGCTGAGCGCGGCTTCCGCGCCCATATTCTCCTGCACCCATTTCTCCGCCACCGGGCGGGCGGCGGTCCAGATGTCGAAATCCGGGTCCAGCCCCCGGCAGACGCCTTCCACCACCACCATGGTCTTTTGCAGCAGCACCAGTTGCGGCTGGGCCTGCATGTCGAAGCGCCGCGTGGTCTCGAACAGCTGCGCCAGCAGCCGCGCGATGGAGACGTCGCGGGCGCTGCGGCCGAAGATGGGTTCGCCGATGGCGCGCAACGCCTGGGCGAAGGTCTCGATGGGATGGTGCGACGGCACGAAGGCGACGTCATAGTGAAGCTGCGCCACGCGGACATAATCGCGCTGCAGGAAACCGGCCAGCGTGCCCGCCATGAAGCGGCGCATGCCGGCGTCCAGCCGCCCCATGATGCCGAAATCCACCGCCACCAGGCGGCCCTGCCCGTCCAGGAACAGGTTGCCCGGATGCATGTCGGCATGGAAAAAGCCGTCGCGCAGCGCCTGGGTCAGGAAGCTGCGCATCACCAGCACCGCGACCGTCCTGGGATCGTGCCCGGCGGCGGCGATGGCGGCGGTGTCGCGCAGCGGGATGCCGTCAATCCATTCGCTGGTCAGCACCGAGGCGGAGGTGCGCGCCCAGTCCACATGCGGCACGCGGAACTGTTCCTCGCCGCGCGTGCGCTCATACAGTTCGCTGGCGGCGGCGGCTTCCATCCGCAGGTCCAGTTCCAGCGCCACACTGTCAGCCAGCGTCACCGCCAGCGCGATGAAGCGCAGCCGCCGCGCCTCGCCCGAAAAGCGTTCGGCGGTGCGGGCGAACAGCGCCAGCGCCGCCAGGTCGCGGGCGAATACCGCGCGCACGCCGGGGCGCAGGATCTTGACCGCCACGCTGACCGGCGGCTGTTCCGCGGTCTGGGCGCGATGCACCTGGGCAATCGAGGCCGCCGCCATCGCGCCGCCGAAACTGGCGAACAGCGCCTCCACCGGCCGGCCGAAGGCGCGCACGATCTCCGCCCTTGCCTCGGCATCGGAGAAAGGCGGCAGCCGGTCCTGAAGATGCTCCAGCGCGGTGGCGACTGCGTCGCCCACAATGTCGGGCCGCGTCGCCAGCATCTGGCCCAGCTTGATATAGGCCGGGCCCAGCCGTTCCAGCGCCCGCGCCAGCCGCGCGCCCGCATCGGGCCTGCCCGCGCGGAAGGCCAGCACCGGCCCGGCCAGAAGACAGGCGGCATGAAGCAGGCGGAAGCTGCTGGCGATGGCGTTCATCAGGCGATGCTTTTCATGGGCGCGGATTTCAGAGACGCCAGGCCGAATGCATGGCGGCGATGCCGCCCGACAGGTTGCGGACCTTGACCTGCGACAGGCCCGCATCGGCGATCATCTGGGCGAATTTCGCCTGGGGCGGAAACTTGCGGATGCTTTCGGCCAGATAACGATAGCTGTCCTCGTCCTTGGCCACCCAGCCGCCGATCTTCGGCAGCAGCCTGAAGGAATAGGCATCATACAGCGCATCCAGGCCCGGCATCTCCACCTTGGAGAACTCCAGGCAGAGGAAACGCCCGCCCGGCTTCAGCACCCGCCGGGCCTCGGCCAGCGCCGCCTCGATATGGGTGACGTTGCGGATGCCGAAGGCGATGGTATAGGCGTCGAATCTGGCGTCGGGAAACGGCAGGTGCTCGGCATTGCCGCAGACCCATTCGATGGCGGCCTCGCCCTTTTCTTCCGCCCGGCGCACGCCCTCGCCCAGCATCTGCTGGTTGATGTCGCAGACGGTGACATCAATGGCGCCGGGTGCATCCCTCCCGCGCGCGCGCGCCATCTCCACGATGCGGAAGGCGATGTCGCCGGTGCCGCCCGCCACATCCAGCGTCTTCCAGCCGGGCCGGGGGTTCAGCCATTCCACCATCGCGTCCTTCCAGATGCGGTGGACGCCCGCGCTCATCAGGTCGTTCATCAGGTCGTAGCGCGCCGCGACCGAGGAAAAGACCTCCCGGACCAGCCCTTCCTTTTCGGCTTCGGGCACGGTGCGGAAACCGAAACTGGCGGTTTTCTCTGTCATGGCGGGAACATAGCTGGGACGCGGCGCATAGGCTACCGTCGCGGCCTGCGACTCTTACTATGCGCCCATGCCCGAACTGCCCGAAGTCGAAACCGTCCGCCTGGGGCTTCTGCCCGTGCTGGAAGGCCATGTCATCACCCAGGCCCGGACGCGGCGGGAGGGCCTGCGCCTGCCCTTTCCGCGCGACCTTGCCGCCCGGCTGTCGGGCCGCCGGGTGACGGCGCTGCGGCGGCGGGCCAAGTACCTGCTGGCCGACCTGGACAGCGGCGAGACGCTGGTGATCCATCTGGGCATGAGCGGGCGCATGAGCGTCTATAGCGAAGGCAAGCCGCGCAAGATCGGCAGCTATCTCTATGACGTCGCCCCAGCCACGGCGGGCGAGAACAAGCACGACCATGTGGTGCTGGAAACCGACGCCCCCGCCCGCATCATCTTCAACGACCATCGCCGTTTCGGGCTGGTGACGCTGCTGGACACCGCAACACTGGAAGGCGACCGGCTGTTCCGGGATATCGGCGTCGAGCCGCTGTCGGCGAAATTCAACGCCGCCGCCCTGGCGCGCATGCTGGACGGCAGGAAGACGCCCATCAAGTCGGCGCTGCTGGACCAGCGGCTGGTGGCGGGGCTGGGCAACATCTATGTCTGCGAGGCGCTGTTCCGCAGCCATATCTCGCCCAAGCGGCTGGCGGGCGCGATCAAGGGCGAGCGCATCGCGGCGCTGGCGGCGGCGATCCGCAAGGTGCTGAAGGACGCCATCGCGGCGGGCGGCTCCACCTTGCGCGATCATGCCCAGGCCACCGGCGATCCCGGCAATTTCCAGCATCATTTCCTGGTCTATGGCCGGGAAGGAAAGCCCTGCAAGCGGGATTGCCCCGGCACGGTCAAGCGCATTGTGCAGGCGGGCCGTTCGACGTTCTATTGTCCCAAATGTCAGACCTGACGCAAACTCAAGATTACTCCCCCCGCAGCGGGCCCGCAGCGGGAATGAAATCTGGGTTCGAGCCCGGCATTTCGCCGGGCGACCATCCGCATCCGACAGCTTCCTTCCCCCGCGAGCGAAGCGACGAGCGGGGGAAGGTGTCGCAGCGAGGGGTTTGCGGAGCAAACCCGAGCTGTGACGGATGGGGGCAGAAATTAAAGAGGCGCCAAGCATGAACCATCAAAATATCAAGACCGAAATAACCGGCGCCGTAGGGATTGCTACACTCAACCGGCCAGACGCGCTGAACGCGCTGAACACGCCGTTGCTGGACGAGCTGGCGGCGGCGCTGGAAGCCTGGGATGCGGGCAGCGAGGTCCGCTGCATCATCGTCACCGGCAGCGAGCGCGCCTTCGCGGCCGGGGCCGACATCAAGGAGATGCAGCCCAAGAGCTTTTCCGACATGCACCGGGAAAACCTGTATGGCGCGCAGTTCGACCGTATCGCGCGCATCCGCAAGCCCATCATCGCGGCGGTGGCGGGCCATGCCCTGGGCGGCGGCTGCGAACTGGCGCTGGCCTGCGACTTCGTCATCGCCGCCGACACCGCCCGCTTCGGCCAGCCGGAGATCACGCTGGGCATCATGCCCGGCCTGGGCGGCAGCCAGCGGCTGGCACGGGCGGTGGGCAAGGCCAAGGCGATGGACCTGTGCCTGACCGGCCGGGTGATGGATGCCGCCGAGGCCGAGGCCAGCGGGCTGGTGTCGCGGGTGGTGCCGGCCGACCTGCTGATGGCCGAAGCCCTGAAGGCCGCCCAGAAGATCGCCGCCCAGTCGGCCCCCGCCGTGGCCATGGTCAAGGATGTGGTGAACCGGGCTTTCGAGACCAGCCTGGCGGAGGGGCTGCATTACGAGCGCCGGGCTTTTCACGCCATGTTCGCCACCCAGGACCAGAAAGAGGGCATGGCGGCCTTTGCCGGGAAGCGGAAACCGGCGTTCCGGGACGAATAGCCTCTGAAACCGGGATTTTGTCGCCCCTTTTGTTGACCGGGGCACCGTCTGGGGCTATACGCGCCCCTCTTCGGCAGATTCATCTGTCCGGCAAATTCTAAGGACGACCCATGCCCAATATCGCCTCCGCCAAGAAGCGCACCCGCACGACCGCGAAGCGCACGGCGATCAATACGTCCCGCAAGACCCGCGTGCGTGGCTTCATCCGCAAGGTCGAGGAAGCCATCCTGTCCGGCAACAGCGAGGCCGCCCTGGCCGCCCTGAAGGCCGCCGAGCCGGAGATCATGCGCGGCGTGACCAAGGGCGTGCTGCACAAGAATACCGGCGCCCGGAAGGTTTCCCGCCTCACCAAGCGCGTCAAGAAACTGTCGAAATAACCAACACGCTGGAATCCTTTACGGATTCAAGTCAAGACAAAGGCCCGGAGCCAAATCCGGGCCTTTTTTATTTGTCCGTGTGCGGATTCTTGGAAACGCCATAATTCGCCCGTGCAACACGGAGCATTTCGGCGCTAAGTGCCTGATTCAAAAAAGACCACCCGCAGCGTTCGATTTTCCGTATACGTCACAACCATTTAGCCTGCTTCACAAAAGCGAAAAATTTTTCGAATCAGGCAGATTGTTCGCAGTTTGTCCCCTTGTTTGGCGGCGTGCACTGGGCGTATCTTTAACCACGGTTGGCGCGGGCAGCAGACATGTCGAAGATTACACCAAGTAAAAATACAGTATTCGACACTGTTCTGATCCTGACCGACAGTATTCGAAAACAAAAAGCCGCCTGATTTTCCCAAAATTTGACCTGCCTCTGCTGGGTGAAGACCCCGGCAATCCTCGAATTTTCCCTGGACCGCAGCATGACCCCTCCCTCTTCACTCCCATATGCCGGTGACATCACCCCGGCTCAGGCCTGGGAGCGCCTGGCTGCCGATCCCAACATCCAGCTTGTGGATGTGCGCACCGTCGCGGAATGGAATTTCGTGGGCCTTCCCGACCTGTCGGCGCTGGGGCGCCATGTGCATTGCGTGGAATGGCAGGGCTTTCCCAGCGGGGCGCAGAACCCCTCCTTTGTGGGCCAGGTGACCCAGGCCGTGCTGAATGCGGGCGCGGTGCAGGACACGCCGGTGCTGCTGCTCTGCCGCTCCGGCGCGCGCAGCCGCGCCGCCGCCATCGCCCTGACGGCGGCGGGCTTCACCCAGGCCTTCAACATCGCGGGCGGCTTCGAGGGCGATCCCGATCCGGAAAGACATCGCGGCACCATCAACGGCTGGAAGGCCTCCGGACTTCCGTGGAGGCAGGGCTAGAACAACAGCGTACCGACACAGACCTGGACGCGAATACGCGCCAGGGCCGGATGCCAAGGCAGGCGGCCGTTAAAAAACGGCCGGGTGCGTCAGCGGACGGGAAAAAACAAAAACATACGCCGTGCCCATGCGGGGCGGCGCAGCAAACGGGTAATGACATGGTGCAAGTGACGGGAAATTCGGCGCCCAAGCAGGATTGGCGCGCGGCATGGGCGGCGGTGCGCGAGCGGATGCGCCGCGAGCTGGGCGAGCCGGTGTTCGAGGCCTGGATCGGGCCGCTGAACCTGGAATCCTTCGAGGCCGATGACCTGAAGATCGGCGCCACCAAGCCCTTCGTCCGCAACTGGGTCGCCAATCATTATGTGGACCGGCTGCAGAAGGCCTTCCGTGCCGAAGGCTTTACGCCCGCCTCCCTGTCCATCGTGATTTCAGCCGCGCCCAATGTGGTGGGTGGCCAGATTCCGCGCGGGGCCCAGCACCAGGAAACCCCGCCCGCCAGCGTCGCCTATATCTCCCCCCGCAGCGAGGCCCGCACCGGCTTCGGTCAGGGCGGCGAGGAGGACAAGGGACTGTGGAACCGGATGCTGCATCCGCAGCAGACCTTCGACAGCTTCATCCCCGGCAGCATCAACGCCTTCGGCCACGGCGCAGCCAAGAGCTTCGCCGATGGCGGCCAGGCGGACATTCCCCTGCTCTACATCCATGGCGGCTTCGGCTTCGGCAAGACCCACCTGCTGAATGCCGCGGCGCTGGAATTCCGCAAGCGCGGCAAGCGCACCCTGTTCCTGCGGGCCGAGGATTTCATGCGCCACTTCCTGGGCGCGCTCTATCGCAAGGACACGCTGGCCTTCAAGGAAGAGCTGCGCACCGCCGAAGTGCTTATCATCGACGACTTACAGCATATCTGCCGCAGCGCCGCCACGGCGTCGGAGTTCCTCTATACCGTCAACGCCTTTGCCGACCTGCGCCGCCGGGTGGTGATCGCCGCCGACCGCGCCCCCGCGGCCCTTGAGGGCCTGGGCGCCGACGTCAAGTCGCGCCTGGCCGGTGGTCTGGTGGTGGGGCTGGACAAGCCGGACCGCGACACGCGCCTGGCCATCCTGAAGTCCCGCGCCACCGAATTCACCCGTCACAAGCCCGACGTGCTGCTGCCCGACAGCGTGCTGGAACGCATCGCCGACATGGACGACGCGTCCCCCCGCGAGCTGATCGGCGTCTTCACCAAGCTGGCCACCTATGCCGACCTCACCAAGAAGCCGGTGACACTGGATGTGGCCGAGGAAGCGGTGGGCCTGCGCGCCGGTCCCGGCGCCAAGACCTCGATCGAGGACATCCAGCGCAAGACGGCAGAGTTCTACAAGCTGGACGTGAAGGACTTCCATTCGCCCCAGCGCGCCCGTCGCGTCGCCCGCCCGCGTCAGGTCGCGATGTATCTGTCGCGCAAGCTGACCAGCCGTTCGCTGCCCGAGATCGGGCGTCGCTTCGGGGGCCGCGACCACACCACGGTGCTGCATGCCTGCCGCCGCATCGAGGCGCTGATCGAGGAGGATACGCTGTTCCGCCAGGAAGTGGATTTCCTGTCTCAGATGCTCCAGCGCCGTCCCGAAATCTGATCCCGAAAAGCGAAGGCCCGGCATCGTCCGGGCCTTCTGCTTTCGGGGGCCTTGCCCCGCCGGAAAAGTGGCGGAAAACCGGCCAAAATGGCCCTGTGCTGGGGTGGGTTTTCCTTTCCCCGCAAGGCCCCTTTTGGTATGTTTTCTGACTTGAGTCTTGGGGCCGATCCGGGGGCCGACCCGTAGCGGATCAGCGCTCTCCCAAACACAAGAAAACCAGGCTTTCCGGGGGCGCCATCCGCGCGCCCGCGCGGGTCCAAAAGGTGGCTGTCGAACCATGAAGATCAACGTCGAACGCGGCGCATTCCTCAAGGCGCTCAACCATGTGCAGAGCGTGGTGGAGCGCCGCAACACCATCCCGATCCTGTCCAATGTGCTGATCGAGGCGGCCAAGGGCGAACTGAAGCTCACCGCCACCGACCTGGATATCGAGATCGTCGAGGCCCTGCCCGCCGATGTGCTGCGCAACGGCTCGGCCACCGCGCCCGCCCACATGCTCTACGACATCGTGCGCAAGCTGCCGGACGGCGCGCAGGTGCAGGTGGAACTGCTGTCCAGCGAAGGCGGCCGCCTGGCCGTGTCCGCCGGTTCGTCGCGCTTTGAGCTGTCCTGCCTGCCGCGCGAGGATTTCCCGCAGATGGCGGCGGGCGCGCTGCCGCACAAGTTCCGCCTGGCCGCCGACGACCTCAAGCGCATCATCGGCAAGACGCGCTTCGCCATCTCGACCGAGGAAACCCGCTATTATCTCAACGGCATCTACATCCATGCCGCCAAGGACGCCAAGCCGCCGGTGATGCGCGCCGTGGCGACCGACGGCCACCGCCTGGCCCGCTACGAGCTGGAACTGCCGGACGGCGCCGCCGACATGCCTGGCGTGATCGTGCCCCGCAAGACGGTGGGCGAACTGGTCAAGCTGCTGGACGATGCCGATGGCGCGATCGACATTTCGCTGTCGGACACCAAGATCCAGTTCGGCTTCAACGGCGTGGAGCTGACCTCCAAGCTGATCGACGGCAACTTCCCGCCCTATGAGCGGGTGATCCCCGCCGGCAACGACAAGGCGCTGGCGCTGGAAGCCCGGGAATTCGCCCAGTCGGTGGACCGCGTTTCCACCATCAGCGCCGACAAGACCCGCGCGGTGAAGCTGAACCTGTCCAAGGACAAGGTGACCCTGTCGGTGGTGAATCCCGAAAGCGGCACCGCCACCGAGGATGTAGGCGCCACCTACAGCGCCGGGGCGCTGGAGATCGGCTTCAACGCCCGCTACCTGCTGGACATCACCAGCCAGATCGAGGGCAAGGAAGTGCGCTTCCTGCTGTCGGATGCGGGTTCGCCCGCCATCATCGAGGATGCGGAGGACACCCGCACGCTCTACGTCCTCATGCCGCTCAGGGTCTAAAGGGATCGGTTTCAGGTTGACGTCAGCGCCGCACACGCGCCCATCAGGCGAGCCTGAAGCCATTTCCGGCCCGGCGGCGGCGCGCCTCGCCGTCACGCGGCTGCGCCTGACCAATTTCCGTTCCTATGCCACGGGCGAGATCGCGGTGAGCGGCGCGCCGGTGGTGCTGGCGGGCCCCAACGGCGCGGGCAAGACCAATGTGCTGGATGCGATCTCGCTTCTGTCGCCAGGGCGCGGCCTGCGCGGCGCCAAACTCGCCGATCACGCCCGCAAGGGCCCCCATGCCGCCGACACGCTGTGGGCGGTGGCGGCCACCGTCACGCGCGGCGGCGGCGCGCATGAGATCGGCACCGGCCTGACCGGCGCCAGCGCGGCGCGGCAGGTGCGCCTGAACGGCGCGGCGGCGGGATCGAGCGCCGACCTGGGCGACATCGTGCAGCTGATCTGGCTGACGCCCGCCATGGACCGGCTGTTCACCGAAAGCGCGGGCGGCCGCCGCCGTTTCCTGGACCGGCTGGTGCTGGGTTTCGATGCGGGCCATGCCCGTGCCGCCACCCGCTATGAAACCGCCATGCGCGAACGGGCGCGGCTGTTGAAATACGGCCCGCGCGATCCGGCCTGGCTGGACGGGCTGGAAAACGAAATGGCCGAAAGCGGCGTGCTGATCGCGCAGGCCCGCGCCGCCACGGTGGAAAAGCTGGCGGGGGCGCTGGCGGAACGCGGCGAGGCCGGTGCGTTTCCGGCAGCGTCGCTGGCGCTGACCGACGAACTGCATCTGGAAAGCGCCGACGACCTGCGCGGGCGGTTCGCCGCCGGGCGGATGCGCGACGCCGAGGCCGGGCGCACCCTGGCGGGGCCGCACACCACCGATCTGCATGTGCGCCACACCGGCAAGCGCGCCGATGCCCGCGACTGTTCCACCGGCGAGCAGAAGGCGCTGCTGATCTCCATCATGCTGGCCGATGCCCGCGAACTGGCCCGCGCCCGTGGCGGCATGGCCCCGCTGCTGCTGCTGGACGAAATCGCCGCCCATCTGGATTCCACCCGCCGCGCAGCCTTGTTCGAGGAGATCGCCGCGCTGGGCGCCCAGGCCTGGATGACCGGCACCGATCTTTCCCTGTTCACCGGCGCGCGCGCCGAAATCTTCCTGGTCGAAGACGGCCAGTTCCTGCGTCAGGAGTAGCCATGTCCACCCACGCCAATCCCAACATGAACGAGTATGGCGCCGACAGCATCAAGGTGCTCAAGGGCCTGGATGCCGTTCGCAAGCGCCCCGGCATGTATATCGGCGACACCGATGACGGATCGGGCCTGCACCACATGGTCTATGAAGTCGTGGACAATGCGGTGGACGAGGCGCTGGCGGGCCATGCCGACCGCATCGATGTGATCCTGAATCCCGACGGTTCCTGCACCGTGCGCGACAATGGCCGCGGCATTCCGGTGGGCATCCACAAGGAGGAAGGCGTGTCGGCGGCCGAGGTCATCATGACCCAGCTGCATGCCGGCGGTAAGTTCGACGAGAATGCCTACAAGGTGTCGGGCGGCCTTCATGGCGTGGGCGTGTCGGTGGTCAACGCCCTGTCGGAATTCCTGGACCTGCGCATCTGGCGCGACGGTAAGGAGCATTACATGCAGTTCCGCGCCGGCGATCCGGTGGAGCCGCTGGCCGTGGTGGGCGATGCGGGCGGCCGCAAGGGCACCGAGGTCACCTTCCTGCCCTCGCCCGCCACCTTCACAAAAACCGAGTTCGATTTCGCCACGCTGGAGCACCGGCTGCGCGAACTGGCCTTCCTCAACAGCGGCGTCTCCATTTTCCTCACCGACCGGCGCGGCGTGGAGCCGAAGGAAACCCACCTGCATTAC
>DASTMN010000134.1:0-18648 GCA_035714165.1 Rhizomicrobium sp.
GATCTTTCATTTCGGCGAGGTCAGCATCGCCCAGGCCAAGCAGGCGCTGGCCGATGCCGGATTGCCGGTGCGCCGGGCCCAGGCGCCGGTTTAATGCCCCGGCGCGATTGATGGCGGCGTATTTTTGCGTCTAGCCTTTGACGGCATGGACGATCCCCGCACCGCCAGTCCGTCCCCGTCCCGCCCTGTCACCACCGGCATGTGCCCGGACGATGCCGTTCGCTGTATCCTGTCGGACTGCGTGGCGCACGTCACCATCCATGCGGCGGTGGTCAAGGCGGGCCGTTCGATGGATGGCCTGCACCGGCTCCGGGTGGCGTTGCGGCGGCTGGATGTGGCGCTTCAGATGTTCGCGCAGGCGTTCCGCCAGCCGGAACTGGAGGCGCTGCGCCGCCGGGGCAAGGACCTGTCGGGCCGCATGGGTCCGGCGCGCGACCTGGATGTTTTCGTGGAGACTTTGCTGGATGCCGCGCCACGCGGGGCGGGTGGCGGCAGGGCGGCGCTGCGCCGCCGGGCAGAGGCGGCGCGCGAAGATGCCTGGAAGGCGGTTGACGCCTGTGTCCGCGGGGAAGATTTCGCGCGGTTCCTGCACGATGTCGCGGTCCTGGCCGCCACGGGCCTGCCGACGGGCCGCGATCCGCGCCTTCCGCGCATCGCCGCGCATATTCTGGACCGGCAGTTGAAGCGGGTGACGAAACGGGGCCGCGCCGCGAAAGGCGACGCGGGTCCCGACGAGGCGGCGCTGCACCGGCTGCGGATTGCGCTCAAGAAGCTGCGCTATGCGGCGGAGTTTTTCGCGCCCCTCTATCCGGCCCGGAAGGTGAAAGCCTATCTCAAACAGGTGCGCGCCCTGCAGGAGCATCTGGGCGACCTCAATGACATCGCCAATGTGCGTCGTACGCTGGCATTGGTGCTGCCGGGTGACGAAAAAGAACGCGACGGCGGTGCGCGCCTCGCCGCCGGCAGATTGGAAGACTGGTATGGCGCTCATGCCGGGGATCGTGCCCGGCAGGCGCTGCGCTGCTATGCGCAGTTCAGGACGGTCAGGCCGTTCTGGTGAGGAAGTCCAGATTCAACTGTGCGATCCGAGGCGCGCTGCCGTCCAGCGACAGCACCAGTATCTTCGACACATCCAAATCTGGCGGCATGGGCGTGGCCATGTCCCAGCCGGTCGCCAGCGTATAGGCGGCGCGCAGCACGCCCAGATGCGCCACCGCCACGGCGTCGCCATCGCCCTGCGCCACATCGCGCAGGAAGTCACCGACACGATCATGCAGTTCGGCGGTGGATTCGCCGCCACCGGGGCGGAAGGCCGCCGCCGTTCCGGCGCGCAGGAAGGCGTCCGCGCCGTGCCGCGACAGGATGTCGTCGCGGGTCAGGCCTTCCCACGCGCCCCAGTTCTGTTCCATCAACCGCGCATCGGTGTTGGCGTCATCCAGCCCCAGCAGCCGCGCGGTATGGCGCGCCCGCGCCAGCGGGCTGACATACGCGCGCGCGCCGTCGCACAAAGGCGGCAGGCGCATCGCCGCCATGCGCGCGATGCCCGCGTCACTGAGGCCGATATCGGTATGGCCCTGGATGCGGCCCTGCGCGTTCCAGCCGGTGGGTCCATGCCGCAGGAATGCGATCTTCAAATATCGAGCTCCACCACCACGGGGACATGATCGGACGCCTTCTGCCAGCCGCGCATTTTCTTGACGATCTTCTGGCATGCCAGCGCGCCCTTCAGGCCGGGACTGAGCCAGGCATGGTCCAGGCGGCGTCCACGGTCGGAGGCTTCCCAGTCGCTGGCCCGGTAACTCCACCAGCTATAGATTTTCTGGTCCGCCGGAATGAAATGGCGGGTGCTGTCGGTCCAGTCGAAGGCCGCCTGCGCCTCGCCCAGCAGCCGCGTTTCGACCGGCGTGTGGCTGACGATGTTCAGAAGCTGCTTGTGGCTCCACACATCATGCTCCAGCGGCGCGACATTCAGGTCGCCCACCAGCATCACCGGATCGGACTTGTTGCGCTTGCGGGCGAAGAATTTTTCCATGCCCTGCAGGAAGTGCAGCTTGTGCGCGAATTTCGGATTGGCGGCGGGATCGGGAATGTCGCCGCCCGCCGGGACATAGAAATTGTGCAGCTCCACGCCATTGGCCAGGGTCACGCCGATATGGCGGGCATGGCCCTCGCGGCAGAAATCCTGCACGCCGGTTTCGCGGAAGGGGATTTTCGAAAGCACCGCCACGCCGTGATAGGCCTTCTGGCCGTGGATCGCCTGATGGACATAGCCCAGCTTGTGAAAGGGCAAGGCGGGGAACAGGTCGTCGGACACCTTGGTCTCCTGCAGGCACAGCACATCAGGCTGCTCGTCGCGCAGGAAGCGGCTGACAAGCTGGGCGCGGAAGCGGACGGAATTGACGTTCCAGGTGGCGATCTTCACGTTTCTCAAGTCTCCTATGTTGCAAATGCACACACAGACAGTTTTTGCGTAATTTAGTTGTTTTACATTTATATCAATGATTTATGGCGAAATTAACTTGCGTTAATGCAAAAAACGCATATCTAAGTGTCATTGTAATGCAATGCTCCGCACTTTATATCGCACCGCAGCAAAGGCGCTTTCCGCCTTTGTCATCGAAGGAGCAAGTCATGACCAACCCCACTTTTTCCGCCCCCGAACAGGCCGGCGACCGCGTTGATGCCGTCATCGTGGACGTCTTCAATGTCGCGACCATCACCATTGCCGGTTTCCTGTCGCTCCTGACCGTCGCCGCGACCTTCTAAGACGGGTGGCGCCGGGAAGGTGAGGGGCCGCGGGATCTCTCACAGGCTGGCCAAGGGCCAGCGCGCCCTCGGCGCCACATCCAGTGCGTCCGCCGCCGTTCCGGCGGCGAGACGCTCAAGGCCCGCCCAGGCGATCATTGCCGCATTGTCGGTGCAGAGCCGGGGCGGGGGGATGCGGGTGACGAAGTTTTCCCGCTGCGCCAGCGCCGCCAGCGCCGCGCCGATGGCCTGGTTCGAGGCCACGCCGCCCGCCACCACCAGCGATGCGGGTGCGCCGTTGGGCAGGGCGTCCGCGAAGTCCGCGCGAAACAGGCCCATCGCGATCCGCGTGCGGTCGCACAGAATGTCCACCACCGCCGCCTGAAACGAGGCGCTGGCATCGGCGATGCCGAGGCTTTGCGTCTGCGCCAGTTGCCGCAGCGCCGTCTTCAGGCCCGAAAAGGAAAAATCCGCGCTCTTGCGCGCATTGTGGCCGCTGACCAGCGGACGCGGCAGGTCATGGGCTTTCGGGTTGCCCTGTGCCGCCGCCGCTTCCACCGCCGGGCCGCCGGGATAGGGCAGGCCCAAAATCTTGGCGGTCTTGTCGAAGGCCTCGCCCACCGCATCGTCGATCGTGCTGCCATAGAGACGGAAGTCGTTCACGCCGCCAACGCCCAGAAGCTGGCAATGCCCGCCCGACACCAGCAGCAGCAGGAAGGGAAAAGCCACGCCATGCGTCAGCCGCGCGGTGAAGGCATGGCCCATCAGGTGATTGACCGCGACCAGCGGCTTGCCTGACGCCAGCGCCAGCGCCTTGGCGGTGGTCAGTCCCACCATCACGCCGCCGATCAGGCCCGGCCCGGCGGTGGCGGCGATGCCGTCCAGATCGCCTAGCGCCATGCCGGCTTCGTCCAGCGCGCGGCCGATCACCGAATCCAGGATTTCCAGATGGGCGCGCGAGGCGATTTCCGGCACCACCCCGCCATAAGGCGCATGGGCCTCGGTCTGGCTGAACACGATGTTGGACAGGATTTCGCCCGGTCCCGGCGCGCCGCCGCGCACCACCGCGGCCGCGGTTTCATCGCAACTCGTTTCAATGCCCAGAAGGGTGAGAGGCTTGCCTGGCATGGGCCGGTCCTTTACCCCACAAGCCGATGCGTATTCTAGTCACCAGGCCCCTGGAGGATGGCGCGGAGATCGCCGCGCGGCTGGCCGAAATGGGCCATGCGGCGCTGTTGGCGCCGCTGCTGGAACCGCAGTTCGAATCCGGCCCGGAACCGGATTTTTCCGGCGTGCAGGCGGTGCTGGCGACCAGCGCCAATGGCGTGCGCGCGCTGGTCCGCCGCACGGCGCGGCGCGACCTGCCCATCTTCGCGGTGGGGCCGCAGACGGAACGCGAGGCGCGCGAGGCCGGGTTCGCCGATGTGCGCAGCGCCGATGGCGATGCGGTGGCGCTGGCGGCGAAGACGGCGGACTGGACGGCGCCGGACAGGGGCGTGCTGCTGCATGTCTGCGGCGCCGAGGCGCCCGGCACCTTGCAAAAGGACCTTGCCGCGCGCGGCTTCGATGTGCGCCGCGCCGTTCTCTATCGCGTACAGGCTGCCGATGCACTGCCACCCGCCATCGCGCGGGCGCTGGCCGATGATGCGGTGGATGCGGCGCTGTTCTTCTCGCCGCGCAGTGCGCGCGTCTTTGCCGCGCTGGCGCGGGACCTGCCCACACAGCGGCTGATTGCCGCCTGCATCAGCCCGGTCACGGCGGCGGCGCTGGACGGCCAGTCCTTTGCCGAGGTCCGGGTGGCGGCCAGGCCCAACCAGGACGCCCTGCTCGCCACGATTGCATAATCGGTAGATTTCAGCGGAATCCCGCCATTAACCTGGCATTTACCGCGACAATATACAACCTATAATTGTAGAGCGACCCACCCGCTCCCGGTCACGCGCCAGACCTTCCCCGGCGTCGGGCAGTGGCCATGGAAGGGGCGGACGGCGGCGGGCGGCAGACCCCGGCGCGGTCCGCCCCACCGCCGCCCCCAGACAGGGGGATGCGTGTCGAAGAATCTCGGCGAACATGCTTGCGGGTTCCGCAATCTCCTGTGCAGACTTCGCGTATGCAGCATGAAGCTTTCGCGAATACGGAGGACTTCGGCGGTCCGGATATCGTGGCCGGTCCCGGCCGCGCGGCGCGCCCCGGCCAGGATGCGCCCTATGCCGATTACGAGCTGGGCCGGCCCTATGACGAGATGTTCGCGCCGGACGGCAAGGCGCGCGCGCCCTATGCGGCGATGGATTCGCGGCTTTCCACCCTGCCGCTGGAAGAGCTCAACCGCCGCCAGCAGGCCTGCGAGCAGAGCTTCCTGCACCAGGGCATCACCTTCACCGTCTATAACGACAACAAGGCCACCGAGCGGATCATCCCCACCGACCTCATTCCGCGCATCATCACCGCGGCGGAATGGGCGCGGCTGGAAGCGGGCCTGACCCAGCGCATCCAGGCGCTGAACCTGTTCCTGCGCGACATCTACACTGACGGGCGGGTGCTGAAGGACGGGGTGGTGCCCCGGTCCATGATCTATGGCTCGCGCCACTATCGCCGCGAGATGCGCGGCCTGCCCGTGCCGCATGGCGCCTATGTGAACATCTGCGGCAGCGACCTGATCCGCAACGAGGCGGGTGACTTCGTGGTGCTGGAAGACAATCTGCGCGTGCCGTCGGGCGTCAGCTACATGCTGGCCAACCGTGACGTGGCGCGCCGCGCCTTTCCGGCGGTGTTCCGCTCGATGGGCGTGCGCCCCATCGAGCATTATCCGCTGGAGCTTCTGGCCACGCTGCGTTCGCTGGTGCCCTTCCAGGAGGAAGCCACCATCGCGGTGCTGACGCCGGGCGTCTTCAACAGCGCCTATTTCGAACATGCCTTCCTGGCACGGCAGATGGGCGTGGAACTGGTGGAAGGCCGCGACCTGCTGGTGAACGACAATGTCGTCTATACCCGCACCACATCGGGCCTGAAGCGCATCGACGTCATCTATCGCCGCATCGACGACGATTTCATCGATCCGCTGATCTTCCGCGAGGATTCCGCGCTGGGCGTGCCGGGCCTGTTCAACGCCTATCGCGCCGGCAATGTGATGATTGCCAACGCGCTGGGCACCGGCGTGGCCGACGACAAGGCGGTCTATGCCTATGTGCCACGCCTGATCCGCTACTATCTGGCGGAAGAGCCGATCCTGGACAATGTCGAGACCTTCCTCTGCCGCGAGGAGGCGTCGCTGTCCCACGTTCTGGCCAACCTGGACAAGCTGGTGGTGAAGGCGGTGGGCGAGTCGGGCGGTTACGGCATGCTGGTGGGGCCGCATGCCTCGCAGGCCGAGCGGGATGACTTCGCCCGCAAGATCAAGGCCGACCCGGAAAACTATATCGCCCAGCCCACCATCCAGCTGTCCACCGCCCCCGCCTTTGTCGGCACCGGGGTGGAAGCGCGGCATGTGGATCTGCGGCCTTTCATCCTGCACGGCGCCGAAACCAAGATCGTGCCGGGCGCGTTGACCCGCGTGGCGCTGAAGCGCGGCAGCCTGGTGGTCAATTCCAGCCAGGGCGGCGGCTCCAAGGATACATGGGTCTTAAGTCATTAGGGTGTTACGTCGTTAGGATGGGTTCGGGGGGTCTTTGCTAAGCCGCGTTGCCGATTCACTGTACTGGATGAGCCGCTATGTCGAGCGGGCCGAACACACCACCCGCCTGATCGCGGTCAAGCTGGAATCCATGGTGGAGCAGACGCCGGAGGACGCCGCCGCGAGCTGGGCGCGCGTGATCCAGTCCCTGACCGGCGAAAAGACCGCCCCCGCTCATGCCGACGCCTTCGCCATCACCCGCCGCCTGGCCTTCGACCGCGACAATGACACGTCGCTGATCAACAGCCTGTCCCTGGCGCGCGACAATGCCCGCCAGGTGCGCGAGGCCCTGTCCAGCGAGGTGTGGGAAAGCCTCAACCGCCTCTATCTGCGCCTGCAGCCGGTGACGATGGATTCCATCTGGGTTCACACCCCGGCGCGCCTGTTCCGCGAGGCGCTGGAGGAAATGCATGCGCTGGAAGGCGTCACCTATTCCACCCTCAGTCATGGCGAAGGCTGGTACTTCCTGGAGCTGGGCCGCCATATCGAACGGGTGCAGCAGCTGGGCCGCCTGCTGGACATTCATTTCAGCGCCGCCCAGACCGGCAACGCGCCCAACTATTTTGACTGGCTGGTGCTGCTGAAGTTCTGCACCGCCTTCGAGCCTTATACCAAGCGCTATACCGCCTCGATCCGGCCGCAGAAGATCGCCGAGTTCCTGCTGTTCGACCCGGAGTTTCCCCATTCCATCTGCTTTTCGGTGGACCGCATGACCGAAGCGCTGGCGCAGGTCGCGCCGGGCGCGCCGCCCGCCCGCCGCGCGGCGGTGGAACGGCTGGCGGGCCGCATGAAGGCGGCGGTGGATTTCGGCCAGGTGGACGAACTGATGAGCGGCGGCGTCGCCGCCTTCATCGCCGACATCACGCGCCAGTGCGAGCAGATCCACAAGCAGTTGTATGCGTCCTACATCACCTATGGCGCGGAAACCGTCTTATGACCCCATCCGGTTTCAACTTTCGCTCGGCTGCTTCGGCTCTCGCCGTCGCACATGCCGCGCATGTTGAAACCACCTCCCTCTGCGGGCGCGCTGCGCGCACAAGGGGGAGGCGGGTTTGTGTGTGTTGAGAGGTCCTGATGTTCTATTCGATCCGTCATGTGAACCTCTTCCGCTACAGCGCCCCGGTGCGCGAGAGCGTGATGGAGCTTCGGATGCAGCCGCGTTCCGAGGGGCCGCAGACGCTGCGCTCCTTCCAGATTTCCACCAATCCGCGTGCCCAGCTCTATGCCTATACCGATCACCTGGGCAACGCGGTCTATCACTTCAACCTGCTGCGCGAGCATGAGGAGCTCAGGATCGAGGCCCAGGCCATCGTGGAGATCAGCCAGCCGCGCACGCTGCCCGACAGGCTGGATGCGCTGGAATGGGACCGCTACAACAACCGCAACCTGCATGACGAGCAGTTCGACATGATGGAGCCGTCGAAATTCGCCCGGTCCTCGCCGGAACTGCTGTCCTTCATGAAGATCGCCGACCTGGAAAAGCCGCAGGGCGATCCCCTGACGGCGCTGTTGCGGCTTCAGCGCGGCATCTTCGATTCGTTTGAATACCAGTCGGGCGTGACCGAGGTGAACTCACCCATAGAGGTGGCGCTGGAACAGCGGCGCGGCGTCTGCCAGGACTTTGCCCATATCATGACCGCCATCGCGCGCGAATGGGACATTCCCTGCCGCTATGTCAGCGGCTATCTCTATCACAAGGGTTCGCGCGACCGCAGCGCCGCCGACGCCACCCATGCCTGGGTGGAAGCCTGGCTGCCGTCGCTGGGCTGGGTCGGCTTCGATCCCACCAACAATATCCTGGCTGCCGAACGCCATGTGCGCGCCGCCGTGGGCCGCGATTATGCCGATGTGCCGCCCACCCGCGGCACCTACAAGGGCGGGGCCGACAGCGAACTGTCCATCGCGGTGGGGCTGGAGCCGACCAACGCCCCCCTCCGGCACGAGGATTTCCTGAAAGTGACCCGGCCGATGGCCTCGCCCATGCCCACGCCGTCGATGCCGGAGAGGTTGTATCACCAGCAGCAACAACAACAATAATTTGAACCCCCTCGGCCTTCGCACCTGATCGGTGCTACGGCCACTCCCCCTTTGCCGCGCTTCGCGCTAAAGGGGGAGGCGGGCTTGTGCCCGTATCGAGGACGCATGACAAAACGCCGAAAACGCGAACTGGGTGGCACGCTGGAAGTGGACGGCTGGCCGCTGCGCTGGACGCTGAAAAGCGAGCAGATATGGCAGCCCGACGGCAACCATGTCGGCCTGCGGCTTTCGGTGGAGCGCAGCGACGAGGCCCGCCGCGAACTGATCCTGGAATATCCCTTTCGCGAAATGCCCGGCGGCAAGACCGAGCGGCCCGATCCCGATCCCCATCGCATCGCCGACGATGTGCGGCTGGCGATCGAGGCGGGCTGGAAGCCCAAGTCGCGCGGGCGGCCCTTCACGCTGGTGTGTGACTAGCTGCCGGACCTTGGCGGGTTAAGAAAGTTGGATTCCCGCTTGCGCGGGAATGACAATTCAAAGCAGCACAGCCCCGCCTCCCCCTTTGGCGCGCAGCGCCATGAAAGGGGGAGGTGGCTTCAACGTGCGAAGCCGACCTTCTTGGGAGGCGAGCGTAAGTTGAAGCCGGAGGGGGTTTTCTAAAACAAAGGCCTGCGCGCCGCGTCGGCCGCGAACACTTCCAGTTCGTCGGCGACATCGGGCATCAGCATGTTCCAGTCGCCGAATTTTTCCGGCCAGAAGACGCGGGTATCGGCATACCAGGGATATTCGGCGGTCCCCAGCTGCGGCCAGGTGCGTCCGGCGGTGAGGAACCAGGTTTTCGTCCCCACGCTGGCGGCGGTGGCGGCGGCGGCGGTCGGCGCGCTGATCACCAGATCCAGCGCCGCGCACAGCGCCGCCGACCCGTCAATGTCGTCGCGCAGGTCCAGCCCTTCGATCTGGTGGATGGTGATGCCGAACAGTTCCTGCGCGCGCGCGATCTCGGCGGCGCAATCGCCATACTGGAGGTTGATGAAGGTAACGCCCGGCGTCTGCAGGATTGGGCCCCAGGCGTCTATCGGCGAGAAATACTTGGCGCGCTTGGCCCCCAGCATCATGGAGCGCCAGCACAGGCCGACCTTTTTTTCCGGCCCCATCGCGGCCAGTTGGTCGCGGAAGGACGCGACGCGGTCCGCATCGGGGATCAGGAAGGCTTCGTGCCGGAAATCGGCCAGCGACTTGCGGTAATATTGCAGGGCCGATCCCATCGGCGCCCACAGGTCGGGCAGGTTGTCCTTGCTGGCGAACGGCACCAGGCGCAGCGCCTTGTTGCCGTCCTTGTCCATCAGGGTGCGGTCGTCATAGGTGCCGACCTCGGCGGCGGGAAAGGAGCGCTGGAACAGCGGCACCAGTCGCGAGTCCACGCAGATCTGCAGCTTGCCGGTTGCGCCCACCGCCTTCTGCACATCGGGCAGGATATTGGCGAACATGAATTCGTCGCCCAACCCCTGTTCACCTACCAGCAGCAGCCTTTTGCCTGCAAGGTCTTCGCCCTGCCATTGGGGCGCTTCGATCATGTGATGCAGATAGGCGCGGAAGCGCGGATCGTTGCGGATTTCATAGGCGCGGAAGCCGTCTTCCAGCCGCCCCGCCCCGATCAGGCAGATGCTGCGCGAATGGCTGGTCTCGCGCCGTTCGGTGGGGTCCACCGCGTGATTCAGCGCTTCGTCGTAATTTTCCAGCGCCTCTTCCAGCCGCCCCAGGTGCTGATAGGCATAGCCCAGATTGTGATAGGCGCGGGCGAAGTCGGGTTGCAGCCGGGCGGCCTCGTTGTAGAAAACCAGGCTTTCATCGGCGCGGCCTTCCTCGGCCAGCACCGTGGCCAGCGCGTTCCACAGGATCGCCTCGTGCGGCATGCGGTTCAGCGCATCGCGCAGGGTTTCGATGCCCTGGTCGGGATGGCCCAGGTCGCACAGCACGCTGCCCAGATTGTTGTAGCCCAGGGGCGAGTCGGGGCAGGCGGCGATGTAAAGCTGGAACATCTTCGCCGCGCCTTCGGTCAGCTTGAGGTTCCAGGCGGTCAGGCCCAGATTGATCAGCAGTTCGGGGTCTTCGGGATCGAGTTCAAAGGCGCGCTCATAGGTCAGCAGCGCCTTGTGCAGATGGCCCATCCGCTCCAGCCCCATCGCCAGTACATGAAAGGCCTTGGAATTGTTCTCGTCCGCCTCGGTGGCGCGCAGCGCCCATTGCGTCGCCGATACCAGGTCGCCCCTGCGCCATTTCTGGATGGCGCGCTTCAGGGCGATGTTGGACCGATGACGGGCCTTCTCGCGCGCCACTTCGCCGACCAGCGATTCCAGCTTGTCCAATGCCTGCAGGCGGGCGTCCACGCCGGACAGGGCGTCAATGCTGGGAAGGGGATTGGCCTGGGCCATGACATCGGGCTTTCGCGGAAAATCCCGCTTATCAAAGCCTTTCATGCTTAATCACCGGTGAACGAAATCGCACCAAACCATCAGGCTTTTGTTAACCGAACCGGGCGTAGCGTGGCCGCCTGAACAGAGGGAAGGGCGCAATGCCGCTGAAACTATCGTTAAAGCCGGGTGAGAAGTTCGTGCTGAACGGCGCGGTTCTGGCCAATGGCGACAAGCGCACCAGCCTGGTGATCCAGAACAAGGCCTGCGTCCTGCGCGAAAAGGACATCATGCAGCCGGAAGGGGCCAACACGCCCGCCCGCCGCATCTATCTGGCCATCATGATGATGTATCTGGACGGCGAGGCTAGCGAGGAGCCGTATAACGAGTTCGCGCTGCGCATGACCGAGTTCATGGGGGCGATCAGCACCCCGACCATCCTGGCTTCCTGCGTGGAGATCAGCCGCGACGTCTCGCAGGGCCAGTATTACAAGGCGCTGATCGCCTGCCGGAAGCTTTTCGACCTGGAACAGGAGCGTCTGAACTATGAGCCTTAACGCCTATAAGGCCGCCCAGGCCGCGACCGAAGACCCGCGCGTCACTGAATACCGCATCTTCGGCCAGGTGACGGGCGCGCTGCTGAGCGCCAAGGAATCCAACGCCATCGGCACGCCGCTGGTGGAAGCGGTGGACTGGAACCGCCGCCTGTGGCGCACCCTGGCCGCCGACTGCATGGACGACCGCAACACCCTGACCCAGGATGTGCGCGCCAAGATCATCTCGCTGTCGCTCTGGGTGTCGAAATATTCGCGCAGCGTGACGCGTGAAAAGGCGCCGCTGGACCCGCTGATCGAGATCAACCGCAACATCATGCAGGGCCTGCAGGCCTCGTAACGCTGTTGCCAGCGAATGAGAACCGGCCCGGCAACGGGCCGGTTTTTTCATGCCCGTGTGGTTCTTCAGTGGGCGTGGGCCAGCAGTGTGACCAGGTACAGAAAGACCGCGCCCGCGATGGTGGCGGCCAGGGTGCTCCATTGCGGCCGGGCGCGATAGCTTTCGGGTAGAAGGCCGCTGGCGCCGATATGCAGGAAGAAACCGCAGAACAGCGCCAGCAGAAGCGCCAGAAGGCCGGGCTGCGGTGTTACCATCAGGCTCAGGCCCGCGCCCAGCAGCGGCGCGGCCGCGTCCAGCGCCAGCCAGCGCATCGCAAAGCGGCGGCTGCCGCCATGACGCACCACCACATTCACGGTGTTGAGGCCGTCGGCGAAATCATGCGCCAGCACGGCGGCGGCCACCACGAAACCCACCTCATGGCTGGCCTGGAAGGCGATGCCCATGATGAAGCCGTCGGTCATGCTGTGGACGAAGAAGCTGATGGCGCCGATCACGCCGCGGCGCGGGTTGGGCAGGGCGGCGCCATGATCGTGATGGCCCAGCAGCCGGTCCAGCAGGGCATAAAGGAAGAAGCCACCCGCCGAGATGGCCAGCAGCGTGGCCGGAGCATACAGGCCCGCGCCCAGTTCCAGCGCTTCCGGCCCCAGGTCGAAAAAAGCGACGCCGATCACCGCGCCCGCCGAAAAGGCCAGCACCAGCGGCAGTTTTTCCTTCAGCGACAGCGCCAGCAGCCCGCCCATCAGCGTCGCCGCGGAAGCGGCGAGCGCGATCAGCATCACGAGCGGTGCGGTCATGCGGGAAAAAGCCGGAAAAACCGGGTTGTCTTATCGCGGGGGCTGCGGCGGGGCAACGGGCATCTGGTCCCCGGCCTGTCCGCCCGGCATCTGCTCCATCGGGATCACATCAACACCCACATCCACGACATGGTCATGGCCGCCCAGGATGATGCCGCCCACCGGCGAGACATCGCCATAGTCACGGCCCCAGGCGGCGGTGACATGGGCATCGCTCACCACGACATTGTTGGTGGGGTCCAGGTCTACCCAGCCGAAGGGCGGCGCCCAGACGCTGAACCAGGCATGGCTGGCATCCGCGCCCAAAAGGCGCGGCTGGCCCGGCGGCGGCTGGGTCAGCAGATAGCCGGAGACATAGCGCGCGGGCAGGCCGATGGAGCGCATCGCCGCGATGGCGACATGCGCCAGGTCCTGGCAGACGCCGGCGCGGATCTCGAACACCCGGTCCACTGGCGTGGTGGCGTCGGTCACGCTGGTGTCGTAGCGGAAATCCTTGTGGATGCGGTTCATCAGTTCCATCGCCCCCGCCAGCAGCGGGCGGCCCGGCGGAAAGCTCACCTCGGCATAGCCTGCGATGTCGCTTTCAAACTTCGTCATGGGGGAATCGAAGATGAACTGCACCGCGCCGCGCGCCTCGTCGGTGCTGGGGCTTTCCAGAAGGGCGCGGACATTTTCCCAGGACAGGCTGTCGCGCGAGATACGCTCGGGGCGCGGCGCCACCCGCACATGGCTTTCGGCCAGGATTTCCAGATGGGTGTGGGGCTGGTCGATGGAAAACCAGTCGCAGGGATTGCCGAAATAGTCGCGGCGCGATTCCGTGCTGGCCGCTTCCAGCGACAGGGTGACACTGCTGTCATGCACCGCCTGAAACGGCGTGGTGCGCAGCTGCAGATGCGCCAGATGCCAGGAATGTGAAACATCCTGCTGGTAGCGGTAGGTGGTGCGGTGGCGCACGAAATATTCGGCCATCAGCGCCTCACGAATGGCCCGCCGCGCCGGTGCGGCGGCGGCTGGAATGCTGGAAATAGGCGTCGGCCAGCGCGTCGGACAGCATCAGCGCCTTGTCCTGGATCGCATCGGTCAGTTCCAGGATGCCGGGCCGTGTTCCGTTTTCGCAGAAGGACAGGCGCGCGGGCTGGGCTTCGGTCAGCGCGGCCTGCATCTGCGCCGCCAGGGTGCGCGGCGTGTCGCTGCGCTGGGCCGGGGTGATGCGCGGCAGTTCGCGCAGATGGCTTTCGATCGCGGCGACCTGGAAGGCGCAGGCGCGGGGATTGTGTTCGTCCAGCAGCAGCAGGTCCACAAAGGGCATCAGCTGATAGGCGTTGAGATAGCGCGAGCGGTAGGTCATGGCGCTGTCGGCGATTTCCAGCAGGATGCGGATATTCTCCGTCTCGCGCGCATCGCCGGGCGTACCGCTCCCATCAACGCTTTGGCCAACGCCCTGGCGCACCAGCCAGGCCAGGTGCATCGCCCGCTCGACGCGCCGGCCAAGGTCCATGAACAGCCAGTTGGGGCCGCGTGTCATGTTCTCGGCCGACAGGCCCGACAGGGCGGCGGCGCGGCGCACCAGCGAGTCCAGATAGATGCGCGCACGCGGCGCGGCAAAGGGTTCGTCCATGTCCGGCAGCTCGTCCGCCGCCGTCAGGGCATGGATGGTGCGCCAGGTGTCCAGCGACAGGCGGTCGCGCACCGACCAGGCGGTCTGCTCGACGCGCGCCAGCAGCCGTTGCAGGCCCCGGCTGTTGCGCGGGCTGTAGATCAGCAGTTGCAGCTCGCGCGCCAGGCCGTGCTCGTCGGCGATTTCCTCGATAGGCGCGTCGCTGGCCTGGCTGAAGGGGATCAGCAGCTTGCGCGCCACATCCAGCGCGGCGGCGGGTTCGTCACCGGCGCGGGCGGCGACGGCGCGCAGGATGCGGACAAAGCTTTCGGTGCGCTCGGCATAGCGGCCCAGCCAGAACAGGTTGTCCATGGCGCGGCTGGGGGCGGATTCGCCCTGGCGGCGGATGTCGAGCGATTTGCCGCCGCCATCCAGCAGGCTGAAACTGTCCACCGGCGCGGCGGACAGCACCCAGGCATCCTTGCTGGCCGCGCCCGACTGCATCGACAGCGCCCGCATCGTTTCGTCGGCGGCCACGCGCGTCAGTCCGCCCGGCATCACCGTCCAGCCCGACGGCGTCCAGGCCGCGAAGACCCGCAGCGATACGGGCCGGGCCATGAACTGGCCCTTGTCGTACACCGGCGCCATGCCCAGCGGCGCGACTTCCTGCACCACCAGGGTTTCGCCCCGCCGCGCCAGCCGCGCCATCGCCTGTTCGCGCTCTTCCAGGCTCATATCGGCGCCCAGCCGGGCGCTGGAGTGGCGCGAAAAAAGCGGGCGGGCATCGAAGGCGTCGCGCAGGATGGCGCGGTCCAGCCGCGCCATCGCTTCCTTGCGGCCCCAGTCGGTGCCGCACCAGACGGTGGCGATGTCGGGGATTTGCAGATCCGCGTCCAGCAGCGCCCGTGACACGGCGGGCAGGTAGGCGTCCATGGCGGGGGATTCGATCACCCCGCCGCCCAGCGCATTGGCCAGCACGACGGTGCCGGCGCGAACCGCCTCCACCAGCCCGGGCACGCCCAGGGCGCTGTCGCCCCGCAGCTCCAGGGGATCGCAGAAATCGGAATCCACCCGGCGGAAGATGGCGGAGACGCGCTCCAGTCCCGTCAGGGTCTTGAGGAAGACCGCGCCGTCGCGCACCGCCAGGTCGTCACCCTGCACCAGCGTCAGGCCCAGATAATGGGCCATGTAGACATGCTCGAAATAGGCTTCGTTATACGGGCCGGGTGTCAGCAGCACGGCGCGGTCGCGGCGCGAATGGCCCAGCGACAGCACGCTCTCGCGATAGGCGTTGAAGAAGGCGGCCAGCCGCGCCACCCGCAGGTCGGTGAAATTCTCCGGGAAGGTCTGCGCCACCACCAGCCGGTTTTCCAGCGCATAGCCCAGCCCGCCGGGCGCGTCGGCGCGGCTGGCCAGCACGCGCCACGATCCGTCCGGGCCGCGCGCCAGGTCGGCGGAATACAGATGCACATGGACATCCTGGGCCGGGCGCGCGCCGCAGAGCGGGCGCAGGAACTGGGGATGGCCCGTCACCAGATGGGCGGGCAGGATGTTTTCCTTCACCAGCCGCTGGGGGCCATAGACGTCGCGCAGGATCAGGTCGGCCAGCATGGCGCGCTGGATCACGGCGCTTTCGATCCGCGCCCAGTCCTCCGCAGACAGGATGAACGGCACGATGTCGAGCTGCCAGGGCCGCGCCTGCCCCGCCTTGTCGTCATAGACGTTATAGGTGACGCCATTGTCCTGCACCGTGGCGCGGGCCGAGGCCTGGCGGCGCGCGAACTCTTCCGGCGTCAGCTGGGTGAGGGTCTTTGCGAAGGCACGCCAGTGCGGGCGCACCCGACCGTCCTCATCGCGCAATTCATCGAAACGTGCCGGCATACGCACGGGCTGGGCAAATCGGGCATTCGACACTGGCAGACTCAGGCTCCCCGGCGCAGGTCGAGAGTATAGGGGAAATCGGGATGGGCTTCCTCCCGCCCGGCCTCGAATATCCCGCCGGTGAAGCCGAACGGCTCGAAGCGGGCCAGCCGCCGGCCTTCCGCCTCATGGGCGTTGACGGGAAAGACCTCGAAATTGCGGCCCCCGGGATGGGCCACATGATAGGTGCAGCCGCCGAGGGAGCGCTTGCGCCAGCCGTCCCAGATTTCCAACGTCAGCGGGGCCTGGGCGGGAATGGTGGGATGCAGGCCATGCGCGGGCTGCCAGGCCTTGAAGCGGATGCCCGCCACCGCCTCGGCCGGGGCGGTAGCCCGCAGGGGCGCGGTGCGGCCGTTGACCAGAAGGCAATGGCGGCCGGGCGTCAGGCCGCTGACCCGCGCCTGCAGGCGCTCGACCGAAGAATCCACGAAGCGCACCGTGCCGCCCACCGCGCCTTCCTCGGCCATCACGTTCCAGGGTTCCAGCGCCGTGCGCAGCTCCAGCCCCACGCCCTCATACTGGACGGCGCCGATCTGCGGGAAACGGAAGTCCCAGTGCGGGCGGAACCATTCGGCATCGAAGGCAAAGCCATGCCCTTTCAGGTCGCCGATCACATCCTCCAGGTCGGCCCAGACGAAATGCGGCAGCATGAAGCGGTCATGCAGCGTGGTGCCCCAGCGCACCAGAGCGCCGTGATACGGTTCGCGCCAGAAGCGCGCGATCAGCGCCCGCAGCAGCAGCGACTGGGCCAGCGACATCTCCGCATGGGGCGGCATTTCAAAGCCACGGAACTCGACAAGGCCCAGGCGGCCGGTGGGGCCGTCGGGCGAATAGAGCTTGTCGATGCAGATTTCGGTGCGGTGGGTGTTGCCGGTCGAATCCGCCAGCAGGTTGCGGAAGATGCGGTCCACCAGCCAGGGCGGAATGCCGGCGGCTTCGCGCGGGGGAATTTCGCCGAAGGCGATCTCAAGCTCGTAAAGCGACTCGTGCCGCGCTTCATCCAGGCGCGGCGCCTGGCTGGTCGGGCCGATGAACAACCCGCTGAACAGGTAGGACAGCGCCGGATGGTTCTGCCAGTAAGCGACCAGGCTTTTCAGCAGGTCGGGACGGCGCAGGAAAGGGCTGTCGGGCGGGGCCTGCGCGCCCACCACGATATGATTGCCGCCGCCGGTTCCGGTATGGCGGCCATCCAGCAGGAACTTCTCGGTGGAGAGGCGGCTGGCGGCGGCCTCTTCGTACAGGGCGCGGGTGATCTCCACCTGCTCGCGCCAGTTTCCGGCGGGATGGATATTCACCTCGATCACGCCGGGATCGGGCGTGACCTTGATGACATGGATGCGCGGATCGTAAGGCGGCGGATAGCCTTCGATATGCACGGCGATGCCCAGCGCCGTGGCGCTGTCCTCCACCGCTTCCAGCAGCGTGAAATAGTCGGCCGCGTTCGGCGTGGGCGGCATGAAGATGCACAGCCGCCCGTCGCGCGGTTCCACCGTCAGGGCGGTCCGCACCACGGGTTCGGGCAGCAGCGGCGTGGCGACGGCGGCGTTGATGGCGCGGAAGGGCGCGTCGGGCCGCACCTCGCCGTCCAGATGGCCGTTGCCGCGCCCGCTGCGATAGCCTTGCCCGCTGGCATCCGGGGATTGCAGCGGCGGCAGTGGCGCGAAGGGATCGGGCGGCGGGATGAAAGTGCGCGCTTCCGGTGGAACGTAGGGCAGCGCGTTCAGCGGCAGGCGGAAGCCGATCGCCGAGTCGCCCGGCAGCAGGAACAGATGGCCGCTGCGCGTGGTCCAGTGTTCGGACAGCCAGCGATGCACGCCTTTTTCCAGCGGCAGCACATAGCCCACCGCCTGGCTCAATCCGCGCTCGAACACCCGCGCCAGCCGGGCGCGCAGTTCGGGATCGTCCAGCTTGGAATCGCGCGGGTCCACATTGGCGGCCAGCGCGCGTTCCTCGCGCAGGTGATGCCAGAAATCCTCGAAGGCGGGGACGATATAGGACCCATCCAGCGACAGCCGTTCCGCGATGGCGGCGATCAGCGCCTGTGCGTCCGTCAGCGTGGGCTGGTGATCGGCCTTTTCGGCGGCGATATGGTCCGCCGATTTCCACAGCGGCACGCCATCGGCGCGCCAGTAAAGCGCAAACGCCCAGCGCGGCAGGGATTCGCCTGGATACCATTTGCCCTGACCGTAATGCAGCAGGCCGCCCGGCGCGAAGCGGTCGCGCAGACGGCGGATCAGCGTGTCGGCCAGCGCCCGCTTCGCGGGGCCGGTGGCGGCGGTATGCCATTCCGCGCCGGACCGGTCGTCGATCGAGACGAAGGTCGGCTCGCCGCCCATGGTCAGGCGCACATCGTGATCATTCAGAACCTTGTCTACCGCGTCGCCCAGCGTTTCGATCGCGGCCCATTGCGCGTCGGTATAGGGCCTGGTGACGCGCGGCGGCTCCAGCACGCGCGTCACGGTCATGTCGAAATCGAACAGGACTTCGGATTTTTCCACGGCGCCGCTGATGGGCGCGGCCTGGGCCGGGCTGGCGGTGCAGGCCAGCGGGATATGGCCTTCGCCCGCGAACAGGCCGGAGGTGGGATCGAGGCCCACCCAGCCCGCGCCGGGCAGATAGACTTCGCACCAGGCATGCAGG
>DASTMN010000135.1:0-2560 GCA_035714165.1 Rhizomicrobium sp.
TGTTCATCACCGGCTATTCGCCGGAGGACCTGGTGCTGAAACCGGCGCTGCAGGAGGATGCCCGCGCGGCGGTGGAAGCATTGGCGCGCGACACCGCCGATGGCGGCCCCGCGATCCTGATCGGCGCGCCCTGGCGCGAAGACGGCAGGCTCCATAACGCCGTGGCGCTGCTGGACGGCGGCGGGGTCGTAGCCGTCACCCGCAAGCACGACCTGCCCAACTATGGCGTGTTCGACGAAAAGCGTGTTTTCGCCGCCGGGCCGCTGCCGTCGCCACTGGTGGTGCGCGGCGTGATGCTGGGCGTGCCGGTCTGCGAGGATATCTGGACGCAGGACGTGACCGCCGCGCTGGCCGATGCGGGCGCGCAAATCCTGCTGGTCCCCAATGGGTCGCCTTTCGAGGCGGGCAAGGAAGATGTCCGCATCGGACTGGCGAAAAGCCGGGTGGCGGAAACCGGCCTGCCGCTGGTCTATCTCAACCAGGTCGGCGGGCAGGACGAGGTGGTCTATGACGGCGCCAGCTTTGTGCTGAACGCCGATGGCGGAATGGCGGTGGCGATGCCGGGTTGGCAGGAGCAGGTCACCATTACCGAATGGCGGCGCGACGGGGCAGGGCGCTGGGCTTGCGCGCCCGGCGCGACATTCGTGCCGGAGGACCGTTCCTCCCAGGTCTATCACGCCATGATGCTGGCGCTGCGTGACTATGTGAACAAGAACCGCTTTCCCGGCGTGGTGCTGGGCCTGTCGGGCGGCATAGACAGCGCCCTGTCGGCGGTGGTGGCGGTGGATGCGCTGGGCGCGGATCGCGTGCGCTGCGTGATGCTGCCTTCGCGCTATACCTCCATCGAGAGCCTGGAAGATGCCGATGCCTGCGCCCGGCTTTTGGGTGTGCGCTACGAAACCATCGAGATCGAGCGCGCCGTCGCGGCGATGGGCGAGACGCTGGCGGGGACGTTCGCGGGCACGCAGGCCGATACCACCGAGGAGAATATCCAGTCGCGGCTGCGCGGCGTGATCCTGATGGCGCTGTCCAACAAGTTCGGGCCGATGGTGCTAACCACCGGCAACAAGAGCGAGATGAGTGTCGGTTACGCTACCCTCTATGGCGACATGTGCGGCGGCTATAATGTGCTGAAGGACATTTATAAGACCGAGGTGTTCGCCCTGTCGCGCTGGCGCAATGAACATTCGCCCGCCGGGGCGCTGGGGCCGCGGGGCATGGTGATCCCCGGCCGCATCATCGACAAGCCGCCCACGGCGGAACTGCGCGCGGGCCAGACCGACCAGGATTCCCTGCCGCCCTATGATGTGCTGGATGGCATCCTGCAATGCCTGGTGGAGCAGGAATGCAGTTTCGAGGAGACGGTGGCGAAGGGCTATGATCCCGCCACGGTCAAGCGGGTGGAGCACCTGCTGTATATCTCCGAATACAAGCGCCGCCAGGCGCCGCCGGGCGTGAAGATCAGCCCGCGCAATTTCGGCCGCGACCGCCGCTATCCCATCACGAATGCGTTCCGCGATGCCCGTTAAAGTCCGTTTCGCACCGTCACCGACCGGCCTGCTGCATGTCGGCAATGCCCGCACCGCGCTGCTCAACTGCCTGTTCGCGCGGCGGCATGACGGCGAATTCCTGCTGCGGATCGACGATACCGACGCGGCGCGTTCCACACGGGAATTTGAAGATGCGATCCTGCGCGACCTGGCCTGGCTGGGCCTTGCGCCCGATGCGATGGCGCGCCAGTCCGCCCGGCTGGACAGCTATCGCACCGCTTTCGAGAGGCTGAAGGCGTCCGGCCATGTCTATCCGGCTTACGAGACCGAGGCCGAGCTGGAGCGCAAGCGCGCCCTGCTCAAGGCGCGCCGCATGCCACCCATCTATGACCGTGCCGCGCTGGATCCGGCGACGCGCGCCAGATGGGAAGCCGAAGGCCGCAGACCGCACTGGCGCTTCAAGCTGTCGCGCACCAAAATCGGTTGGACCGATCTGATCCGCGGCCCGGTGGAGATCGATACCGCCACCCAGTCCGATCCGGTGCTGCTGCGCGAGGATGGGGCGTTTCTTTATACCTTCCCCTCGGTGGTGGACGATGTGGAGATGGGCATCAGCCATGTGATCCGGGGCGAGGATCATGTCACCAACACCGCCGCCCAGATCGAGATATTCCGCGCGCTAGGCGCGACCGCGCCGCAATTCGCCCATCATCCGCTGCTGGTGGGCGCGGGCGGCGAGGCGCTGTCCAAGCGGCTGAGGTCTCTGTCGCTGGCCTCGCTGCGCGGGGATGGCATCGAGCCGCTGGCGCTGGCGTCTTATCTTGCCAAGATCGGCACCTCCGATCCGGCGGAGCCGCGCCTGTCGCTGGCCGATCTGGCGGCCGAATGTGACTTCGCCAAGATCAGCCGCGCGCCCGCGCATTTCGTGTCCGACGAACTGGCGGCGCTGAATGCGCGGCTGTTGCATCTCTTGCCGTATGAAACCGTGGCGGCGCATCTGCCGCCCATGCCCGGCATTGCGGGCGATGCGTTCTGGGAGGCGGTGAAGGCCAATGTGACCCGGCTGGACG
>DASTMN010000136.1:0-5292 GCA_035714165.1 Rhizomicrobium sp.
GATCCGCGCGCCCGCCGACAGGCGCGGCAGCAGCAGGTTGGTGATGACGAAATAGGCCATGTGGTTGAGGGCGAAGGTCCGCTCCAGCCCGTCCACGGTTTCCTGCCGCCGGTCGAACAGCGCCCCGGCATTGTTCACCAGCACGTCCACCTGCGGCTCGGCCGCCAGCGCCGCGCCGATGCGCCTCATCTCGTCCAGCCGGGACAGGTCGCCCATATGCACGGCATGGGCGGCGGCGGCATTGGCCTTTTTCAGCTTCTTCAGGGTGGCGGCAGCGCGGGCTTCGTCGCGGGCGGTGAAGACGATGCGGGCGCCCCGCTCGGCCAGCCGGAGGGCGGCGACTTCCCCGATGCCGGAGGTGGCGCCTGTGATGATGACGGTCTTGCCCTGCATGAAAAAAAAGGCTCCGGTTCGCACCGGAGCCTTTTTAGCACTTATGCAGGGTTCCGTCCCGGCCTCGCGCCGTGCGGAACCGCACGACGCTGCGGCGTTCGCCTGGGCCGAAGGTCCACCGGACCTTCGGCTTTTCCAGGCTCACCCCACGATATCGTCATCGTTGAAGAACTGTGCGATTTCGATCGCGGCGTTCTCCTGGCTGTCGGAGCCATGGACCGAATTCTCGCCGATCGACAGCGCGAACAGCTTGCGGATGGTGCCGTCGGCGGCGTCCTTGGGATTGGTGGAACCCATCACTTCGCGATAGCGGGCGACCGCATTCTCGCCTTCCAGCACCTGCACCACCACCGGCTCGGCGGTCATCTGGCTGACCAGTTCGCCATAGAAGGGGCGGTCCTTGTGCACTTCATAGAACTTCTTGGCCTGGGCTTCGCTCAGGCGGACGCGCTTCTGCGCCACGATGCGCAGGCCGGCTTCCTCGATCACGGCATTGACCTTGCCGGTCAGGTTGCGGCGCGTGGCGTCGGGCTTGATGATCGAAAAGGTGCGCGAAACGGCCATTTTTGTCTCCGGAAAGGGGGAATTTCGCGGGCCTTATGCAACGGGCTTGAGGAAAGGGCAAGCCGTGCTATACGCCCCCGCAAATGCTGGCGATTGACAATATCGTGGTGCGGATCGCCGGGCGGGAAATCCTGTCCGGGGCCACCGCCAACCTTCCCCCGGGCCGCCGCATCGGCCTGGTCGGCCGCAACGGCGCGGGCAAATCCACCCTGTTCAACGTGATCCTGGGCCGCCTGCATGCCGATGACGGCGAGGTGAGCTGGCCCAGCGCCTGGAAGGTGGGCGCGGTGGCGCAGGAAGCCCCCGGCACCGATACCAGCCTGCTGGACACCGTGCTGGAGGCCGATGCCGAACGCACCCGCCTGCTGGCCGAGGCCGAAACGGAAACCGACGGCCACAAGCTGGGCGACATCTACAACCGGCTGGACGCGATCGACGCCTATACCGCGCCGTCGCGCGCCGCTGAAATCCTGGCCGGCCTGGGCTTCTCGCCCGAGGACCAGGAACGCCCCTGCAAGGAATTCTCCGGCGGCTGGCGCATGCGCGTGGCGCTGGCGGCGATCCTGTTCACCGCCCCCGACCTCTTGCTGCTGGACGAACCGACCAACTATCTGGACCTGGAAGGCGTGCTGTGGCTGGAAAACTTCATCCAGCGTTATCGCGGCACCATCCTGATCGTCAGCCATGACCGCGACCTGCTGAACACCGCCTGCGAGTTCATCCTGCATCTGGAACGCGGCAAGCTGAAGCTCTACACCGGCAATTACGACACCTTCATGGAAACCCGCGCCGCCCAGCGCGCGCTGGACGTGGCGTTCGCCAAGAAGCAGGAAGCCGCCCGCGCCCACATGCAGAAGTTCGTGGACCGCTTCAAGGCATCGGCCGCCAAGGCCCGCCAGGCGCAGAGCCGCGTCAAGATGCTGGCCAAGATGGCGCTGGTGGAAGTGCCGCCCGACGAGCATGTCGCGCCGATCAACATTCCGGAGGCCACGCCCGCCTCGCCGCCGCTGATCACCATGGACCGCGCCAGCGTGGGCTATGAGCCGGGCAAGCCGATCCTCACCAACCTCTCCTTCCGCTTCGATCCGCAGGACCGCGTCGCGCTGCTGGGCAAGAACGGCAACGGCAAATCCACCATGGCCAAGCTGCTGGCGGGCAAGCTGGAGGCGATGGGCGGCGAATTCACCCCGGCCCGCAAGCTGGTGGTGGGCTATTTCGCCCAGCACCAGGCCGAGGAACTGGACACCACCATCACGCCTATCCAGACCTTGCAGAACCTGCGCCCCAAGCTGACCTTGGAACAGGTCCGCACCCAGCTTGGCGGCTTCGGCTTTTCCGCCGACAAGGCGCAGACGGCGGTGGGCAAGCTGTCGGGCGGCGAACGGGCGCGGCTGATGCTGGCCCTGACCACGCTGGACAAGCCCAACCTGCTGATCCTGGACGAACCGACCAACCATCTGGACATAGACGCGCGCAACGCGCTGCTGACCGCGCTGAACGATTTCGACGGCGCGGTGATCCTGGTCAGCCATGACCGCCGCCTGATCGAAGCCACCGCCGACCGGCTGCTGCTGGTGTCGGACGGCAAGGTGACGCCCTTCGAGGGCGACCTGGACGACTACCGCAAGTTCCTGCTGACCGGCGACAACCGCCCCACCCGCCGCACGGAGGAACCTGACACCAAAGCCAGCGAGGCCAAGGCCAGCAAGGAAGACTCGCGCCGGAGCAATGCCGACAGGCGCCAGACCCTCAAGCCGCTGAAGGAAAAGGTGACGGCGGCGGAGCACCAGATCGCCACCCTGACCGCCGAACTGGCCAAGCTGGACAAAAGCCTGTCCGACCCGCTGCTGTTCAGCAAGGATCCGGCCAAGGCCACCGCCGTCTCCAAGAAACGGGCCGAAGCCGCGCGCAAGCTGGAAGCCGCCGAAAAGACCTGGCTGCAGGCATCCGAAGCTTACGAAAATGCCAATGTCTAGGGCCACTTGCGCCCGTTCGGCGATGCACTAGGCTGCGTCACCCATGACCGATGACCGCTTCTACGAACGCGCCGGGCCGTTTTCGCTGGCCGCTATCGCCGCCCATATCGGTGCGGCGATTCAGGGCGGCGACGCCGCCCTGCCGGTGCGCGATGTCGCCTCGCTGGACAGCGCCGAGGGCGGCGACATCAGCGTTTACAGCGACGGCAAATATGCCGCCGCCTTCACCGCCACCAAAGCCAGCGTCGTGATCACCAGCGAAAAGCTGGCGGCGCACGATCACGCTTGCGCCCTTCTGGTTGCGCCCAATCCGCGCCTGGCCTTCGCCCAGGTGGGTCATTTGTTCTATCCGCCGGACATGATGAAGCCGGGCGTGGTGACGGCGGTGCCGGTGCATCCGACCGCCACGATCGGCGCGGGCACCCAGATCAGCGCCGGGGCCGAGGTCGGACCGGGCGCGGTGATCGGCAAGGACAGCTATATCGGCAACAATGTGGTGATCGGGCGCGGCGTGGTGATCGGCGACAATTGCCGCATCGCCCCCAACTGCGTCATCACCCATGCCCTGATCGGCAACCGGGTGGTGATGGGCCCCAACAATTCCATCGGCAATCAGGGTTTCAGCTTCGTGCCCAGCCTGGAAGGGCTGCTGCGCGTGCCCCAGCTTGGCCGCGTGATTATCGAAGACGATGTGGAGCTGGGCTCCAACTGCACCGTGGACCGGGGCGCCATCGGCGACACCCATATCGAGCGCGGCGTGCGCTTCGACAGCCTGATCCATGTCGGCCACAATGTCCGCATCGGCCATCACAGCCTGATCGTGGCGCAGGCGGGCATCGGCGGTTCCACCACCATAGGGCCGATGGTGGCGATCGGCGGACAGGTCGGCATCAGCGATCACCGCACCATCGGTGCGGGCGCGCGGCTGGCGGCACGGTCGGGCGTCACCCGCGACATCGCGCCGGGCGAACATGTCGGCGGCTATCCGGCGCGCCCGCTCAAGCGCTGGCACCGCGAAGTGGCGACGCTGATCCGACTGGCCAAGCCCAAGAAGGGCGACGACGCTTCAGATTAATTGCCATGCCCCTTGATGAAGCTAAACAGCTATCCGTCCGATGGATAAAACCTTCCAGCCTTCCGGAGTCAGATCAATGGTGAAGGACAAATAACTTCCGCCCTTCCATGGGGTACGCAAACTGTATCCTGACGGGTTCCATTTACCCCCAACGTAAACTTGTATCTCAGAAATTTCCGGTGGCGGGCGCGAATGAAACTCCGCCTTCACCTCTTCCAAAAATAGCCCATACGCCTTGGCTTGCTTGTCCGTAACCCCCGGCTCATGAGGCATCTCGGCAATCGCTCTATCAAAGTTTCCAGCCTCCCGCATACTCTCCCAAAACCGGTTGAGCTCGACGAATACGCCCGGCGACACATGCCGCGTCGATACATAGCGTTTGTCGCCAGGCCAGGGACACTCCAAGTCACGCGACATCATCATGAGGATGTCACCTTCTTCCCACTCCGGCTCCGGGCGCATTTTACCTTTCACCGCCCGCTTCCAGTGTGTTTGCGAAGCACAGACCCCTGACCGGTCCCGCCAAGCCTCTCTCATGAGAGTCACGGAATTTATCCTGTCCTCCTGCCCGCGAATATCCGAGCGGCAGATTCTGACCGCGACAGCTCGCCGGTCCTTCGCCTTCGCGGCGATGTTCGCAGGAACGCTCTTATCCGAGACGGGCGTGGTGCGGCATGTCTGGGGAATCAGGTCGGCCTGGGCCGGCGAGACAAACGGCAGTAGAAAGACGACAGCCAAAACAGACATACGCCATTTCATACAGCCCCTCCTTTTAGCGCCTAGCGGATGTTCGCCTTGGCGATGGCCGTCCATTCCTTCTGGCGGCTGCGGTAATAGCCCGGCGCGCCCTTGACCGAGGCCAGGATTTCCGCGAACAGCGCCTGGGCGCGGGCTTCCTGCCCCATCTCCTTCAGCAGCAGGCCGAAGCGGGCGCGGGCTTCCTCGCCGGGATAGCGCGTCACCACCTTTTCGAACTGTTCCACCGCCGCGTCATTCTTGCCCTGCAAGGCGAGCGCACGGGCATAATCCAGTTCGGCATCGGCATCGAAGGCCGCCGGGTCCACCTGTTTCAGCTTCAGGAACAGCGCCTCGGACGCCGCGCCCTCGCCCGACAGCATGCGGGCGCGGCCCAACCCCTTGAGCAGGGCCGGGTCGTTCTCGCCCAGCGGCCCCTGCATGGCGCTTTCATACAGTTCGATGGCGTCGGCGAAGCGGCCGGTACGGATACATTCCTCGGCCAGCGCCCGCTTGGAATCCACCGATCCCACCAGCTCCACATTGCGC